>JAYSYJ010000085.1:0-19130 GCA_043727675.1 Fimbriiglobus sp.
TGAAGCCCGAGGATTTCTTTCAGTCGCAATCGATTGGCATCGTCCGGAACAATTCCGAGTTGCCCGCAGATTTTGTCGGCGAGATCGTTCGTCAATTGATATCCCGAGGCTTCCATGGCAAAATCTTTTGCCAAAAGTGGGACGCCTGCAAGCACCGGATACCGCCGTTGGCAGCCGGTGCAGTCGATGAATTCCGCTGTTTCCACAAGTTCGGCTCGGCCGCACCAAACACAGCGGTAGACGGGATGTTTCGCAGTCGATTCCATGGCTCAATTCCAGACGATAAAACAAAGTCATGCTCTGGGAATATCGTACCCGAACCGGAAAGTAAAGTCCGTCGCCGGATCCAACAAGTCCATCGAATCAGTTTATTTCCGATTCCCTAAAAAATCGATTTGACAACACTCTCATCGGATAGCATATCCATTACTGTACACAGTTTTACTTTACGGAGTTTCATCATGATTAATTCATTTCCTACACTCCGCTTATCTCGCCAGCCGTTCCGCAAAAGCAGTCAGGCCCTGCCCGTACAGCTCCACCCACTCGGATCTCGGAACGACCGGCGTGCGAAATTTCACCAACTGCCCGACGGCGTCGGCGATGGTGTACGGTTCGTCGATCCCACGCTGCTTCCGGCGGTACTGTTCCAAGCCCGCCAAAGCCACTACGGCGGCCCCCAATGCCGGGCCTTCGTCCGACACGAGCCGTTCGAGCGGACGGTTCAGCACGCTGGCCAGTATTTCGAGCATCAGGTCGGATTTGGCGATGCCACCCGAGACCGTAACCCGATTGATCCGCTGCCCAGCGGCTTCGTGTTCTTGCACGCCGAGCGCGATCAGGTATGCGATGGCTTCGAACGACGCGCGCAAACGCAGGCCCGGTTCCGTCGGTTCGTTCGGGTACCACTCGAAGCGTGCGGACAGCACTCCGATGGACGGTTCCGACAGCACAAACGGGAGCACTCCGCAGCCGCCGCAACCGGGAGCCACCGTTCGGGCCGAGGCTTCGAGCGCGGGCCAATCCGGCTTCGGCCCGACGATACGATCCAGGAATTGGGCGCCGTTGCTGTAGCACCGCATCCAAAGGTAAGGGCCCCAATTCAATTTCATGGCGTCGAGGGTGCCCGATTTCGGGAGTCCACTCGACGAAGAATTCACCACCGCCGAATTGCCGAGAATCACGGCCACATGACCGGGATCGGTGGCACCACCACCCACCAGCCCGGCCGCTTGATCGTCGAGCGTCGGGAAGATCAACGGTCGAACTTCGACAGGAAGCCCGGCATCGAAAGCGACCGATTCCGAGAGTGGGCCGATCGGTTCGTCCATCCCGATCAATTTGGGGAAGGCTTGCCAGGCACGGATGCGGTGATCGGCTTCCTTCAATGCTTCGAGCATCTCGGGGCGCCAGCGGTTGGTGCGGAGATCGAGCATCCCCGTGGAGGCCGCAGAAGATGCGCTGATCCGGTCAAAGTTCCCGGTGAGATAACCCGCGGCCGCCGTGCCGTGCTGGACGATTCGCGTGGTCCGGGCCCAATCGGCTTCGTTCAACGTCGTAGCGTCCTTCACCAAATGACTCAGGGAATAGCGGACAGCCCATGGCCCGCCGGTCAGTTCTTGGGCACGATCTTGACCGCCCAAACGGGCCAAACCCTCCGCGTGATACGCCCCGAGGGTTTGATCGTTCCAACAGATCAATCGGCGAACGGGTGCCCCGAAACGGTCGATTCGTCCCGCCGAGTGGTGTGTGGCCGAGATGCCCCCTGCGATCCATTGATTCAGCGAGCCGAGTTCCCGCAACTGCCCCGCCAGCGTCCGCGTGCTGCTTCGAGCTTGACCTTCGAGTTGGAGTAAGCTGAGTTCCGCGACTCCGCCGTCCGTCCAAAGGTCGGTGGGCAAGCGGGCTTCGGCGACGGATCGACCGTCGAGATCGAACGCGATGGCCTTCACGGAGCCGGTGCTGAAATCCCAGCCGACGATCAGCGAATCAGAAGGTACGCAGCGCAAAGATTCGGCCATGGGGCACCTGATGTTGAATCGGAAGTTGCCGGAACAACCCGAAGGTTGAACTCCAACAGCATGCCGCACTGCTTACAATGCTATGAACCTCTTTCCCGACCGGTGAGGAACTCCGATGCGAACCGTGTACTGGCTTCCCGTTTTGTTCTTAGCGAGTCTGCCGACGGCGGCGTTGGCCGAGGGTGACGGGGCCAAGGTTTACAAAGGTGCGGTGCCGTCCGTCGTCTGGGTGCATTCGACACGCGACAAAGGCTTGGCCACCGGTAGCGGTACGCTCATCGACAAAGAGCGGCGCTTGGTTTTGACCAACTACCACGTCGTGCAAGAGAATCCGAACGCCAAGGTGTTTTTCGCCACGCTCCGCGATGGACAGCCCGTCTCCGAGAAACAATATTACATCGACCGTGCCCGCCGGTTGTCGATTGCCGGCAAGGTGATCTTGTACAGCAAGAAGGCCGATCTCGCTTTGATCCAGCTCGATTCCTTGCCCGAGAAAATCGAGGCTGTTCCACTGGCCACGGGAAGCCCCGAACCGGGTTCTAACACCCATACCATCGGCAACGCCGGCAAATCGGGGGCACTCTTCGGCTACATCAAAGGGACGGTGCGGGCCGTCTACCAGAAACAATGGAAAGCCGAACTGGAACCGCGAAAGGTGGTGAGTTTCGATGCGAAAGTCGTCGAAACCGATTCGCCGACGAACCCCGGTGATAGCGGCGGGCCCCTGCTCAACGATCAAGGCGAACTGATCGGTGTGACCGAAGGCGGGGCACTCAATGCCCAGCTCCTCAGCACATTCGTGGATGTCTCCGAAGTCAAAAAACTGCTGGAATCGAAGTCGGTGCGCGATCTAAAAACGGAAAAGGTCGCGGTGAAAGAGATCCGCGAGACGGCGTTGACGGTGAAAGACGAAGCGAAGATTTTCAGTGCTGATGCGATCAAGGAGGCCGATGCGGCGCTCGCGGGGCTGTTCAAAAACAAAGTCGATGTGATGATCGAAACTTACGCGACGGCACCGAAAGATAAACAAGATGCCTTGAAGAACGCGACGACCGACAAACGCACGGCTCTGTTCCACGAGTGGACCCACTACCGGATGAACAAGCAAGACGTGACCGGCTTCGCGATTTTGATTTGCTCGGATCCGAAGACGATGTACGTCGATATTTCTTACGATGCGTTGAAGCTGTACCCGGACAAGTTCGAGCTGAAAGTGCGCGATGCGATCATCAAAGGACTCAAGGACAACAAGCCCGACGAGGGTTTGAAAGCCGCCGTGGAATTGATCGTCGAGAATAAAAAGAAAGAGAAGTGATGGCGAACTCTGTCGTGGTCTTTTGCGACGATCTGATTTTCAGCAGCAAGATCACCGCGACCGCGCGGGCCAAGGGGATCGAAGCGACCGTGGCCCGCACCCAAGACGCTCTGATTGCCAAATTGGCCGACCAACCCGTGGGCTGCGTCGTAGTCGATCTGCACAACGAGACGTTGGATTGGAGCCAGCTGTTTCCCGTTCTCGGTGCCAGTCGCCCGCGTTTCATAGGCTTTGGGTCGCACGTCGATGTCGCCACGCTGAAAGCCGCACGCGACGCGGGTTGCGACTTGGTCATGCCCCGGAGTCAATTCGTAAAGCGACTCGAAGATGATTTGCCAACGTGGGCGAGTTGATTCCTGATCTCCTCCGGGTCTTTCCAGCGATGCGCTTCACCAAAATGCACGGTCTCGGCAACGACTATGTTTACCTCGACTGCGTACGAAATCCAGTGCCGGCCGATCCGGCGGCACTGGCGCGGGTCGTCAGCGATCGGCACTTCGGCATCGGCTCGGATGGATTGATTTTGATCGGCCGATCCGAAGTGGCGGACGCGCAGATGCGGATGTTCAATACCGACGGTTCGGAATCGGAGATGTGCGGGAACGGCTTACGCTGCGTGGCCAAATACGTTCACGATCATGGCATCGCCACCAAAACGAAATTGTCGTTGGAGACGGGGCGGGGCGTCTTGACCGTCGAATTAGAGATCGTTGCTGGGAAGGCCGAGCGCGTCCGCGTGAACATGGGCGAACCGATTTTGGAAGCGGCCAAAATCCCGACTACGTTACCGGGTGATCCACCGGTGAATGTGAGCTTCGCCGCCGGGACGATGACATTCATTGGCACCTGTGTTTCGATGGGCAACCCGCACGTGGTGATCTACCCGGACGATTCCTATTTCGAAACTGCGGCGCGTGATCCTGTCGTCGAGTTCGGGCCGCTCGTTGAAAATGCGGCGGTCTTCCCGCGTCGCATCAACGCCCACTTCGTGAAGGTTCATTCGCCCGGCGAGGTAACGATGCGAACATGGGAGCGCGGCAGTGGGATCACTCTGGCATGTGGCACCGGGGCCTGTGCGGTTTGCGTCGCGGGTGTGCTCACCGGTCGGACAGAGCGCACGTTGTTAGCCCACTTACCGGGTGGCGATCTGACGCTTCAGTGGAACGAAACCGATCACTGCGTTTACATGACCGGCCCGGCGACGGAAGTTTTCACGGGCGAGTGGCCCGACTCATGAAGATCCGCAATCCCGGTTTGATCCACGCGGCCGGGTGGCTCGGCACCCATGCGATTCGCGGATTGATCCGCAGTCTGCGTTTCGAATATCGACACCTCGGCGGCGGTGGCCCGGTGATGCCACCACAACCCGAGCCGTCCCCGCGCTGCCTCTATTTGCTCTGGCACGAAACATTGTTGTTGCCGTTGACGAAGTTCGCCTGCCCCGAAGTTTCCACGCTCGTCAGTAAGCACGCCGACGGACAAATCTTGGCGACGCTGATCAAAACCCTCGGACTCAGTGTGGTGTACGGTTCGACGAATCGCGGCGGTGTGCAGGCCATCCGCGAGATCATCCGCGATGTGTCCGGTTGCCGCCATTTGGCCATCACTCCTGACGGCCCGCGTGGGCCGCGCCGGGTGATTCAAACCGGGGCCCTCTTTCTGGCGTCCAAAACCGGGATGAAACTCGCCCCGCTCGGCGTCGGATTTTACAACCCGTGGCGAGCGCGGAGTTGGGATCGCTTCGCCGTGCCCAAACCCTGCACGCGCGCCAAAGTGGTTTCGTCGGAACCGTTCCTCATCCCGCCGAATCTGCGGAGCGAAGGGTTGGAACGGCACCGGCTCGTCGTCCAGGCCGAACTCGACCGCCTGACGATGATTGCCGAACAGTGGGCGGCCACGAACCGCTTCGATGAATCGGTGGCTCCGCCGGCCGGCCAACGCCTATGTTGAACGCATCTCGTTTCTGTGGAGTGGCTGCGTGTTCGACCCTGCCCTGCTAGACCTACCCCTCTTTTCCAGGGTTCCCCGGTTGACCATCCGCCGGGTTCTCCTCGGTCTCACCTGGCTCTTGTGTCTGTACGTCGCCTGGCAGCGGGGCCATCACGCGGTTCACATGTTCGACCGCACTGATCGGCCACCGAGCGCGATCTGGGGCCAAGGGAACTGCGGACACATGCAAATTGATTTCGGCGGGCAATGGCTCATGGGGCGCATGGTGGCCACCGGTCAGGGGAGGCACCTGTACGACCGCAACCGGCACTGGAAGGCTTTGAGGGAAGGGTATCCGGCTGAACGCGATCCCGATTTGGTGCGGTTGTATTCTTTTCCAGCGAATGAACGACCCTTGGATACACGCGATGAGCTTCACAACGGCGAAAACTTTCGGACGGATGCCGAGAATGTGATGACCTGGACGATGGGCACCAAGCACGACTCGAAACGCTGGGGCGAAGCGGGTATCGGAATCGCCTGCGCCTTAGCAGGAGGCATGGATGGCAAGCCATTCACCGCGGCGGCCACGCAAGAAATCGCCCGGCAACAACTCTCGCAAGAATTGATCGACGAACTGAACCGCCCGTCCATCGGTGGCCCGCTTTATCCGCCGGTGCATGCAATTTTGTACGCCCCGCTCGGCTGCTTCCAGGATGCTCAAACCGCGTACACCGTGCTGCAAGCCGTTGGGATCTTCGCTTGCTTCCTCGCCGGTTGGGCCGCGCAGAAGTTGTCGTACGGGCGCTTGGCTTGGCCCGTCTGCACCACGCTGATCTTGATGTATCCCGGATTCCGGCCGGGTCTCGACCTTGGTCAGAACCATTCGATTTCTCTGGCGATCCTTCTCGTGGGCTGGGCGTTGGTCGTTCGTAGACGCCCGTACTGCGGTGGGGCCGTGTGGGGTCTGCTGGCCTTCAAGCCAGTTTGGGGAATCGTCTTCGTGCTGGTGCCCTTGTTGATGCTCCGCTGGCGCGTCGTGTTGGCGATGGGCCTCGTGGGGTGCGGCCTCGCCCTGGTGACGTTGCCCATCGTCGGTTTGAATTCGTGGTTCCACTGGCTCGAAAATGGTCGGGAAGCGACCAAAACCTACGAGTCGAACAAAAACTGGATCGAGTTGAGCCGCGATCTGGCGGGGATTCCCAAACGAATCTTGATGGACTTCAAACAGCCCGATCCCGACGCCGATCTCCTGGCGAACCGAGCCGGTTGGCTGCTCTGGGTCACCGTGCTCTTGGCGACGGGGTTCATCTACTGCTTCAGTGGAAATCGACGCCAGCCGACCGGACTCGGGGCTGGGTTTCTGTTCCTCGGTGCCTACCACTGCTGCTACCGCTTCATGTATTACGACGTGCTGCTCTCGGCGGGGGCGGTGTTGATTCTGTTCGCCCACCCGGGTCTGCTGTTCCGAACGCCACGGTTTCAATCGGTCGCCGAGGAGCCGGGGCCGTTCCAATTCCGGGCACGAGTTTTTGCCTGTTCGATTCCGCTGACCATCGTCGCCCTGCTCTTGTGGAACGAGAACGGCTTGATGAACATCAAGCCGCACGCCACCGTGGCGGCCGAGTACTTTTCCGTGTCGACCACGCTGGCCGATGGAAAACTTTCGACTCGCATGCCGACACTCAGCGCGACGTCCGATTACTTCCACCCCGTGGACAGCGTGCTGCTGTTGCTACTTTGGGGCTGGGCCGGCGGTCGGTTGCTTTTACGCGGGGATTATCCGCGTAGTAAGTCGAGTGCGGCCCCGATATCGGCGGAACGCATCAGCGATTCCCCGACGAGCACCGCTTGAACCCCGGCACTCCGGAGTGTCGCCATATCGTGCGGAGTCCGGATGCCGCTCTCGCTGACAACCGCAATGTCAGCGGGGATTCGCGGCCGCAGTTCGAGTGTCCGTTCGAGACCGGTCACAAATGTCCGCAAGTCGCGGTTGTTGATGCCGACGACCCGAGTGCCACAATCGAGGACGCGCGGCAGTTGATCCTCGTCGTGGAGTTCGACAAGGACACCCAAACCCAATGCCACGGCGTCGCGGTGCAAGTTGGCGAGTTCGTCGCCGGGCAAACATTCGGCAATGAGCAGCACCGCATCGGCCCCGGCGGCGCGGGCTTCGAGCAGTTGGTAACGTTCGAGAATGAACTCTTTCCGGAGAACCGGAATGCCAACCACCGCCCGGACGGCCCGCAAGTAATCGAGGTGCCCTTGGAAGTACTCTTCGTCGGTCAGCACGCTCAGGGCCACGGCACCGTGGCGTTCGTAAATGAGGGCGATCTGCACCGGATCGAAGTCGGCGCGGATCACACCCGCAGAGGGGGACGCCTTCTTGACCTCGGCGATCACCGTCAGTTCACCGGGCACTTGCAAGGCTTGGGCGAACCCACGGCAAGTCGGCATTGCCTCGGTGAATGCTTCGAGTTCCGATTCGGGCACCCGGACTTTCGCAGCCGCGATTTCGCGGTGTTTCGTGGCCATGATTCGTTCGAGAATGTTGGGCATCATGTTCGGATCGGTTCCACCGCTGGGCACAAGTTGAAAGCCAACGTATCCTAGACGCTTCCGACGTTCAATCAACCGGTGGGTGCGTCCGTGGATCCGAATCAGCCGTTGGATGTCCGTGCGTTCGGGATCGCATTTGCCATTGTCGCGGGGTTGGCGGCGGCTTTGGCACTCGGTTGCGGGGCCTACGCTAGGCCGGTGCGGAGTTGGCTCTTTCCACGGTGGGTCCACCCCGTGATCCCGTGGAATGGCTTTGCGATTGTGGCCGTTTTTTTACTCTCTCAATTGGTGGTGGAAGTCGGCACGAAGCTCGTGGTCAGTCGGGGTGACTATTCCACGTTCGAGCCGGATACCACTCGTTTACTCAGTTCCTTGGTGGCGCGGATCATCGTCACGCCGGTGTTCTTCGCGTTGCTAACGTGGGCACTCGCACTCATCTTCCAATCGGTTCGGATTCCGACTGCGAAACAAATAGCCGGTTGGATTGCACTGGGCGCTTTCGCTTGGTTCCTCATCGCGCCGGTGACACTTGCCATCCATGCGATCACTTTGCTGGTGAAGCAGGAACTCGGGGGGCCGATGGATGTGCACCCGCTGTCGAAAGTTCATCCCACAAACGATAGCTTCGGCGGGGGAATCTTCCTCGTGGCCGTCTGCATGATGACGCCGTGGATCGAAGAATATTTTTTCCGAGGTCTGTTGCTACCGTGGGTGGTTCGGGCTTCGTATCGCCCTTGGCTGCTCGTCGCCTGGGCATTCGGATTTGCCCTCATCTCCTTCGGCACTTTCAATGATCCGCACTACGGTGCCGTGCTATTTGTGGCTATCGGGGCAGTGCTTTTATGGCTTTGCCAAACGCTTCCAAAAACCAAGCCGAAGCGGACGATCCTCGGCGTCGTTTCGACGTCACTGTTGTTTGCCGCGGTCCATACGGCCGTCTGGCCCAGCCCGATTCCACTCTTCGTTTTGGCCCTTGGCCTAGGGTTTCTGACAGCTCGCACGGGCAGTATCATCCCGGCGGTGGTCGTGCATGGTCTTTTCAACGGCGTGTCGTTCGTCTATCTACTGCGGGGGCCGGTTTAACACCTTCCGGTAGACGGCGATGGTTTCCTGGGCCGCACGGGGCCAGTTGAACTGCTGGGCGTGCGCGATGCCACCCTCCGCCAACTCGTTGCGGTAGTCGTCATCCCGCGCGACTCGGTGCATCGCATCCCGCCAAGCGGTTACGTCCGACGGATCGATCAGTTTTCCAATTGGCCCCATGACTTCGCGCAGCGCCGCCGCAGTGGATGCGAGCACGGCTCCGCCACAGGCCAGCATTTCGATGGGAGGCAAGCCGAAGCCTTCGTAATGCGACGGATAGAGCAGCACCCGGGCCGCACCGTACAGCAGCGGCAATTGCTCGGCCGCGACGTAACCGAGGTGTCGTGCTCCAGCCGCACGCCCGGCACCTTCGAACAGTTCGCGGTCGGCGTCGGCCCGCCATCCCCACGGGCCAGCCAAGAGCAATGGGCAGACTTCGCGAACGGATGCCGGGAGATCAATGAAGGCCCGGAGAACGGTACCAAGATTTTTGCGTGGCTCAATCGTCCCGACACTGAGAAAGAATTTCTCCGGCAACCCCAGCTCGCGCCGGGCGGCTTGAATTCGCTCGGGGGGCAGTGGGACGAATTGCGCGCCGATTCCGTTGTGCACCGTCGAGACACGTTCGGCCGGACAGTTCAGCTCGGCGATCATTTCTTGCCGCACCGCTTCGGAGACCACAATCACGTGGGCCGCCCGGCTCAACCCTTTGAGAAAATATTTCTGGTGGTAGCGTACGCGATCCGCAGGGTGCCATTCAGGGTACTTCAACACCGACAAATCATGAACGGTGATCACGGTCGGTAATCGAGTCGGCAACGGCACGAAGTTCGGCTCGTGGTAGAGATCGAACGAATAGCAGCGCGAATACGCCGCGAAGTGGGCGCGGATTCCGAACTTCGCCATGGCCACGACGGAGCTTTTCAATCGCGAGGCCCCCCCATCGGCAGCCGGTGAGGTCAGCGGTTGGCTCCCGTTCGCTCGCATGGCACGCCGCTCGGCCAAACGACGAACCGTTTCGCCGGGGTAAAGGGTGAACTGACTCGATGAATCGGTCGTCCCCAGTGCCGCGAAGAGATCGGCGATGTGATGGCCCACGCCCGTTTTCGCTTTGAGCGTCGAGAGTCCATTGATGAGCACCCGCATCAATTTGGCCCCCGTCGACGCGGGCTCATGAAACGCTGCCCGAGGATACCGGGGGCGAGACGCAACACGTCACCAAAGGCTTGGCCAATCGCCAAGACGGCAGGCCAACGGTACTTCGGAGCCGGACGCCGGAGGATGGCCATGAAAACGGCCCGTAGGGTACGGATGCCCAGCCCAAATACGGAATAGACCACCAGAAATGGGTCACCATGCCGGAGTGCTGTGAGTGCTCGATTCCGTTCGACGTAGTACCAGAATAAGGGTGAGCGATCTCCGGCCGAAGCCCCGACCGTATGCCGAACGACAGCTCGTGGAGCCAGCACGGTTCGCCGGCCGGCCAATTGCCCGGCCCACGCTTCTTCGAGATCTTCGCAGTAGAGAAAATATGTGGGATCGAACAACGGCACTCGGAGCAACGCTCGCGGGATGGCCACGGCAGCGGCGCAGGCGGCGAAGAGGACGCCGCCCTGTTCGAATTGGCCCCGATCGAGTTGTTCAAATGATCGGTCGGCCCCGCGCCCATCGCGGAGTAAAAACAAGCCCGCACTGTTGATTCGGTTCGGCTCCGCGGCCAAAACCAACTTGCTACCGACGGCACAATTCGGATTCTCCAGAATCGCCCGGTGGAGTTCTTCGAGCCAAAACGGGTCGGGAATCGTGTCGTTATTCAACAGGACAATCACATCGCCGGTGGCGTCCCGGATCGCCAAATTGTTCCCTTCGGCAAAGCCAGTGTTCCGCGTTTCCGCGATCACCCGGACTTCTGGAAACTGCGTCCGCAGAAGTTGCAACGAATCATCACAGGACGCATTGTCGAGCACGATCGTTTCGAATCGATCCTGTGGCCACGTTTGCGTCCGAAGTGCCGACAGACAAGCCGGCAGAGTTTCGGCGCCGTTGAAGTTGATGACGATCACGCTGAAAACGGGGACGGATATCGCGGCCATGCTCGGCCCCGGTTAGACGACAACGGCCGCGGGCGGGGCAATGCTCGCTTGGTACGCAGCGGCCACGGCTTTCGGCTCGCCATCGAGCATCACACGGCCATGTTCCATCCAAACGGCCCGCGTGCAGAACTCTTGAACCGAGTTCAAATCGTGGCTGACGAGCACCATCAGGCTGGACTTTTTCATCATCTGCCGCATGCGGTCTTTGGCTTTGGTGACAAACGCCATGTCACCGACACTGAGCACTTCGTCGACGAGGAGGATATCCGGCTCGGTCGCCGTGGCGATGGCGAATGCCAATCGCACCAACATACCCGCGGAATAGTACCGCACCGGGATGTTGAGGAAGTCGCCCAGTTCGCAGAACTCGGCGATCTCCCCACGTTTCTTTTTCAGCGTCTTCGGCGTTTCGCCCTGGAGATAGCCCCGGTAGTTGATGTTGTCCCAACCGTTGGCTTCGCCTTCGAACCCCACGGAAATATCGAAGAGCGAACAAATCCGCCCTTCGACAATTCGAGAGCCCGAGGTTGGCGGATAGACCCCGGCGAGCATTTTCAGCATCGTCGTTTTACCGGCCCCGTTGTGGCCGATAACGCCCAGGCGTTCCCCGTCGTGCAGGGTCAAGTTCAAATCGTTCAACGCGTGGATCGCGACCACCGGGTTCACCGCGGTCAGGAACAAGCCCTTCAGCAAGTATTCCTTCAGCGTCACTTTGGTCGTTTTCCGCAACGAAAAGGTGACGTTCACATCCTTCAGCTCGATCCGCCCCATGCTTCAAATCTCTCTCGTATTCCGAAGTTCAGACCCATGATCAAAGTTGGAAGATGACCCGTTTTTGCAGCCAAGCAATGGTGCCCAAACCGAGTGCTACGCTCGTGGCGGTCATGCCGCCCGCGTAAGCGTAGCGATCCCAATCCGGGATGATCCCCGAGACGAGCGGTTCGCGAATGATCTCGATGAACACATACACGGGGTTCACCGTCACGAGCCAACCCAATTGTTGATCGATGAGCAGTTTCGGTTCATACATGATGGGCGTCAGAAAGAAGAACGCCTGCGCGGCGACTTCGATCAGGTGCGAGACATCGTGAAAATAGGTGGTGGCGAACGCTGCAATCGTGGCGATTCCCCAGCCGAAGAGCATGGCCAAAATGATGGCCGGGAACACGGCCCAAATCGTCGGTTGAACGTAGACCGTGCCGAGCACAGCCACCAGAATGACCAGCACCGTCAGTGTGATCAGCAAGTGGATGGAGTTCCCCATCACGGTGCGCAGGGGATAAATCCCGTAGGGCAGCGGACTGAGGCGGATGTACGCTTCGTTTTGCAAGAACGATTTGCACCCGAGCACGAGGGTGTTGCGGAGAAACTCCCACACGGCCAACCCCGCGAGGGTTCGTTGGGCGTACAGTCGCCAAGCATCCGGTTTCGTCGGGTCGGCGTTAAAATGGCTGAACACCACGCACAGGACGGTCGTCATGGCCAACGGATGGAGCATCGACCAGCCGATGCCCAAAACCGAGCGACGGTAGCGCGTCACCAAGTCCATCTTGACCAACGACAACCAAAAATAGCGGAACGTCCAGACGGCCTTCATGTGGTCAATCATTCGCCCGATCCAAAAGACGGTCGCTCAACGCGAAAATAGTTCGCCCCTGCCGGGTAAACTTAGTCATTTTGCAAACCATCTGCTAGCTCAACTCCGGAGGCGTTCTTCCGTGGGCGAAACCGGTTCGATTCCCGGCCATCGTGGAACCTGCGGACAAATGCGAGCGTTGGGCTAGCCAAACCCGGCCAACCCCGCGACAACAACACCCACTCCGAAACGGCCTGGAACACTCCGCTCATGCTCAAGATCACCAATGAAACTCTCGGCGTCGGCTTCATCGGCGCGGGGGACATCGCCATTCTGCACGCGGCCGCCGTAAAAAAAGTGCCGGGGGCGAAGTTGGTCGGTCTCTGGAACCGCAGTCAAGATCGAGCCACGGCCCGTGCCAGCGACTTCGGCTGCAAGAACTACGCCAGCCCGGAAGAGCTGGTGCGCGATCCGGCCATCGACGCCGTCTTCGTGCTGACGAATTTGGAATCGCACCTCGAGTACACGAAACTGGCACTGGCCCACGGCAAACATGTGCTCGTCGAAAAGCCCGTCGGTATGAGCGTGGATGAAATTCAGCAGATGAAGACCCTCGCCGACGCAAAGGGGTTAACGGTGCTGCCGGGGCACAATTACGTTTACGAAAGCAGCATGATCCGCACGCGCGAACTGGTGGAGGGCGGCGACCTCGGCAAAATTGTCAGCGCGTATGTGATGTACAATATTCACCACCCCGAGGACATCGCCAAACGTTACCCCGGTGTGGTCCGGCAGATCCTCACGCACCATTCGTACATCTTGCTGTACTTGGTCGGGGCACCGGTCGAACTCTGCGCCATGAAAGCGAACCTCCATTACAAAGAGTTCCAAGAAGAAGACATCGCCATGGTGCAGATGCGGTTGAAGAATGGGGCACTCGCCCACTTCTGCGCCAGCTTCGCCGCCGACGACCACGCCGCTGACCCGTGGACGGTGATGGTGAAAGTCATCGGCACGGCCGGGAGTACGCGCTACAGCTACCGCGATCACGTCGAGATCAAGCCGGGGTTGGTTCACAGTCAAACGTACACGGCCTACGCCGGCAGCGTCGCCAACGAAGTGAAGCACTTCTTAGTCGATTGCCTCCGGCTCGGAGCGCCACCGCTCAGCTCGTTGGCGGACGCCATCACCGCCCAAAAAATGATCGAAGCGTGCGAGGAATCGATCCGAACGGGGAGTGTGGTGAAGCTGTCGGAGTGAGTCGTTTTCAAAGGCTCTAACGACCGGTGACCGCGTGAAACTGGCCCCCGCCCTCAACGAGATCTTCAAGAAGAACCGCGATCACTAATACCCGCGCTCGACGTTCGTCTCGGGGCTAATTCCCAATCTGAAAACCTAAATGCAACGCATCGGCTCCGGCCACGATACCCACCGCCTTGAAGTTGGATACCCGCTGATTCTCGGCGGGATCACGATTCCGCATCCGCGTGGGTTGGTGGGTCACTCCGATGCCGACGCGGTGCTGCACGCCCTCACCGATGCCCTGCTCGGAGCCGTCGGTTTGGGCGACATCGGCGATGCCTACCCGGATACCGACCCTCAGTGGAAGGGTGCCAACTCGGCCTTGTTCTTGACCGCCACTATCGCCAAACTACTCGGTATGGGCTGGCGGATCGTGAATGCGGACATCACCATCTTCGCCCAAGAACCGAAGCTCGGGCCTGTGAAGGCGACCATTCGGGACAACGTGGCGCGATTGTTGGGTGTGCCGGCCGATTGTGTGAATGTGAAGGCCAAAACCGGCGAACGGGTCGGCCACATCGGCCGGGCCGAAGCCATCGGGTGCCATGCGGTGGTGTTGATCCACCGGGACGAACTGGTCGGTTGAGAATGAATTGAATCTTGCCCCTTCGGGGTAAAGTCAAAAGCCCAGGACGACTATGCTGCAAGTCTATTCCACGCTCACCCGGAAGAAGGAACCGTTCCCCAAGCGGCCGGGCGAGGCGGTGTCGATGTACGTCTGTGGGCCGACGGTCTACAAGCCGAGCCACATCGGTCACATGGTCGGGCCGGTCATTTTCGACACCATCAAACGCTACCTCACGCACCTCGGCTACCACGTGACTTGGGTCGTCAACATCACCGATGTGGACGACAAACTCATCGGCCGCGCCAAGGAACTCGAGACGTCGGTCACGGTGCTCGCCAACACGATGACGGCCGACTATTTGCAATGTTTGAAAATGTTGAACGTGACCGGGATCGACTTCTTCCCGAAGGCGACGGAGCATATCACGGGCATGGTGGCGATGATCGAGGCGCTGATCGACAAGGGGCACGCGTACCCGGCCGGCGGAGATGTTTACTTCGATGTGGCCCGCGACGCCGAATACGGCAAGCTCTGCAATCGGAACCCGGATGATCTCGAAACCGGGACGCGTATCGAGCAGACCGGCAAGAAGCGGAACCCAGGCGATTTCGCCCTTTGGAAAACCGCCAAGCCCGACGAACCGACCGAAGTGCAATTCCCCAGCCCGTGGGGTCTCGGCCGCCCCGGCTGGCACATCGAGTGCAGTGCCATGTCGCTGGCGTTGTTGGGTGCCACGCTCGACATCCACGGCGGCGGACTCGATCTGGCTTTTCCGCACCACGAAAATGAACTCGCTCAAAGCGAGTGCTGCAACGCGGTTCCGTTCGCCAAAATCTGGATGCACAACGGCCTGCTGAAACTCAAAAATAAGGATGGCAAAGAGGACAAGATGGCCGGTAGCCTCGGCAACGTGCTCAACGTCGTCGACGCGCTGAAACATCTCCCCGGTGGGGCACTGCGTTTCTTCATGCTGCAAACGCACTACCGCAGCCCTATCGACTTGGGCATCTGGGATTGGAACGACGTGAACAAGCCGATCCCCGATGGATTGACCTCGGCGAAGGTGGCGTTCGAGACGTTCCTGCGCTTCGCGGAACGTGCCGAACGGGTGCTGGGGATGCCTTTCGCAGAACGGCCCATCCAGAGCGAAACCAGCCCGAAGTTCTCCGGTGTCGGTGCGAAATTCGAGCAGTTCATGAGCGACGATTTCAACACCGGCGGCGCCGTCGGGTTGCTCTTCGAACTGGTGTCGACTTTGAACAAACTGGCGGACGAAAACTTTCTCGAAGTGCCGGGACGAGCCACGGCTCAATCGCTTCAAGAGTTCTCCGATGGTGTTGGGCTTGTCCGGCACATCACCGGTATTTTGGGGCTGGAATTGACGCCTCCGAAAGCGGAGCTGGCCGGGGGAGACGAACTCGTCGGTGGCCTGATGCAGTTGATCCTCGATCTGCGAGCCAACTTGCGAACCGAAGCGAAAGGTGCCTCGAAAGACAACCCGCTGAAGAAAGCGATGTTCGATCAGACCGATTTGATCCGCAGCCGACTGGCGTTGTTGAAAGTCACCCTCGAAGACCGTCCCGCTGGGACAACTTGGCGGGTGGGATGATGGCCGCAACCCCGCGACGCATCCTCGGAATCGACCCGGGCTTGCAGACGACCGGCTACGGCGTCATCGAAATCACCCCCGACGGGCCCCGCGTTCTCGAAGCAGGCGTGGTGCGTTCGAGTGAAACTTCGCGGAAGCCCGACATGGCCGAGCGCGTGAAGGCTCTGTACGACGGCATCGCGGAAGTCCTCGAGCAATGGGCGCCGCAGTCGATGGCCATCGAACAACTTTACGCCCACTACGAGCACCCGCGCACCGCCATCCTCATGGGTCATGCGCGCGGGGTCTTTTTGTTAGCCGGGGCCCAGCGCGGTATACCCGTGTTGAGCTACGCCGCCACGCAAGTGAAGAAGCTCATCACGGGGCATGGCCGGGCCAGCAAAGAGCAAATGCAGTACACCATCATGCGGGAACTCGACCTGAACGCCGTGCCCGACCCACCGGATGTGGCCGACGCACTCGCCATTGCACTGTGCCACTATTACGCCAGCCAAAGCATTGTGAATGGGGCACGCGGGGCCACCTTCCAAGGCGTGAACCGCGCCCTGTTCGAACCGCAACCGGATGACGCCGAATGATCACAAAAATGACCGGCGTCCTCGTCCGCGTCGACGACGACGATGTCCGGATGCAAGTCGGGCCGTTCGAGTACCAAGTTCAAATCGCCGAAGCGGTCCGCCGACAGTTGCAGCTGCGCACCGGTGAAGACATCACCCTCCACATCGCGGAATATTTCGAGGGGAACCAATCCGGCACGCGGTTCATCCCGCGCAAGATCGGCTTCAGCACCGAGGCGGAATTGGAGTTCTTCGAACTGTTCTGCACGGTCGAAAAGATCGGCGTGAAGAAAGCCCTCAAAGCGATGGCCCGTTCGGTGCGCGACATCGCCGACGCCATCGCCCGCCAAGATGCAAAATGGCTGACGACGCTCCCCGGCATCGGCCCCGCCATGGCCGAGCAGATCATCACTTCGTTGAAGCGTAAAGTCGTGAAGTACGCCCACGTCCCCGGCGAAACAGTCGACGCTTCGGAACCATCCCCCGAACAAGCCGGCAAGAAAAAGGGAGTTGGCAAACCGACCGAAGCCGATGCCATCCCCGGCCCGACGGGGCAAGTCATTGACGAAGTTTACCAAGCGCTCATGGCTCTCGGGCTCTCGCCGATGGAAGCCCGCGACCGGCTCGACAAGTTGCTGCAATCGCGCGAGCCGTTCGCCAGCGTCTCCGAAGCGATCAGTAAAATCTTCGGCCGCGTCTGATTTTTTCTGCCTCCACGCTCACTTCAACGGCGGGGCCGCTTCGCGGATCAGGGCGCCGCGGTCGTCGCTCAACACCAAGATCGAGAACCGTTCGATGGCTTGCCGCTCGGGTGTGTTCACCGACGCGTACTCGAAGCGACCGCGCAGATCGGTGTACCCATCCTTGTGGAACTTCACTTGGCCGTTGGCCAGCTTCGCGTACACCTTCACGTACACCTTGCTCAACCCTTTGCCGGCGACCGTATCGCTGACTTTCAGCTGGCCGTAATTCTCGGTCACATTCACGGTCAACGCGGTGGCGTAGTACGGTTGCGAACGGGTCTTCCCGGCCGCTGTCACTTCGATCAAGACGTTCCGATTGGCAAACTCGGCCGGCAGTGGAATGGCCGCCTTGGCCCCGCCCTTCGGCAGCGTCACCTCTTTGGTCGCGTTCGGCCGGATGTTGGCGAACTGGCCACCCGACTGCGTCACAAACGGGTTGCTGCTGAAGAGCAATTCCACGTCCATCGGGTAAAAGTTCACCGTCACCGTTTCGAGGTTCTGATAGACGAGTTGGATGGTCTTGCCGTCGAGGGTCATCTCGAAGCCCGGCTCCGTGGCCGCGAGTTGGCCCTGCTGCTGCTCGCGGTTGTCTTTGTCCACCAGCTTCGGCCCCTTGCCTTCGATCTCGTCCAATTGCGAGACAATCGCCGCGAAGGTGTTGCGCCAACGATCGACCGGATGATCGGCGTAGGGCGCCGCGATGCTGCGGGCTTTCTTCGGATCGTCGGTGAACAGTTCCAAGTAGGCCGCGCAGTAGTCGTACTGCATCTTCGTCGGTACGTTTTCGCGCTTCACGCGTGCCAGCGTGTCGACCGCTTCGTCGATGCGGTCTTGCAACAGCAGGTAGTACGTCACGGCCAGCAGATCGGCGTCGTTCAACAATTTAGAGTACGACAACGTCTTGAGGAACGCGTGGTATTGAGCGTGGAACCGGTCGTTGACAATTTGTCGGCGGTGACCCAGAGCGTGGGCGCGGGCGTTCACCAAAGGCTTATATTCCAGATGTTCGTAAGTGTGCCGGGCGACCGGGTCGATGAGCAACAACGGCGAATTGATCGGCCCGCCCGCCTCGGCGACGAACCCATCCAGATGCAACAAATACTGCCGGGTGGCGGTTACATCGGCGTGGTGCAGGCCGTAACTCCACAGCGTCGGTTGGTACAGGTGGCGTTCCGTCAGCAGCTTCAGCACGCTCTCGTAAAACGGCCGATCCTTCATGCGGAAGGCGATCTTATCGAGGTTGAGCGCCCGGACGTTTTCGCGGGTGAGGAATGCCAGCACTTCGTCGGTCGTACCATTCTGCGAGACGTACTCCCACGACGTGGTGTCGAGTTTCGTCGACTTGGCCACCACGTTGAACGTCGCGGCTTTGGCAGCAATCACGAACTGTTCGTTCTTGCTGATGTGCACCGGGAACTGCGCGAACTGACCCGGCTGCGGGAAGTAGAACGAGTAGTCGATAGTCTTGGTGTTGTACGGTTCGAGATCGAGGTTCACCGACTTCGTGTACCGGCCGTTGGCGACCGGCATCGCCCCCACCGGCAGTTGCACCAGCACCGACAGTTTCTGCCGGCTGCTGGTCGGGTTGGTGACCACCACTTGGCAGCCGTAGACGGTGTGGACGACGAATTCCCCGGTCACAAATTTGTCGAGCTTCTCCCCGGCTTCCTCGCGGAAACGATCCCCATTGCGGTAGAAGTTTTGGCTGATCAGAATCGGCAGTTGACCACCGGCTCCGACGGCGGGACGCACCTCTTCGTGGAACGCGATCAACT
>JAYSYJ010000086.1:0-19037 GCA_043727675.1 Fimbriiglobus sp.
AGTTCCAGCACCTTCACCACCTTCATGTAATCGGACGCGCCCAACGCCGTGATGAACTTCAGGGCGTTCTCTTGCGTCGGTGGCTCCATCGGCGGCATCAAGAAGAAACTGGCCCCCGTGAAGGTGAACGAGAGACCCAGAAGAACGCGAACAGTAAAAACGACCCACGTCATGGCGGTACCTCGGTGCAAGGGAACGAAGATAGGGTTTTAGCAGTTTCCGTTCCAGCCGGCGAAAGACAATTCTGGGTAAACCGGCGTCCTCGCCGGTCGATCGGCGTCCCGCCGATTCCTGGGTAGAACCGGCGTCCTCGGCGGTTCGCAATTCGCATCGGTGTGCGGAGAAATTTGCCAGAGTCATTTTGAAACGGTAAAACCGGCGAGGACGCCGGATCAAAACATGGGCACAGTTCAATTCACGACGTTGCGGTACGGCTCGCCGAGGAGTGCTCGCAGGCACGTTTGGGCGCCTTTCACCCGCATGTCGCGTAGCCCTTCCTCGGAATAGAAGGCCCCGTGCGGGTTGATGATGACGCGGTCGTAAGCCGGGTGATTCGGATCGCGCCAAGCCACCAGGAGCGGATCGTCATTCGCGGGCGGCTCTTCGGGGAGTACGTCGATACCCGCCCCGGATAACTGCCCCGAGGCGATCGCCGGTGCAATCGCGGCGGTATCGATACAGGCCCCGCGTGCCGTATTGATGAGGTACGATCCCTTCGGCATCTGCGCGATGGCGGCGGCATCGACGAGATGCTTGGTGTCCGGTGTCAGGGGAGTGTGGACGCTCAGCACATGGCTTTGCGGGAGCAATTCTCGGAGGGTTTCGACGCGGCGTATCCCCAGCGCTTTATCGAGTCCATCGGAGACGAACGGATCGAAGAAGACGACGTCCATCCCGAACGATTTGGCCCGCAACGCGGTGGCGATGCCGATGCGACCCAAGCCGATCATCCCGAAGACGCGGCCGCGCAGGCGATGCACCCGGCCCGCTTCGCGGTAGCTCCAGACCCCGACTCGGCGCTGCAACCGCGAGTTGGAAATGTGCAAACCGCGAGCCAGGGCCAGGAGCATGCCGATGGCGGTCTCGGCGATTTCTTCGGTGCCGTAGTCCGGCACGTTGGCCACGGGGATGCCGCGCGTCCGGGCGAATTTGTGGTCGATGTTGTCGTAGCCGACGCCGCACCGGACGATCACCCGGCACTGTTTCAACCGCGAAATACTGGCGGCCGAGACCGGGGCCAAGTAGACGAGCAGACCGTCGGCATCCTCGATATGCCCGAACAAATCCTCTTCGCTTTTGGCCTTCACCGTCACGATTTCGGCGAGTTCGCCGAAGACGTCGCGCTCGGGGAGGAGGTCGTCTTCGATCATGTCGGTCAAAACCACACGGAATCGCGGCATGGGGGAACTCGCAAGCTGGGGTCGTGAACGGCGCACCGATGAATACGATGCTGAGGTACGTTGGTATGATGCTATCGTATTCGACCCGAGGTTCGGCCGGCATGTTTCGACGCTCGCGCGCCCGTGAAGTGGCCCTGCAATTGCTCTTCCAGCAAGACCAGAACAAGACACCGATGCCCCGCAAGTCACTGTTGGTATTCGTGCAGCAACGTTCGCAGCGGGATGCCGAGACCGTGAAATTCTGCTTGTCGCTGTTCGACGGTGTTCTGCTTCAATGCCCGGCCATCGATGACTTGCTGACGCGGACTTCGCAGAACTGGCGGCTCACCCGGATGCTCCCCGCCGACCGCAACGTCTTGCGTTTGGGTGTGTTCGAACTGTTGCACGCGGCGAAACTCGAACCGATCGCCGTGGTGCTGAACGAGGCCATCGAACTCGCGCGCCGCTACGGTTCGAAAGATTCCCCAGCGTTTGTGAACGGCATCCTCGACAAGATTGCCCAGGAACGCCCAGCCGAGTCGCCGCAAGTAGCAACCTGAGCGAGGACCGCGATGCAAATCGTACTGATTGAAGGCGACGGCATCGGCCCCGAAGTGACCGCCGCGACTTGCGAAGTGATCGCGGCCGCCGGGGTGATGATCGATTGGGTGCGGGCCGATGCCGGTCTCGGAGCGGCCGAGAAGCACGGCGAGCCACTTCCCGAGATCACCCTCGATCTCATCCGCAAGCACCGGGTGGCCCTCAAAGGCCCTTGCACCACGCCCGTCGGCAAAGGTTTTCGCAGCATCAACGTCCGGCTCCGCAAAGGCCTCGATCTGTTCGCCAGTGTCCGGCCGGTGAAGACGCTCCCCGGTGTGAAAACCCCCTACGATCACGTCGACCTCATCGTCGTGCGTGAGAATACCGAAGGGTTGTACGCCGGGTTGGAACACCAAGTGGTGCCCGGCGTCATCGAGAGTTTGCGCATCATCACCCGGCCGGCGTGCGAACGGATCGTGCGGTACGCGTTCGAGCTGGCTCGCACCGGCGGTCGACACCGTGTCACCTTCTGCCACAAAGCCGATGTGATGCGCCTGAGCGACGGTCTCTTCCTCGAGTGCGCAAGAGAAATTGCCGACGAATTCCCGTTCATTCGGTTTGAAGAAAAGCCAATCGACAACATTTGTCTCGATCTCGCGCTCGACCCGACCCGGTACGACGTGCTCGTGATGGAGAACCTCTTCGGGGACGTGATTTCCGACTTGTGCGCCGGTTTGGTCGGCGGTCTCGGTGTCGTGCCGGGTGCCAACTTCGGTAGCCGCTACGCCGTCTTCGAAGCCGTCCACGGCAGTGCCCCGGATATCGCCGGGAAGGGTTTGGCGAACCCGATTGCCCTGATCCGCAGTGCCGCCATGATGCTCGATCACGTCGGGGAACGGGCCGCGGCGGCGCGCATTGAAACGGCCGTGCACGCGACACTGCAAGCCGGAATCGGGTTGACCCGCGACCTGGGTGGAACGGGAAATACGGCCAGCCTCACCGCGGAGCTGGTGCGGCATTTGGGCGCTTGATCCGCAATCCCGAAGGGACTTCATGCTCGACGTCGCCGCCGCTCTCGAGATTGTCTTGCAATTCGCCCGGCCTCAGGCGCCGCAGTCGGAAGCCCTCGGATTGTTCTCACTCGGCGAGACGATTGCCGAGGATCTCGCGGCCGACATCGATGCGCCCCCGTTCACCAAAGCCCTCATGGACGGCTACGCCTTGCGTAGCGCCGACCTGGTGGAAGGGCATGCGAAGCTGAAGATCGTGGATGAAATCCCGGCGGGACTGAGTCCGACGGTGCCGGTGCAAGCCGGCGAAGCGATCCGCATTTTCACCGGGGCGATGATGCCCGAGGGCGCCGATGCCGTCGTGATGCAGGAACGCTGCGAACGGTCGGGCGATGTCGTGCAGGTTGCGGACACCGGATTGACTTCGGGAAAGAATGTTCTGCCGCGCGGCGCCGAGATGGCCGCGGGGGAAGTGGTGATCCGCGCGGGAACACGGATCACACCGGCGCTACTCGGGCTACTCGCTGGAATCGGCCGCATCGAAGCCCAACTCTATTCCCGGCCGCGTGTGGGCGTGCTGGCCACGGGGAATGAACTCGTCGGCCCGACGCAAGTTCCCGTCGCCGGACAGATCCGCAACACCAACGGCCCGATGTTGAAGGCCCAAGCCGCCAGGATCGGAGCCATCCCTTATGACTTTGGCATTGGCCCCGACAACGAAGTGGCGTTGAAAGAGTCCGTGCACTTCGCACTCACATCGTGCGACGTGTTGCTGCTCGCCGGGGGTGTCTCCGTCGGCGATTACGACTTCGTGCCAGCCGTGTTGCAATCGCTCGGCGTCCAAATCCACTTCCACAAAGTGCGGATGAAACCGGGTAAGCCCCTGCTCTTCGGCACGCTCGGCCCCAAGCTCGTCTTCGGGTTACCCGGCAACCCCGGCAGCGCCTTCGTCGGCTTCGAATTGTTCGTGGCTCCGGCACTCCGTGCGCTGCTCGGACAGGCGGAAGCGGGGCCACGCCTCCGCACTCTCCAGTTGACGAATGCACTGAAGGCGAACCACGACCGGCCCACCTATCACCCGGCCATCGCAACGGATGATCGCGTGACGGCACTCCCGTGGATCGGGTCGGCCGATTTGCGGTCGTTGGTTCGGGTCAATTCGTTCCTCGTTCTACCGAGCGGGCCAATCGAGTATGCCGCCGGGGCCATGGCGACTACGATACTCTTGGATTGGTGATCCCCCGGTCGCAGGAAGCAGTTATGTCGCCGAAGGTCGTTCGCGTTCTCCACTGGCTCAGCGCCGTTGCGGCGTTGCTGATATGGCTCGTCTTCCTCTACCTGCCGAGTTTCGAACCGCTCGCGACGGAACAAGTGGCCGCGTTTCGCAATCTGGTGTTTTTGTCCGGCCCGGTCGCCTGGCTCCTGCTCGCCAGTGCTGCCGACGGCCTGAGCGGGCGTGTCCGGGTCTTCTTGCCCGCGGTACTCTCCGGATTGTTGCTCTGGTTGGCTTTCTTCCCGCTGAACCTTGGCCCGGTGGCCTACGTGGCCCTCGTTCCATTCCTATCGATCATTCGGGCCCAAGGGATCAGCTCGGGGCGGCGCTATCTCGCGGCGTTCTTCGGGGGGCTGGCGTTCTACACCATGGCCCTCGGCTGGATTCGCGTGGCCCATCCGGCCATGGCGCTGTTCGCGTTCCCCGGGATGTCGCTGTACGGCTCGATCTATTTTCCGATCGCTCTCTTCCTGCTCCGCCGACTCGACCGGGCGAAGCTGCCATACGCGGTCACGTTGCCCATCGTCTGGGTCGGGATCGAGTACTTCCGGGCACACTTTCCCACCGGCTTCCCGTTCATGAAGTCGGCGAATGCTTTCCAGCTCATCGGCTTCGGGTGGTACTTCCTCGGCTACACCCAACACGCTGTTCTACCACTGTTGCAAGCGGCCGATCTCGGCGGCGTGTATTTGATTTCGGCAGTCGTCGCTTCGGTCAACGGCATGCTCTACGAATGGGCGCTGCGGTCGCGGCTGTTCTTGAAGTTCATCGGAATCCCGTCGGTGTGGCGGCCGTACACCTTTCACCCCGAAGTGGTCGTCTCCGCAGCGGTGGCGCTGTTCGCGCTGGTCGTGGTCGGCTACGGTTCGTTCCGGATGATCCACCCGCCATTCGAGTTCGGCCCCCGTGTCGCCGCGCTGCAAGAGAGCATCCCGCAGACCGACAAAATGGAAGACACCAAGAGCCTCTTCCAGCGCTACAACAAGCTCTGCGTGAACGCCGCCAACGCCAGTCCGAAGCCCGATCTGGTGATCTGGCCCGAGACCTGCTTCCCCGGCAACTGGTACCAACTCTCGGGCCAAGCGACCGAAGCCACGGCACCGGTCGAAATCCAAAACGGGCTCAAAGAAAACGACTTGGTCCGCGAGTTCGCCGGTGAAAACTGGCAGACCAATGTCCTGCTCGGGTTGAACGCCCTCGAATACGACGGCGAACGAACTTGGAAAAGCAACAGCGCCATCGTCGTGCGGCCGCCGCTCAAAAGTGCCCGCAAAGACCCGTTGAAGCTGGCTCCCGCCGCGACCGTCGATCCGGTGCGCTACGACAAGATGCACCTCGTGCCGTTCGGTGAATATGTGCCGCTGAAGGAGACGTTCCCCTGGTTGCAAGCGTTCACCCCGTACAAGCACGACTACAGTTGCCGACCGGGCGATCGCTTCGTCACGTTCGAGTTGAAGCCGCTCGACCCGCGTGTGAAGAAGCGCGACCTGACCTTCGGGGTGCTGATCTGCTACGAGGATTCCGACCCGTCGATTGCGCGCGAGTACAACCCCTCGTCCGGGCGTGGAACCGGCGCCGATTTCTTGGTGAACATGTCGAACGACGGCTGGTTTGATGGCTCCGAAGAGCACGAACAGCACTTTGCGATCTGCCGCTTTCGCGCCGTCGAGTCGCGCCGGAGCGTGGTGCGCGCCGTGAATATGGGCATCTCGGGGATCATCGACCCGGACGGCCGCGTCAAAGAATTGCCCGACTTCGAATGGGGCGACTCGAAGAAGAAGATCGCCATCGTCAGCGCGGAAATCCCCCTCGATTCGCGCGGCAGCTTCTACGCCTTCGCCGGCGACTGGGTCCCGGTGCTCTGTTGGTTTCTGGTGCTTGCCGGCTTAGGATTGGCCCACTGGCGGAAAAAGGGTTCTCCCCAGTAGGGTACAATCGGCGTCCACGCCGGTTTGTTCGTTTTGATCGGCGAGGACGCCGATGAAAATGTCCGCTATGCGGTGCAGCACCTCAAACGGGGGTTCGCTCTTCCCGCACCCGGCGGGCCGCATACGTTAATGCGGTTGCCCTTTCCGCGAGGTTCCCGCCGATGATCCCGATCGATTTCACCAACAAGGTCGCGCTCGTCACGGGCGTCGGCGACAACGAGAGCTTCGCTTGGCACATCAGCAAGCATTTGGCGGCCGCCGGGGCCAAGATCGTGCTGGCGTGCCACCCGCGCGTCGTGGGGATCGTCGAGAGCTTTCTGACGCGGGAACTCGACCAAGAATCGCGGATGTTGCCCTACGGCCGCGGGGAATTGAAGGTCGAAAAGATCTTCCCCTGCGATGCGAGTTACGACACGATGGACGACGTTCCGGCCGAGGTGAAAAGTGACCGTCGCTACGCGAAGTTCGCCGATTACAGCATTCAAGGGACAGTCGACGCCGTCGGCAAAGAGTTCGGTGGCATCGACATTTTGATCCACTCCATCGCCTTCAGCCGCGAGATTACCAAATCGGCGAAAGAGACCACCCGCAAAGGCTACATGGAAGCGCTCGGGATCTCGGCGTACTCCCTCACCAGCATGCTGCGGGCGGCCGAACCGTACATGACGGGCCGAGACGGTGGGGCCTGCGCCGTCGGGCTGACCTATCTCGGTGGGGAAAAAGTGGTGCCGTATTACGGTGGTGGCATGAGCACCGCCAAAGCGGCCCTGCAAATTGACGCGGCCCAGTTGGCCAGTAGTTTGGGGCCGAAGAACATCCGCGTGAATTTGATTTCCGCGGGGCCGTATGCGAGCCGCGCGGCCCGTAGCATCCGCCCCGGCGAGATGGAAAAGAGCATCGAATACGCCGCGAGCCGGTCGCCGTTGCCGCGGGCCATCGAACCGGAAGAAGTGGCCAACGCCACGGTGTTCTTGTGCAGCCCGCTGGCCAGTGCGATCACCGCGCAAGTGTTGTACGTCGATTGCGGTTACAACGTGATGGGTGTTTGAAGGTGAGCCGTGCGTTTCGAGCGCACGGCTTGTGTCTGCTCCGTCAGTATTGCATGCTGATCCGCGGGTGCGGTTTGTTCCCGCGATTGTGCATCCACGAGCTGCCAAGGATCGCCAAAAGAGCCACGACGTGCAACGCGATGGCCGTGTTTAGCGGAATGGTGCCCTGCAGTTGATACTTGGCGAGTTCCGCCCCCATGACCGCGTTCACGGTCTGTGTCTTCGGCGTCGAGCTGGTGGCGGCTTCGAGCTGTTTCGCGTATTGTTCGTTCACTTTTTGCTTGATGGCCGTTTCCAACCCGTAACCGCTCCACGTTTGAATCAGAATGAGACAGAGTAACGAGGCACTGATGGCGGTGATGATCAAAAAGCGTTGATCCCAGATTTTGGGCAGCCAGGCGAGTGGGCCGGGGATGGTGTTGATGTTGGGATTACGGACGAGGCAAGCCAGCCAACTGAGCAGGAGCGCGGCAAACAACATCGGGAAGTAAATGATCAGCCAGCGATTGCCGGTAACCGCTGCCTCCAGGTATTTTTCGTCGGCGAGTAACTCTTCGGGCAGCGTGTTCGTCGAAACCCCGCCGGTGAGAGCGAACCACGGATTTTGTGAGTACACACGCACGCCGCCGGGATAGGTGCCGACCCAACTGCAGAACGTCGCGATCAAGATCAGCGTGAAGCAGGCCGCGGGCACCCAGTCGAGCCAGGTGCTGTTGAGCGAAATTCCGAAGGAACGCATGCCACTGTCCGCCACCGGCAGTGTCACGGTCGGCGGCGCCGCCAGCGGAGGCGGAGCAACGGTCACAGGATTCAGACCGGGCGGGGCAATCGGGTCGCTCATCGGGTACGTTCCGGGTGGGGTCGGTGGTTTGGGGGTCGGTGAGGTCAGGCCGGGCAACCCGCCGCTCGTGGAGACGCTCGGCGTATACGCCGCCGGAACAGCGATGACCTTGCCACACTTCGGGCAGGGGGTGTCGTGGCCGGCCGCTTCGGGCGGAAGTTCCACGGTCTCAAAGCACTGCGGGCAGAGTTGCCGAATCACGGGGATTGTCCGTTCGGGTATTGGGTAAAGGTCGACTGTACTATTTCAAATCTTCTCTGACCACTTCTCACTGACCACTGCTCACTTTTCCGTCGGCAAGCCGGCGTTGGTCCAACCGGTCCAGCCGCCATCCATGCTGAGGACATCGGTGTAGCCCATCTTTTGCAGGGTCTCGGCGGCTAGCGCGCTTCGGAAACCACCGCCACACATGAGCACAATCGGTGCCGCTGGATCGGGAATCTTGGTTTCGATATCGCGTTCGATCACGCCCTTACCAATGTGAATCGCCCCAGCGGCGTGCCCCGCCGCGTATTCGCTCTCCTCGCGAACATCCACCAGTGTAAACGCTTCGCCGGCCGCGCGTTTCGCCGCGACATCGGCGACGGTGCACTCGCGGACGCGCGCTTTCGCATCCGCGGCGATCTTCAAAAATCCGGGGGTATGGGCCTTGGCCATGGTCGTGGTTCCGGGATGGGTCGGGGATACTCTCCGGAAAGTTTATGAATCCCGAAACCGACGCGGATAGAAAGGCGACGTTTTGTTCGCTTGAGATGCGCACGACCCAGGCGTCTAGGACGCACTCCGGGGAATTTGTCTCCATGACAACGGCAACATCGGTTGACGGAAAACGTGGTAATAATAGTGAATATCCGTTAAGTTATTATGTGTACATTATATTTATAAGTTCGGATGTGGCGGCTGTCAAATAAGATTGATGGAATTATGTCCAAGAATCGGCGTCCCGCCGATCCTGGGTAGAATCGGCGGGACGCCGATTGAAACGCATCGCCCCGTTTGCCACGGCATGTTCGGCCCAATCGGTTCTTTTCCTAAAGTTCCATTAAAAGGTTATGAGCCGCTCCTACCAATCGGTCGTGTCGAAGCCTAAAAATAGCCGGGCTAGGCAATCTGCACGCATTCTTCCGGTTTCGCTCCCTTTTCTGAGAGTACCCACCGTGATTCGCACGTTCCCGCTACTTCGCTGGCTCCTCCTCGGAGGGTTGTTCGCCGCTCTCGTGGCCGTACCAGTGGGTAATGTTCGCTCTGAAGATCCACCCGCTCCGATGACCCCCGAGACCGACAAAAAGAAGCAACTCGATGAATTGCAGAAGCAAATCGTCGAATTGCAGAAAAAGCTCGAAGCCCTAAAAACCGACTCCGGTTCCCCATCGACCGCGACGCCGGGTGTTCCCGACGGAACCATTCCCGAAGACTTGCTCAAACCGTTCAATTGGCGCTGCATCGGCCCGGCGAACATGGGCGGTCGGGTGACCGCACTGGCGGTCAATGAAGCCGACCCGATGATGTACTGGGTCGGCCTCGGCGGCGGGGGCTTGCTCAAAACCGTGAACAACGGCACCACGTTTGAAATCCAGTTCGACAAAGAGGCGACCGCGTCCATCGGCGATGTCGCGGTGGCGGCCTCGGATCCAAAAATCGTCTGGGTCGGCACTGGCGAGAACAACCCGCGCAACTCGGTGTCGTACGGCGACGGCGTCTACAAAAGCATCGACGGTGGGAAAACTTGGAAGAACATGGGCCTGAAGAAGACCTTCCAAATCGGCAAGGTGCTCATCCACCCCAAGAACCCGGATGTGGTGTACGTCGGGGCACTCGGCCGGCTCTATGGGAATAATGAAGATCGGGGTGTGTTCAAGACCGAAGACGGCGGCAAAACGTGGAACAAGATCCACTACATCGACGACAAGACCGGCGTCATCGACATGCGAATGGACCCGACCGATCCGACCGCGTTGATCGTCGCTTATTGGGAACACAAACGGGACGAATTCGACGGTTTCTTCGGCACCCCACCGGTGCCCGATGCTTACGGGCCGATCGTCACGCACGGGGCGGGCGGCGGATTGTGGAAAACAGCCGACGCCGGGAAAACTTGGAAGAAGCTCACCGATCCGAAGCTCAAAAATGGTCTGCCGACCATGAAGACGGGCCGCATCGGATTGGAATATTCGCGCAAGACCAAGGGGATGATTTTCGCCGTCATCGACACGGAAAAGGGTGGCACCGGCCCGGCCCCATCGAACACGTATTTCGGCGCGGTGATGGACGACGTCAAAGAGGGCGGCGTCAAACTCACCGAAGTGACCGAGAACTCGCCGGCACTCAAAGCCGGCTTGAAGTCCGGCGAAATCGTGACCCTCGTCGACACCACCAAAGTGGACACGTCGGAGACGCTGGTCGACTATTTGCAGTCGAAGAAACCAAACGACAAAATCACGGTGACGGTGAAGCGCGACGGCAAAGACGTGAAAGTCGAAGTGACACTCGCGGCCCGCATTCCAGAAGCGGCGACGCCGGCCGGCCCACCGCCCTCGGCGGGGTTCCGCATGGCACGCGGCGACGCGTTGACCGTCGGGATTGTCGTGGATGACGGCCCGGCCGCGAAAGCGGGGCTGAAGGAGGGCGACACGATCACGAAGATCGGCGACAAAGTGGTGACGGTGATAGCCGACTACACGGCGGAACTCGGTTCGAAAAAGGTCGGCGATAAAGTGAAGTTCTCCGTGGTGCGTGGCAAAGAGACGAAAGAACTCGAAGTGGTGCTCGGCCCGCCGGTGCCCGCCGGTGCAGGAACCGGCCCTGGTGGCCCGCCACGGGGAATTACCAACACCCGGCCACTGGGAATGGGTCTGGGTGGCCAGCAGGCCAACGTCCAGCGTCGGCAGGGCAAAGACGGCTTCGAGACGGGTGGGATTTTCCAATCGGTCGACAATGGCGATACCTGGACGCGCGTCAACAGTTTGAACCCCCGATCCATGTACTTCAGTCAGATCCGAGTCGACCCGACCGACGATAAAACGCTCTATGTACTCGGCGATGTGCCGACCCCGATCTTCCGCAGCACCGATGGCGGCGCCAAGTTCGAGAATTTGAAGACCGCGTCCGGTGTCCACGCCGATGCGCACGCGTTCTGGATCAACCCGAAGGATACACGTCACTTGCTGATCGGCTGCGATGGTGGCTTCTATGTCAGCTACGACAAAGGCGAGAAGTGGGATCATCTCAACACGCTCCCGCTGGGTCAATTTTACCACGTGACCGTGGACAATCGCCGGCCCTACCGCGTGTACGGTGGCCTGCAAGACAACGGCAGTTGGGGTGGCCCGAGCGACACATTGAAACGCACCGGCCCGGTGAACGAAGACTGGATTTTCGTCAGTGGGGGTGACGGCTTCGTCTGCCGTGTCGACTCGGCCGATTCCGATCTCGTCTATTCCGAAAGCCAGGGCGGAGCGATCAGCCGGCGGAACTACCGCACCGGGGAACAAGGTTTCATTCGACCCATTCGCAAACCGGGCGACGAAGCGCTCCGGTACAACTGGAACACGCCGTTCATCCTCAGCAGCCACAACTCGCACATCTTTTACAGCGGTGCCCAGTTCGTGTTCAAGTCGGTGAAAAAAGGGGATGAACTCAAACTGATTTCACCCGATCTGACGCGCTCCAAAGCGGGCAGCCTCACCGCGATTGCGGAGTCGCCCAAGAACGCGGACGTCCTCTGGGCCGGGTCGGACGACGGCTTCATCTGGGTGACCAAAGACGGTGGCGTGAAGTGGGAAAACATGACCGCGAACATCCAGAAAGCGGGACTGAGCGGCTTCCGCCAGACGGCGACCATCGAAACCTCGCGTGAGAAAGAGGGCCGCTGTTACGTGACCTTCGACGGGCACCGTTCCGACGACGACAAGCCGTTGATCTTCGTCACCGAAGACTTCGGTGCGACCTGGAAAAATATCGCCACCGGCTTGCCGCAATTCGGCAGTACCCGCACTTGTCGCGAAGACATTGTGAATCCGAATGTCTTGTACGCCGGTACCGAGTTCGGCCCGTATGTGACTGTGAACCGCGGTGAAAGTTGGACGAAGCTCGGCACCGGACTGCCGACGGTGGCTTGCCACGAATTCGCCCAGCCGACGACCGCGAACGAACTCGTGGTCGGCACCCACGGCCGCAGCGTTTGGATTCTCGACATCAACGCGGTTCGGCAGTTGAAGGGGAGCACCCTGAAAGACGCGGCCACGCTGTTCACCCCGGCCCCGGCCGTGCGTTGGAAGATTGGTGCGAATGGCGAATCGCCGTACAGCAGTACCGACCGCAAATTCGCGGGGACGAATCCGTCCCGTGGGACGACCATCGACATCTTGCTGATGAAGAAAGCCGAGAAGGTCGAGTTGAAGGTGTTCGACGTGACGGGCAAGGCCGTGTTCGAGTACAAAGCCCCGACGCAAAACTTGCCCGAAAATTACAAGCCGATTACCTCGGCTGGGCTGCACCGCATCAACTGGAGCCTCGCGGGCCAAGCGACCGGCGGCGGTGGCGGCGGGGGCCGACGCCCCATTGGGGGTGGGCAAGTATCACCCGGTGCCTACAAGGTGGTTCTCACCGTCGATGGCAAGGAGTTCACTCAGCCGTTGCTGGTGGAACTCGATCCGAATGCGGCGAAGGACATTGTGAGTACCGAAGATGTCGTGCAGACGATGGAAGCGGAACGGAAAGCGAACAAACCCAAAGCACCACGGGACGATAATTGATTCGTTCGGTGATTCGGAGAGTGTCCACTTGGACGATGCCATCTTGACGGTTCGTTCATGCCGAACCGCTTGTGGTCACTTTCCATTTTGCACGGATGGCGGCGGAGATTCCCGCTAACCCCAGCACATCGATGGCGGCGCCGAGGTCGGCGGCCGCCTTCGGCATTCCGTAGACCACACTCGATGCCTGATCTTGTGCGATGGTATGCCAACCCGCCTGGCGAAGGCCGAGCAGCCCACTGGCACCGTCGCTGCCCATCCCCGTGAGCAGCACCGCCACACCGCCATCGGGCCAATTCACGCGGGCACTTTGAAAGAATACGTCGACACTCGGTCGGTACGGGTAAGCCATCGGGTCGGGGGTGTACGCGACCGTTCGACGCCCGGTGATCACCAAATGGTCGTCCGATGCCGCGATGTACACGCGGCCGCGTTCCAGGTGATCTCCCGAGCGAATCGCTTGCGTCGGCAGACCGATGCGCGCCCCGAGCCAGTCGGCGAAACCGCTCGCGAATGCGGCCGCAATGTGTTGCACCACCACGATGGGGCCGGGCGCAGTCGGACCGATGGCCCCCAGGATTTTCGCCACCGCGTCCGGCCCGCCAGTACTCGCGCCGATGGCCAGCATCGGCTGGCCGGTCAAATGGGAATTACCGAGGGATGGAATCAAACTCGAGAGGCCCGTCGATGTTCGGCCGACCGGCTGACGCGATTCCGCCACTTTGGCTAAGCGAGCCAAGAGCGGCTCCGCATCGACCAGCGAATTGTTCGGCCCCAACGACGGCGTCCGCACGGCGTCGAGTCCGCCGGCACTCAGCGCTTCATAAACTTTGGCGTGATTGGTTCGTACGCTCGCGGTGACGATGAGAATCGGGCACGGCGACTTCGCCATGATGCGCCGCGTCGCCTCGGCACCGTCCATGATCGGCATCACCAGATCCATGAGGATGAGATCCGGTCGGTCGACGGCCATTTGCCGCACCGCCGCTTCACCGTCGAGGGCCACCCACGCCACTCGGTAGCCCGGCACCGATTCGACGACGCGGCGCAGCACGGCGATGGCGAGTGGCATGTCGTTGACGATGGCGATCCGCATCATGCACCGGCCAATCCGATGAGGTTGCTGATGGCGTCCATATACGTGCTGTCGTGGAAACTACCTTTGGTCAAATAGACGTTCGCCCCGACTTCCAACCCGCGCCGGCGGTCGTCGTCCCGGTCTTTGTACGAGACCATCACGACCGGTATCCGAGCCAAACTTTCGTCGCCCCGGATCCTCTTCACGAGTTCCAACCCCGTCATCCGCGGCATATCGACATCGCTGACCACTAAATCATACCGCGCGGCGCGGACGCGGTTCCAACCGTCTTGGCCATCCACCGCCACGTCGACTTCGTAGCCGTGTGTCCGCAGCAGTTGCCGCTGCACTTCGCGTACGGTGATGGAATCGTCCACCACCAACACCCGTTTCTTGGTGCGATTCATGACCACATCGCGTTCGGCCCGCTGGAGCGTACCGAGTTGAATGAACTGATCCATCGACCGCAGTAAATCTTCGACATCGGCGATGAGTACCGGGGAACCGTCGTCGAGGATCGCCGCCGAGCTGATGTTCGGCACTTTCCCCAACCGCGCATCGAGTGGCCGCACCACCAGATCCTGCTCACCCCGGAACGCATCGACGATCAACCCGTAAGAGCCGGTGCCATCGCTGAGCAGGATCACGCAAAGGTCGTCGTTCCCCGCAGCGGGTGTTTCCAAATCCATCAATTGCGAAGCGAATACCAAGCCGATGTTTTGACCATCGACGGTGGTGAACTGGCAGTTTTCGACCGACCGCACGTCGCGGCGGGGCAGCCGGATCAGCCGGTCGACACGGGTGTGCGGGAAGGCGTACGGATCGCCGCCGATATCGACGAGCACGGCCCGCACGACCGACAGCGTGAGCGGGAGCAGGAGGTGGAATGTCGTCCCTTGGCCGGCGACCGTGCTGATGGAAACGGTACCACCGACGCGACGGAGTGTGTCGTGGACTACGTCCAACCCGACGCCGCGGCCCGACACTTCCGTGACGGCACTCGCCGTGGAAAAGCCGGGCAGGAAGAGGAATTCCAATAGTTCGCGCTCGGTGAGTCGGCCGACCAGATTCACCGGCGCCAGGGCGCGTTCGCGGACTTTGTGACGGACACGTTCGATGTCGATACCGGCCCCGTCGTCGCGCACGGTGATCGAAAGCATACCGCTGCGGTGCCGGGCTTCCAGGGTGATCACCGCTTCGGCCGGCTTACCACTTGTTAAGCGATTCTCGGGGAGTTCGATGCCGTGGTCGACCGCATTTCGCAGAAGGTGCGTCAGCGGGGCTTCGAGCTTTTCGAGAATGTCGCGGTCCACTTCCGTGGTCGCACCGACGAGTTCGAACCGCACCGGCTTGCCGAGTGAACGGGCGGTGTCGCGTACCAAACGCGGGAACCCCTGACCCCCGTCCGAGAAGGGGCGCATCCGGCTGGCGATCACTTCGCGATAGAGCCGGCTATTCAGATCCTCGGCTTGCCCCGCGTGATCCTCGAATTCGCCGACTCGCTTCAACAGCAGTTGGCGGGTGCGTTCGCCCTCCTTCCGCGCTTGGTGCAAATTCACCGACACGGTTTCCAACGGGTGGCCATCGACCAACCCTTGGGCCAATCGATCCATCTGCCCCGTGAGCCGGTCGTACTGCTTGCGCAGATCGAGCAGCGAACCGGCGAACAGTTGCAACCAGCGCGCTTGCACCAGTGATTCCCCCGCGAGGCTCAGGAGACGGTTCAAGCTCTGCGCGGTCACGCGGACAACCGGCTCGGGTAACACAACTTCCGTTTCGATGTTCGGGAGCGAGGCTTGCGGTGCGACGCTGCTCTCACTGGGATCGTTGGCCACCGTCAGCGCGGGCGACACTTTTTCACCGCGGGCGATGGCGACGCAGCGTTCGCGCAGGGCTCGTGCGGTGGGGGCATGCGATTGCACCCAAGTGGCCAATTCGGTGTCGGCCAAAGCTGCCAGCACGTCGGCGGATTGAAGCAGGACATCGATACCGTCGGCGTTCAACAGCAGCTTCCCGGCACCGGCGTTCACGAACGCATCTTCAAGATGGTGTGCCAATTCTACGGCATCATCGAGTCCGACAATGCGAGCCGCCCCTTTCAACGAATGCGCGGCCCGCATCAGCGGTTCAATCCGTTGCGGATTGCCCGGATCGCGCTCGAGATCCAGCAGGCCCTGTGTCAAAGTCGCGCTGTGGCTGCGGACTTCTTCGCGGAACAGTTCGAGCAACCCAGCATCGATCTCGAACGCCGGCGTTGCGGCAGCCGTGGGAACCTGGATTGGGATCATCACCGGTGTTGGAACCGACGACGGAACGACAGGATCATCGAGCTGGTTAGCGATGGCGTCGAGCAGCGCCGCGATTTCGATGGTTTCTGTTGCGGAGGGTTTGCGACCGACTGCGCCACTGAGTTGATTCTCGAGCTCGGCACCCAACTCGGCGACCGCGTTCGAGCCGACGATCCGCGCGGCCCCGCGGACGGTGTGCGCCGCCACGATGGCTTCGGGCTTCACGACCTCACCCGTTGCGGCGCGCAGGTGCGCCAGTTGTTCGCGCACTTCGGTGCGGAACAAAGCCATCAGCGGGTCTGGCCCATCGTGGTCGGTCATCGCAGTTTCACCCGCAGGGCTTCGAATAAGCGGTCGTCGTCGAGCAGACCGACCGAGCGATTCTCCCAAGTAAAAACACCGCGTGTGAGGTGACTCGCGGCCCGTCCGATGGTCGCGGGGGCCGCACCGACTTCGGCTTGGGGCAAGCGGAAAACTTGCTCGACGGAATCGACTCGAAGAACCCAGCGTTCCGTATTGCGGCGGAGCACGAGCATGCGTTCCGCACTGGCGGGTTGTTCGGTCGTGCGAACGGGCAGGCCGAGAATCTTCCAGAGATGCGCGCAGAGTGTCAGTTCCCCACGGATGTTGACCACCCCCGCGAGTACCCCCGCTCGATGCGGCACACGATGGACAGATTTGGAGGCCGTCACTTCCACGAGACAATCCAAAGGCAGGGCCAACCACTCCTCCGCGAGGCGGAAGATCAAGAGACCGACCAAATCGTCGGGTTCCGCTTCGATGGGCCGAGCGAGCCGTTCCGTCCATTCGTCCAAATAACCCGGCGGTGAGGCCGCGTCTAAAAATCGCCGCCCGGCCGCCGAGAAGACGGAACAGTTCTGACAGTGCACCACCGGCGGCAACAACGGGCAGCTCCGGTCGCCACGCACCCCGATATGATTCCAGCAATCGGCGGGCGCTTCGGCCAATGTGGGAAGTGGTACTTTGGTCTCGGTCACCTTTGTGCGCAGAACTACCGGCACCGGTGGTGCGAGTGGTTCCAATGGCTTCAACGTGGTTGTTTGAAGAATCAGATTCGGTCGGGACACGGTTGCCGTTGGCACCTTGCGTTGAAACAGGAAACAGCCTTCCGGGCCGATAGAGTCGAACGGCGTCCCGAGCAAATTTCCCGCTTCGGCGTGGCCGACGGCGAGAATTCCTTCCGGGGCGAGTCGTTGTTCCAACGTCTCCAGTGCTGCCCGGCGGGCCTGCGGTGTGAGGTAAATCATCAAGTTCCGGCAGAGCACGAGATCGTACCGTTCACCGAACGAGGCCAACGAAGCGGGGTCGAGCAGATTGCCGACCCGGAAGCGCACCTTATCGCGGAGCGTGGCTCGAAGTTCGAACTGATCACCGACCGGCGTGAAGTGCCGCGCACGGAGTTCGGGTGTCGTTTCACGGAAGGAAAATTCCCGGTAGCGACCGACTCGGGCCACCGCAATCGATGCGCTCGATAAATCGATGGCATCGATGCTCCACGAGTTCGCCGCCAGCCCCGCATCGGTCAAGGCCATGACAATCGAGTACGGCTCTTCGCCGGTACTGCACGGGAGGCTGAGCACTTTGAACGGCCGAGTCGGGTTCTCGGTGGATCGGCGTTGAACCTGTTTCACGAGGGCATCGTAGAGGGCACCCCCTCGGAAGAACCAGGTCTCGGGGACGATGATGGCATCCACGAGAGCTTGAAATTCTTGGGGGTCACTACCGAGGCGGTCGGCGTAACCCTCGGTAGTGCCGACATTCAGGAGCCGCATGCGGCCGTCCACGGCGTTCGGCACCGCACTCGCGCCGAGCGAGTCGGGCTGCAGCCCCGTCCGAGTGCTGATCAATTCGCGGATGCGGGTCAAGCTCATCGCGGCACCCCCGTCAATGGGTACCAGAGCCGTTCGCGTTCGGCCAACGGAAGCAACTGATCCGGCTCGAGTAACCGCAGCAGGCCAATTTCATCCACCACCACCCTCCCGAGACCGATGCCATCCGTCGTGAGCGCCTGCGTGACGGTCGAAAGGCCCGTCCGCAACGTCCGCAACTCGGAGACTTGGCTCGTCAGTAACCCGAGGAGTTGTTCGTAGCCGGTGCGCGGATCGGTCTGCGGGACGAGGATGATCCGACTGCTGAGATGCTGCGGACAAGGCCCGTGCCCGGTGAGGTCGTGCAGGTCGATCACGGGCACCACCAGCCCGCGGAACACGAAGACGCCGGCGAGCCAGTTCGGCCCTCCGCTGAGGGGTCGGAGCCGCACTTGCGGCACGACTTCGCGGACGGCTTGGATGTCCAACCCGATCCGTTCGTGCCCGATTTGAAACGTGAGGACGAGCATACCCGCACTCACACTTTGAAGGAGGCGATCTCGGAATTCAACTGCTCGATGGACGACCGCAAATGGGCGGTGGCGCGGTTGAATTCATCGAGCGCCGATGCCGTCTGGCGGATGTTCCCGGCCATGTTGCCCATCGCCTCGTCGATTTGTTCCGCACCGACGGTCTGGTTGCGCATCCCTTCGTTCACGAAGCGGAAGCGTTCGCCGAGGCCGGACACTTCCGTGATGATCTGCCCGGTTTGGCCATTGATCTCCGCGACGCGGCCGACACTCGAGCGCACTTGATCGCTGAACTTGTCCATCTGCATCACCCCGGACGCGACGGCGTCTTGCATCAATCGCACCATGCTTTCGATGTCGAGCGTGGCCACGGCCGTCTGATCGGCCAGCCGGCGTATTTCGCGCGCCACCACCAGGAAGCCGCGACCGAATTCCCCGGCCTTCTCGGCTTCGATGGCCGCGTTGATCGAGAGCAAATTCGTCTGATCCGCAACCTTCGTGATCGTGATGACGACCATGTTGATGGTGTCGGCTTTCT
>JAYSYJ010000087.1:0-19025 GCA_043727675.1 Fimbriiglobus sp.
CCAAGGTCAAACTGCTGGTGGTCGACCGCGATATGGATCTGGCGTTGCTCGAAATTATCCAACCGGAGAACGCCTTACCGCGGCCGCTCAAAACCCGTCCTTCGGAAGAGCTCGGACGGTTGGAAAAACTGACGGTTCTCGGTTTCCCCGGTGGCCGGCGAATCGCCGAACGGAATCGCAGCGAAGATCCACCGGCCGTCTCCATCGCCGAGACGAAAGTGCAGGCGTTGCGGAAGGACGCGTTCGGTGATCTTTATTCGGTGCAGGTGCAAGGTGGCCTCGTCCACGGGAATTCCGGTGGGCCGATCTGCGATGGCGATGGTGCCGTCGTGGCGGTGGCCGTGCGGGTCGACTTGGACAACGAAGGACGGTTCACAAATATCGCCTACGGCGTGCCGACGGAATACGTTCGGGGTTTGATCGCCGGCCGGATCGCCAATGTGGAATACGGTGCCGCGTTTTTGCAAGACGGGAAGACGCACGTGCCCGTCAAAGTGAATTGCCTCGACCCGCGTAAGCAGCTCAGGGAAATCGGGATGGCCAGTTGGCTGGGTGATGCGGGCGACCCAACTCGCTCGCCGGGCGACGAACGCGCGGTGAAGCCGGATGATACGAATTTGATCGAAGTGAAACTGACGTACGACGCCGAAAAGCAAGTGGCCACGGGGGAACTGGTTTATCCGCCGCAAGAAGCGGGCAAAGCCTATTTCAGTCAGCCGTACTTTTCGAGCAACTCGGTACCGAAGCGTTGGATGGCGGGGAACTTGGTCAAACTGGCCGGGCCGGCGTACGAACGCAAAGCGACCGACCTCACGGCCCGGTTCAAAATCGGCAGCAAACGCCCGATCACGGTCGTCCGCGTCAGCGATCTCCAGCAACTCGAAGACGGGGAAGGAGAGGAAAAAGAGACGAAGCTGCTGTTGCAGCAGACGCTCAAGTTGACCGAAGAACTCGGAAAACCGGCCGATGCGAACACGCTGGCGCGAGTCTTGTACAAGTTCGACTCGATGGATTTGAAGATCAAACGTGGCAACAAAGAGATTCCCGCCCCGAAAGAGATCATCGAATTCATCAACGCCGGCATCAAACTCGTCACCGCGACGGGGACGTTTCTCCGCAACGGCGAAATCACGAAAATGCTCGTGCAGACATTCAACATCCCCGATAATTCTCCGCTGAAACAACTCTATATGAGCCAAGGCCAAGAATTGATCGAAACCCTCCACGAAGGTTCCATCGGCCTGCCGAACAGAAAAATGAATTCCGGCGACACTTGGAAAGTGACCAAGTACTTGCGTTTCGCGTTTCAAAATGGCGAAATCGATAAGTCCGATGCACGACCCAAGGCGCGGATCAAAGAGTACGGGTTTCAAGAAGAGATCACCTACACCTACCTCGGTATCCGCGAACGCTTGGGCCGACGGGAAGCCGTGGTGAGCGTCGAAGGGACTATCAGTCCGATGGGCGGTGCGGCAGCGGGCAGTGCGTCCGGTACCGTCAAGGGGATGGTGCTCGTCGAAGAAGACACGGGGATGATCGTCGAATCGGACATCAAGCGCCAATTCGAAATCGACTCCTCCGAGAAAGGTGTGAAGAAGCGTCTCTCGGGGATCGACGAGTTCAAGATCACCCGTGGGCCGAGCGCGAATTGAAGCCGGGTACGATTTCTGAAACGTGGGCCATTTGGCCCACGTTTTTTCATTTGCCGAAGTGCTTGCGACCATCATCGCGGACGAGGACGAGAATCCCCCAGAGGCCGGCGACGGTTCCGGGGAAACAACAGGCGTGGTTGAGGTTCAAAATGGCCGCGACACAGGCCGCGAGCGCGAACCAATACCCTTTGCCGCGCAGAATCAAAAATCCACCCACGGCCACGAAGAAACAGACTCCGGTAAAGATCAGGTTGATGCGAACCACTTCGGGTGCCCACGCCTGGGCGAGTGCTTCCTCACCACGCAGGATTTCACCGGTGGCCGCAGCTTGCCCCGCCAGGGCCGAGAAAAGGTCGATCGGCGTCGCCTCTTCATCCGGCTTGGCTTTCTTCGAAGCTTTCGGCCCGGTCATTTCGTCCAGGTTGCGGAGATCCCCGACTTGCCGGCGCGCTTGTTCCAAAGCCGCTCCCGGCCGAGTGGCGGCATCCGTGGCGATGTAGCCGTTGGTGAACACGCCGGCGGTGCCCAGGATCAACATCGACACGGCCGGAACCAACAGCATCCGGGGTAACCGTGGCCCCGCCCGCAACACCCGTGGCGGACCGGGTTGTCCATCGGCACCGAGTTCGATGCCGATGGACGTTCGGCAATAGGGGCAAGAAATCGGTTGGCCGATGGCAGCGAGGGGGAGCCGCAGCGATTTTGCACACGGCGCATGCGGGCAAGTGATGACGATCATTGACATAGAAATTGGCTACGGAATTGACTCGGAATGGCGAGTCGGGACAACGGAACTGACACCGGAACAATCAGGACATCACCATGAGTCCGAGGACAAAATGCGATGCCGTCACGGGCCACAGCAGGCGGCTGCGAAGGAAGATATATCCCCAGAACACTGCGATGATCGCGGTGGCGAGCATGAACCCGTACATCGGGAAGTGCGACAGCCCGAACAGCAACGCGGTGATCCAGACGGCGAGGTGTCGATGCCCCACGACCGATCCGGCCAACAGCCTCTCAATGCCCCGCATGACGAGGGAGAAGAAGAGAAAATCTTGGGCGAAGCACCAGAACAGGTACGCCGCAGGGTGCTGAACACTCGGCGTGCGAACTAAACATTTGACTACAGCAATCGGGATGAGTGAGCCGACGAACAGCAACCCAGTGTTGAACAGGCCGCGCGCCAAATCGTCATGGCTCCGACCTCCCCAGACGAACCCCCACCACTTCGCGGCGCCCTCCAACCGGGTCGCACCATAAATCCCGTAAGCCGCCACCACCCCGCACGCGACAGCGGTCACGACGACGAACCACGGGCTGGAGAGTGGCACGAGCACCACGACCACCGACACACCGGTCAGACCGACCGCCACCTCCGCAGCGGCCCGGGCCCGCGATGGCATCGGCACTCGGCGCCGTTTCTTCGAAGATCGCTTCGATGGCGCGACGCTGTGGAGGGGATCCAATCCCAACCGAACGGTCACTTGAAGCTCTTCAGCAACTCCTCGAACCCTTTTTTGTGCTTCTCGATGGTGGCCGCCGGGCCGACGACGATCATCGATACCACTTCGCTATCCTTGGCTTCGAAGATCACATAAAGCTGGCGGTAGCCTTCTTTCTTGGTGACTTTCGAATTGGGATCGAATGGGGCCGACTTGGACAGGAACGTACCCGAGAGATCTTGGTATTTGCCCTCGAAGCTGCCGACCTTCACTTTGTCGAGTTTGATCGCGTCTTCCTTTTTGACACCTTCGGCGATTTCGAACTTCGCTTCCTGACGCTTCAAATTGGCGTCGATGCCACCGCCGCCCGGCGAGATGAACACGGACAGCTCGGCGTCATCTTTATCTTTCTCCGCCTTCGGCAGTTTGAACTGGGCCAGCCGCATTTTGTTCGACGGTGTTTCTTCTTTCCAATCGGCCGGGGTCGTGCCGGACATCCCGGCGAGTTTGACGACGGTGCCTTTGTCGTCCGCAGCCAACGCGAAACCGCCGAATGCCGCCACCAACAGACTGAGTCCCAAGCGAAGCATGATGATTCCTCCGAATCCGGGTGAATGGAACGGGGGTATTCTAGCGGGCCTCCGGTCAGATCGGGTACTCGTTGTAGATTTGTTCGAAGCGGGAAGCCGCGGCGACGAAAGCATTCAAGATGGCGGGGTCGAAGCGACCGACGCACTCGTGAGTCAGCACGCGGACGGCACGAGCGTGGGTGACGGCCGGGCGATACGGCCGCCGGGAACGGAGACTGTCGTAGATCGACGCGATCGATACCAGACGGGCCGACAATGGGATGTCCGAACTCCCCAATCGCTCTGGATAACCGGTGCCATCCCAGCGCTCGTGGTGCGACCGTGACATCTCGGCGGCGAGGGAGATGCAACCGGTTTCACTCGGGAACTTCTCCGCGAGACCCATCAGAATTTCTCCGCCGGCGGTCGGGTGTGTCTGCAACACTTGGCGTTCGTCGGGGTCGAGTTTGCCCGGTTTCAGGGGGAGTCCACCGGGGATCACGAGCAAGCCGATGTCGAAAAGTGCTGCCGAGGCCGCGAGCATGTTCACGTAATACGGGTCTTTCAGGCGGGTGTATTCTCCGTTAGTTTCGACACTTTGGCACATGGCCCGGATGTACCGGGCAATCCGCGAACGGTAACCGGGTGCCAAGAAACCGGCTTCCACCACCAACCGCGAAATCGTCACCGTCATCAAATCCCACGGATTCGCGGACGGAATCACCGAGGCCGATGGAACCGTCCGCTGCAAACCGTTGGCCCCGATTCGCATCGTTTCCATGGTGGTGTTGCGGCGAATATTCACGGTTTCGCGGCGATTCATCAAAGCCCGAACACGGGAGCGCAGTTCCGTCGGCGTGAACGGTTTGGTCATGAAATCGTCAGCCCCGACCGACACCAACCCGCCCAAAGCCGCGACGGGCAGACTCCCCGACGCGACGAGGATCATCATCGGATGATCGGAGTGCAGTCGTCGCGCCGTGGAGATGAGATCTTGGGCCGAACAGCCGACCGGAGTGGCATCCAAAACGATGAGGTCGTACGGTTTGAGTTCGAGTGCCTTCAACGCGTCGGATCCGGTCTTCACCGGTTGCACGGCGAACTCGCCTTCGAGCAGAGTCGAGACGAACCCGCGCGACATATCATCGCCGTCGACCACCAATACTTGAACCTGTTTATTGATTCCCGTTTCCAGTACTTGCGACGACGGAGCGACCCAGCGGGTGAAGGGTTGCAGCGCCGTCGAAACCGAGGCGGCTGTGGGGTAGCGCTTGTCGGGATCGACCTGCAACAGCAGATGGATCAACTCCGCGACATCGGCCGGCAATTCGGGGCGGGCGACGCGGACATCCGGCGGAGCGGCCGTGAGCCGGCGACTGAGATCCGAGAGCGGGTTACCCGTCTCCGGGTAAGGATCTTTGCCTGTGAGCGCCCAAAAGAGAGTCGCACCGAGCGAGAACAAATCGGCCCGGCCATCGACGGCGTGCGGATCGCGGGCCTGTTCCGGGGCCATGTAACCGACGGTGCCGAGGAGTGTTCCCGGTTCCGTTAAGGCATGGCGTGGGTGCAGGGCCAACCCGAAGTCGAGGAGCTTGGCTTGCCAGTCGGGCGTCACAATGATGTTCGACGGTTTCAAATCGCGGTGCACCAAACCGTGCCGGTGGGCTTCGGCCAAGGCGTCGGCGATTTGCCGAAAGATGTCCGCCGCCCGGTGAACCGGGAGTGGGCCACCGCTGCGCACCAAACCATCGAGATCTTGTCCCGGAACATATTCCATCACGAAGTAATCGGTCACCGGGCGATTCGGTTTGATATTCGCGTGCCGGCCTGCATCCAGGCACGCCACGATATTCGGGTGCTGCAAACGGGCCACGGAACGTGCCTCAGCGAAAAAGCGGTGCGTCATCCGCGGGTGCATATCGGACGGATACGCCGTCATTTTAATCGCGACGCGCCTTCGGAGATGGGTGTGCTCCGCCAGATAGACGATTCCCATCCCGCCGCGACCGATCGGCTGGAGGAGCCGGTAGGAACCCACGATGATTTCGTCTTGCCGACCCGTTTGAATCAACTCGCCTTGGTAAGCGGTGAGCAAATTGTGGTCGATCAACCGTTCGATGAGTTCCTCCGCCGAAGGCGATTCGCAACAGAGCGCCTTACCTAACGGGGCGAGTTCGTCCCATTCCTCGGCCAAGACGATGGACGTATCGATGAGGCTGGCGAGGTGACGTGCCATCTCCGTGCCCTGCACGAAGGTATTCGGCATGGCAATTTGCGCCGTGGCCAGTCGATCACGGGGGATGAGGATGTCGAGCATAATTGCCATCGCTGGGGGAAAAATCGAATCGGTGCCATCAACCCAACTGGACCGGCAATCGTGGAAAGGGAATTCGAATTCATCCCTTTCCACACATGAATATTGTCGATGGTTTTCAGCGATTTCCGCGCGCTTTCGACGAGGTTTTTGAAATTGTCGCTGAGCTGAAAACTGAAAATTGCCAGTGTGGCATCAGCTGCCCGATCCCGACTCCGCGAACTTGGGTGGGGCGTGATTTCTCGACTTCGACAATTCGATTGACAAACTTCGCAACAAACCCGAAGAAGCTTCGATAAGAGAATTGTGCTGAGACAAGAACCCCGTCTTGAGACTGTCAACTGGATTCCCCGATGCGGATCGATTCCTCGAATGGGCCGACTTCTAACCAAGCCGACGTGGCCACCTGCGTCACTTCAACCGGTTCGACCGAACGGATTACCTCGTTCGCGGCCCCGTTGATTGAATTGACCCGACTGCTCGAAGCTTTGAAACAAATGCCCGACGTCCGGACAACAGTCATGGACGAAATCCGTACCAGAATCGCCGCCGGGGAACTGTCGACTCCGAACGCCGCTCGAGAAGCCGCCGACGCTTTGTATAATTCCCAAGACGGATGAGGGTGGTCTGATTTGGCATGGGCCAAGGAACCTTGTCGCCAACGGAACCGACCGGGAATGGGAATGCCAACGTCGTCGCCGTCCGTGTTCCGAGCGTTCTGGGCCTTGGTACTGTTCTCGCTTCAACGGCACGGCAAAGTTCGCCAACTCGGTTGGGTCGGCTTCGGTTTGCTCGCCATCCTTTCGGGTTTGGTGTTCGTCATCAGCCATAGCGATGTCGGCTGGCGTCTGGAAACTCGCGTTCGGAAAGTGAGCAATCCGAAAGACAAAGACGGCACCGAACAAATCGCCATGACCTACCGGCAGTACGGCGAAGAACGCCTGCCGGTGTACGAAGTGTTTCCGAGTACCCCAGAAGGCTTCGGACTCAAAGTCGCCGTGGCCAGCGCCTACCGGGCCAAGCTGCGCGACGAAGAATTTCTCAACGACTACGCCACTCTCTCATTCGTCCGCGTTGTCGTCTTTGGCTACTTCCTTTCGTTCTTACTCCCTCTATTGACCTTGGCGTACGCCTCCGGGGCGATGGGAGCCGAACGGGATGGCCGCACCCTCATCTGGCTGCTGACCCGGCCTCTACCGCGTTGGGCAGTCTACCTCGCTAAATATTTGGGAACCATGCCCTGGTGCATCGGCGTCTGCGGATTGGCGTTCACCGCGATGTGCCTTTGCGGTGGCGAACTCGGTCGCCACGCACTCTGGCTCCACTGGCCGGCCGTCCTCGCAGGCTCGGTGGCCTTCGGAAGCCTCTTCCATCTGATCGGAGCGATCTTCCGTTGGCCGGCCGTCGTCGGCTTGGTCTACGTTTTCTTCTTCGAACTGTTGGTCGGTGCGTTGCCAGGGAGTTTGAAGCAATTGAGTCTCAGCTTTTACGTCCGTTCGCTGTTCTATAATGAGACTGCCTCCGATATTGCCAGTGTGAAGCCGGAAAGCGTCGACGTGTTCGCGCCGACCGACCCGACGACCGCTTGGTTCACGCTGATTTTGGTATCGATTGTGCTCACGCTGATTGGTATGTGGCTCTTCGGTCGTCAAGAACCCAAAGACGGTAGCTGACCCTCTTCTTCGAGGTTACCAGTATGGTTCGGATCGCTTCGACCTTCACCCCCGATGACTTACTCACATCGACGCCGTTACACGGTTATCGGGGTGAAGAGACCGCAGTGGCCGTTCGCCCACCGCGCGGGTTGACCGTGGTCATCAGCCGCGAAGCCGGCGCCCGGGGTGGACGCATCGCCCGCCGGGTCGGCCAACTCCTCGGCTGGCAAGTCTTCGATCAAGAAATGCTCGGCTATCTCGTCCAAAATGAATCGGCCAAAGCGGAAATGCTCGCCGATGTGCCCCCCGAAGCCATCGCCTGGGCGAACCTCGAACACAACCGCCAATTGGATGCTCGCCACCTGAGCGGCGGCGACCAAACCGAACTCTTGCGGCTCGCATTCGTGTTGGCCGCCAAGGGCGATGTCGTGCTCGTCGGTCGCGGCGTCGGCGAACTCCTTCCGACCGCCACCACGATCAACGTCCGGGTGATTGCTCCGCTAGAACAGCGTGTCGCCTACTTTTCCCAGTGGCTGCGGCTGACTCCGGCCGAAGCCGAGATCGAAGTGGCGGCCCGGGATCGCGTCCGCAGCGCTCTACAAATCGCCCTTGTCGGCTCCGACCCGGACGATCTGAGCCAGTACGATCTATTGCTAAACTCCGGCCGTTTGGGCGAAGCCGAGTGCGCCGAGTTGATCGCCCAAGCCGTGCGTGTGAAACAACTCCTCCCCGATACCTCCGACCCGTTCCTGCCCCAAAGCGACGACAACGACGCCGAACCGGCATGAGCAGTTCGTTCCCCGATTTCATGACCGCGGCACGGGCCGAACCGCTGTGTGCCGCCATCGTTCTCGGGTCTGGGCGCCGTGGCCGACGGCTACGAAGTTCTTGCGTCAGTGGCTTATGAAGACATTCCTGGTCTCGTGCCACCCACCGTCGCCGGGCACCGTGGCCGGCTCGACTTGTGCCGAACCGAAACGAGACGAATCCTCGTCGCTCATGGTCGAGTTCACTTTTACGAAGGTCACTCGGTCGAACGGGTCACCCGCTTAGTCCACTTGTTCGCCGAACTCGGGGTCGGACAGCTCATTTTGACGAATGCCGCCGGGGGATTGCACCCGTCACTGAACCCCGGCGACCTCATGGTGATCGACCGGCACTGGAAACTGCTCGGCCGCAACGATTGGAAAAGTTTGCCCACGCCAACACGAATCTATTCCCCGGCCGGTTTGGCGAAACTCCGAGCAGCTTCTAACGCAGTGCTATTCGGTGGCTATGCCGCGCTATTCGGTGGCTATGCCGCGCTCACCGGCCCCTGTTACGAAACCCCCGCTGAAATCCGCGCCCTGGCCGCATGCGGTGTCGATGCCGTGGGCATGTCGACGGCGGTGGAAGCCGAGGCCGCGGCACACTTGGGCCTGGAAGTCCTGGCCATTTCATGCATCACCAACAAAGCCGCCGGCCTCACCGCGAACCCCCTCAGCCACCGCGAAGTCGAAACCAACGCCCGGCTCGGCATCCAGCATTTGCGCGAGTTGATCGCAGGGGTGATCGTCTGACTGTTATTTTCTGGATTCCACTTGCGTTCGGATTTTTACCTGTTAATATCTTTTTAACTTCATCCATCGGGTTTCCGATGACCACTACAGACAGAATAGCCAGCGAGCCAGCGAGCCAGCGAGCCAGCACATCCGCTCGGATCGTCTTGGGCTTGGCTGGTAGCGTGCTAATTGCGGCTGCAGTGCTGAAACTGTCGGGATCGAGCGTTTCCGCGTTTGCTCAATACGGTTGGTGGCTCTCGGCAAATGTGCAAATCGCAGCCATCGGCTGGGAATTATTACTCGGAGTAGCGTTGATCTTGGGCGTCCACCGTCCTGTGACTTGGTTGCTGGCATTAATCACTTTCGGTCTCTTTGCAGGCATCAGTGGATACCTCGGTATCATCGGCCAAGCGAATTGCGGTTGCTTTGGCAGTATCGAAGCAAGCCCATGGGCAGCATTTACAGTCGATGCGACACTTCTGTTATTATTGACTCTTTTTCGTCCGCGATTCATAACAGATGAATTTCGAAGTTCGGCAATTGAATCGGGCAAATGGGCGTTGGGCCTCGCCATGGTGTTGGCAGTCGTGCTCGGAGCCGGGGTGATCCTTTACGGTAGTCCCGCTGGTGCACTCGCTCAGTTGCGTGGAGATGCGTTGAGCGTGGATCGGACGCACGTCGATTTTGGCCAAGGTAAACCCGGCGACATCCTTACCCAACATGTAACAATCACGAATTGGACAGAAGGCCCTCTTAGGATCATCGGTGGAACTTCGGACTGCAGTTGCGTGACAACGGTTGATTTGCCTCTAACTTTTTCGTCCCGTGAATCGAAGAAGGTCACCATTTCTTACAGAGTACCTCGAACCGACCAACCCGGCATAATCAGTCGCACGGCGATTTTGCTGACGGATGTCCCGAAACAACCCGAACTGGTGCTCACTTTGAGCGCTAGTGTGGATTGATGACCCTTACTGCGAAGAATTGCGGTAACAACTTGGGAGACCGACGATGATGTCGAAAGTTCTAACAGCATCGAGCAAGCTCTTCACGATGCTGGCCTTGGCCTGCTGCGTGCTGGGCTTGCTCAGCAGCGAAATTGCTAGGGCGAATACTATCCCGATTGCTGTGCAAGACTGCGGAAGAGATGGCGCAAACGGATGTTCTGGTGCGACAGAAGCATTATGCGTTACACAAGGAACTGATTGTTTGACTCGAGAAAACAACAAATGCACTTGCAAGTGGACAGGCTCGCCAACAACCAAATGTGGATGTTGGCCTAAGGGGTAAGTAAACTGACTGCCCGATAATCGCACCAGTCGTGATTCGCAGCTGATTACCACTGGTGCCTACTTTAGTGCTAGTTGATTTTTTAATTAGTATATTCTTGGAGCAAATAAATGTGTCAATCATATCGCCAATTCACGGTTATTGTATTAACCATCGCTGTCTACAACTTTGCTTCAAACGCTAACGTCAAAGCCGAAAGTACTATTGAAGATCAGCTTCGTGAAATCAAGTCGACTTGGGATACAATAGCCAAATCTGCAAATTCTTGCAGCTATGAATCGACATTGAAACTTTCTAATAGTGTACAAAATGGCCCATTTAGAATCGCAACAGAAACAACCCGAAAAAGGATCATTTCGAATACAGGATATTTAGATGAATCTCGCACACATTTAACCGACGATGTTAAGCGTGTATTCGAAGGCCATAAACTGTACATTGCTAATGATCATTACTCATCTGTGCTACTAGATAAGAATAATGAGAATCAATTTGTAATCACAGACCTTCCGGTACTCCAAAACCGAAATTGGCATGACGAACAGCCTGAACATGAAAAGAATAGAGTATGCTTACCCTGGCTTTACCCAACAGATACCTTTAATATTATTGATTTTATTGATCCAACAATAAGTCAAATTGATAATATAGAACAGCTCAATGGAGATTTAATAAACATTAAGTTTCGCCCTAGAGATGGCTTGGCAAACAGCGACAAAAATAAATTTCGCGGGGTGACTTCTGGATCAATTATACTTAATCGCAACCTGCATTTCCGTCTTGAATCTGCCAAATTTAATTACGATCCACAATTCTCGCAGTCATCAACAGTTCAGCTTTACTATCAGCAAGCTGTTGGAAAGCAATACTTTTTGAAGGGTCTGGATTCGGTCACAAGCTACATCAGACGAGACAAACTTTCAGCAACCAGCAAAATCGTGATGGAGTACGAATGCCAACAGAACACCGAGTACGATCCGCGAATTTTCTACATCTCCCATTACGGCTTGCCTGAAGTATTGGGCATAGATCCCCCTAAAAGACCAACTCCCCGGTACGTTTGGTTTCTAGCATGCGCTGCCGCGTTTGCAGTCATTGCCTTTTTGCTCCGATGGTACGTCAGGTTTCGCCAGCGAGCCACACCACGCTCAAGGATCGTCTCATGAAATGGCCGATCCGATTCTTGGCTGTGTTGACGTCTGCTTCGTTGGTCGGCGCAAGTTTAAGCTATTCCACCAAGGACTCCGATCAAGCGGTTCCATCATTTATTGTTAACCAAGCGGATGTCGTGCTATCGGATGTACCTTCTGGCGACCGTGAACTGGTCGTCAAGTTCACAAATCCGGCCAATTTTCCGCGTAGCATCATCGGCATCTCCGAAGGCTGCGCGAAAAACTGTTGCTATTTCTCGAAACACAATAGCACGATCATCGTTGGTGCTGGCGAAACTGTTGAATACCGTTTGCTTTTGCGAATCTACAGAACGGGACAAATCGATGCCGAGATTAAAATCTACCTCGAAGACAACGGTATCCGCACCGTGACGCTCCATGTGACCGGCACCGCGATCAAGGCACCTAATGTCCCGAACCCGTAGCGGTTTCTCCCTGATCGAAATACTCGTCGTCATTGCCATCATGGCGGTGCTGATAGGCCTGTTACTTGCGGCGGTGCAGAAAGTGCGTGCGGCTGCCGCCCGGATGACCTGCCAGAACCACCTCAAACAGATCGGCCTCGCCTTCCATAATTTCCACGTATCCGAGGGTACCCTGCCCATCGGCCACCGTTCGCTCTTCCAGGCGGATCGCAAACCGTTCACCGGCTGGACACTCGACATTCTTCCGTACATCGAAAGCGATCCCATCTACTCCCAAGCCGCTGCCGATTTCCGCACCCAACCGCTGGCCTTTACGCCCCCGCATCGGCATTTGTCGACCGTCTACAAAATCTACACTTGCCCGTCCGACCCACGTGTCAGTACGTCTCAAACTTCGATTGTCACAAAAACGGTGGTCGCCTTCACCAGTTATCTCGGCGTCTCGGGGAAAGATTACAAATCGAAGGACGGCGTATTGATTCAAGATGCCCGGTTCAACCTGCTGGGCATCACCGACGGCTCCAGCAACACGTTGATGATCGGCGAACGGCCCCCGAGTACCGACTTCCAATTCGGTTGGTGGTACGCCGGCGTCGGCCAACAACTCTCTGGTTCGGCCGACTTGATCCTCGGCGTCCGCGAGCAGAATTTGCAGCCGATTGTCAGCGGATCGAAATGCGGGCCGGGGGCCTACCCGTTCACCGACAGCCGATTCGACGACCCCTGCGGCATGTTCCACTTTTGGAGCCCGCACACCGGCGGAGCGAACTTCGTGCTCGCCGACGGCAGCGTCCGCTTCTTCACCTACTCCGCCAACAGCGTATTCCCCGCACTGGCCAGCCGCGCTGGCGGGGAAGCCGCGGCACTACCGGATTAACTCTTCAGCCACTCGAATAGCAGCAGCTCGTGCCCGTCCGGGTCGTGCAGCACGGCTCGTCGGTAACCCTCGGCACTGGTTTTGAGTTCCGAAACCGGGCGTATGCCGAGTGCGGCCAACCGCCCCAGTTCGGCGTTGAGGTCGGCCACTTCGAAATGCAATCGGACGCCACCCGCTCGAACGGTTCCGAGCTTCAACGAGATGCGACCAACCTCCCCTTCCAGCAGAGCGAAGCCGTGGGCGTCGTCCATCAACGTGAGGGTCAATCCGAGAACCGCCGTGTACCACGCGATACTTTTCGGCAAGTCGCTGACGGTCGGTTCGACCATGAACAGCGTCATTTCATGGCTTTCCGGCGAAAGAGCTTGGTGAATAATCCGGTACCACCCGATTTGGCCGGCCCCGTTTCCCGGAACAGGACGCTCTCCCGTTGGAACTGAAAGACGGCCAGCATCAAGGCCACCGCGATGGCCACGGCGTGGGATCCGAGCACCGGGAGGAAATAGATCCACGGGATCGGATCGGGGGAGACCGCGAGCAATTTCTGTTGCAGCAGCATCGCCCCGGTCACGGGCACGAAGCTCATCCCCCAGTTCAACTCGGCACCCGGGAGCATCCCCCAAAACGCCAACGGCATCGCCACCAACATTAACGGCATCAGGTAATACTGGCCCTCTTTCATACTGCGGGCAAACACCCCGAGGGAGAGGCTGATGGCGCTGAACAGCATGGCGATGGGCAACCCGAGCACGACGCAACCGAGCACGCCCGGGAGATTCACCACCGGCGCCCCGAGCCAAGTCCCGAACAGCACCGCGGCAATCGTGAGCCAGAGCACATTCCAAACCACCGAACAGAAGCTGAAGAGCGTGACCGCCACGAACTTGCCGATGACGATTTCGCTCCGCTCCGCCGGCGAGATCAGCAGCGTTTCCATGGTGCCGCGTTCCTTTTCACCGGCCGTCAGATCGACGGCAGGCTGAATCGCCCCGGCCACCACCCAGACGATCAAGATGAACGGGAAGATCTTCACAAATTGATCGCGCAGTTCATCCGCCGCACGTTTCAATTCGGGTTTTTTATCGTCCGGATCGCGGACTTCGAACGGTTGATCGAAGTCTTTGGGGAGTTTTGCTTTCACGAAGCGGTCTTCACGCACCTTGGTTGCCCACGCGGTCAGCACACCTTGGACTCGTTTACCGGCGAGCTTCGATTTCTCATCCGCATCGCGGTACCGCAGTTCGATCTTCGGCTTCTGTTGTTTGTTCACCGCCTCGGCAAACTCGGGCGGAATGATCACCACGACATCGACCGCTTTGGAACTCAGACTCTCTTCCGCCTCGGCTTCGGAAATGGCTTTCAGGACGATTGGCCCACTTTCGCCTTTCGACGTGACGAGGCCATCGGCAAAAGCGCTGTTCGATTCGGCCAGCAACGGTGGGAGACCGGAACCGACCTGACCGACCACGCCGACGGTCGTCGGCTGACCGAGATAGCCACTCGCCATGACGAAGCCCGCAAAGCCGAAGAGCGGGTAGAGCAGCAACGGCAGCAAGAGAATGAGCAAGACGGTGCGCCGATCCCGGAGCAAGTCGCGTGTCTCTTTGCCGGCGATCAACTTCACGATGCTCAGACGCATGACTCACCTCGGCCGGTCACGAATTCCGCGAATTGCGATCTTATGTTTCTGACCGAGAGGTTAAAGTAACCGTCCGGGTCGCCCGCTTTGGGAACACCCGGAATTGGCACTGCGGAAAAATACCATGTCCGTCATCACCGTGGCCGTCCGCAAGCGCATCGCTCTCATCGCGCACGATAGCAAGAAGCCCGAGCTGCTGGTGTGGGCCGCGGCCCACCGGGACCAACTGGCCCAACACGAACTTTTGGGCACCGGTACCACCGGCCGAATGGTCGAGACTGCACTCGGTATTCCCGTGCGACAGTACCTCAGTGGGCCGATCGGCGGCGATCAACAAGTCGGGGCGCTGATCGCGGAATGCAAAGTCGATGTGTTGATTTTCTTCTGGGATCCACTCTCCGCCCAGCCGCACGATCCGGACGTGAAGGCCTTGCTCCGCCTCGCCGTCGTCTGGAACATCCCGGTCGCCAACAACCGCATCACCGCCGACCATCTGTTCGGCTCACCGTTGATGGGGCAAACCTACGAACGGGCCGTACCCGTGGTCGCCTCGGCCAGCGTCTGGCCACGGGTGTGAGTAACTCGATTTTGCTTATTGGTTGAAACAGCATGGCAGCCTCACTTTTTTTATTTGTTCACTAATGAATATAACATCTCATTTGTGACGTGTCAAATCAAAGTTTCGGGAAATGCGGATTCCGGTTTCTCCGCGGCGATCAAGTACCCGTAGGCCCGCACGCTTGGCCACCACCAGCGCTTCGTCAACCATCCGCTTGCACTGACGGGTGTCACGTCTAAAACGCGGAAGCCGGCTCCGTACACTGCTTGCAATGCTTCCCGGAGAGAATAGTGATGCAGCGTAAGAGGTGGCCCACCATAGGCTTGAATCCTAGATACTTCGCCACTGCGCCACCCGCGGAAACCCAACCCGTGGAAGTAGCGATTGTGGACATGCAGCACCAACCGACCACCGGGTTGCAACGCACGGAACGCATTTTGCAGCACGGTTCGGCGATGGATTTCCCCACGCACCATTCCGAGAGTGCTGAACAGGCAGGCGGCATATTTGAAATTCTGGAACTCGTCCACATTGAGTTCGACGAGGTTGGCCTTCACGAATGTCTCGCGTTCCGTCGCTTTCTGCCCAGCGGCCATGGCCAACATTTCGTCGGAGAGATCGACTCCGACGACGTCGAAACCGCGCGGGCCGAAGTGGCGGCCGAGTCGGCCGGTGCCGCAGCCGAGGTCGAGCAAAGTGCCCGGTGTTGGGAACCACCGTTCACAAAATTGGCAATCGACTGTAGCAAGTGGCGAGACCGCCATCATCGCATCGTAGCCGTCGACCATCTCCGAACTCCGGAGGTAATCGTGCAGGCCGCGGTCGACGCCTAGCGGCAATTGCCAGTCGGGAATCATAGGTGATGCTTTCCGGAATAAGCCGCGGGGATGTGTACATTGAATTAGGGAATCGGGATCGATCTGGTGATTGGGGAGGCGGGTGCGTGAGCGACACAGCGAAGGTCAGCGGGCCGAATTACTTGGGCCGATTTTGGGGCGATGTCCGCAAATTCTGGAGACCGGAGCCGATCGGCGAACTCGATCTCGCCGAGGTGCGCGCCAAAACGCCCGCACCCGTCTTTTGGCTCTTCGGTAAGACGCAATCGGGCAAAACCTCGATCATCCGCTACTTGACGGGTGCCGAGGACGCCGCCATCGGCAACGGTTTCCGCCCGTGTACGAAGACATCGCGCATTTATCCGTTCCCCACCACGGAAGCCCCGGTTCTGACATTCCTCGATACGCGCGGTCTCGATGAACCGGAGTACGATCCGGCCGTCGACTTGGCCGCATTCGACACGCAAGCGCAGCTCATGATCGTCACGTGCCGGCTGCGCGATTTCGCCCATGGTGGACTCCGCGATGCCCTGCGGCGGGTGCGAACCGTGAATCCGCGCCGGCCCATCGTACTCGCGCTCACCTGCCTCCACGAATCGTACCCGCAACAGCAGCATCCCCAGCCGTATTTCGAAGCCTTGCCCGAAACGGTCAGCCTGATCGAGAGGCAAAAAACCGAGTTCGCCGGGCTGTTCGATGCGATGGTGCCCATCGACCTCACGAAACCGACCGAAGGATTCGACGACGGCGAGTACGGCGGTGCCGCACTCAAAGCGAAGCTCGTGGAACTGCTTCCGCAAGCGTACCGCGAAACGCTACTCCGCTTCGACGGCTTGAACGACCAGTTCAAAGAGATTTACTTGAAGCGGGCGATCCCCGTGATCATTGGCTACAGCAGCCTCGCGGCGACCGCCGGGGCGATCCCGATCCCGTTCGTCGATCTGTTCGTATTGCCTTCGATCCAAGTGCGCATGGTGAAAGCCTTGGCCGATCTCTCGGGTAGCCCCGGCGGCGCCAAGCGGTTCCTCGAACTCTCCGCGTCCATCGGCATTGGCTTGTTGGCCCGTCAAGCCATCCGCCAAGTGGCGAAGTTCATTCCCTACGTCGGCTCGGCCGTCGGTGCCGGGCTGGCTTATTCGTCGACGTATGCCCTGGGCCGGGCGTTCATCGAATACGATCAAGCGGCGCACGCGGGACACGCCCCGAATGCCGAAACGGTGAAGAAGATTTACCACGAGCATTTGAACAAAGCCGAAACCAAGTGGGCACCCGGAGCGAAATCATGAAGTTTCACTTACCCGGCGCTGCGAAATTACGGATCGGCGTCGTGGCGTTCTTGTTCCTCGCCCCCGTCCTGTTCTTGCTAGGTGCCGGAGCCTACCACCTTTGGGTCAGTGGCTACGCGTTCATGGCCTGGTGGCCGATGGCGCTCTGTTTCCTCGCGGCTTACGGTTTGGCTTGGCATTGGACACGGCGCCGGAAGACGCTGATGTTGCCGAAGAAGCTGATCGAAGCACCCAATTATTGGACAGAACGCGACCGCGATGCCTGGGCACTCGTGCAGAGCTATTCCGAGTCCGTGGCACCACTGGGGGCCGACGATCTCAGCGACATGACCCGCTACGCCGCCGATGCGAAAGTGCTGGTCGAACAGGTTGCTGGCGTCTACCGCCCCGGTGCCAAAGACCCGTTTGGGCACCTCACACTCCCCGAGATTCTCGCCTGCGCGGAACTCGTCGCGGCCGACCTGGCCCAATTGGTTAATAAATATGTTCCCGGTAGCCATGCCCTTAGCGTCAACAATTTCAAACAAGTAAAACAAGCGGTCGATTGGTACGAACGCGGTCGCAACCTCTATTGGGTATTCTCGGCGATCCTCGACCCCGTGCGTGCCGGTGCCCAAATCTTCGCCACCAAAGCCGGATTGCAGACGACTCTCAAGCAAGTGCAGAGCAACGTTTTGACTTGGTTCTACACCACCTATTTGCAAGAACTCGGGCGCTACTTGATCGAGCTGAACAGCGGCCGGTTGCGCGTCGGTGTGAAACGCTACCGCGAACTGTTGGAACAGAAAGAAGCTCCGCCCGCGACGGATGCGGCGGCCCCAGAAGTCACCGTGGTACCCGACCCCGAAGCGACCGGCCCCCGGATGGAAACCGATCCGAACCGCATCACCATCGCCATCGTCGGCCCGGTGAAAGCGGGCAAATCGAGCTTGGTCAATGCGATCTTCGGCGAGCAGAAAGCCGGCATCGCCTCGACCCCGCTGACACTCTTCGCCACTCGGTACGACTTGCACCCCGACGGGTTCACGCCACTATCACTGATCGACACGGCCGGGTTTGGCTACCAAGGGGCCGGGGATGCAGACGTGGCTGCGGCCGCCGAGGTGTTCGCCAAATCCGACATCGCCATGCTCGTGGTTCCGGCCCGTTCGGCGGCCCGCAAACCCGAAGTCGAGTTTCTCGAGCGGGTTCGGGCGCTCTTTGCCAAGAAGCCAGAACTGAAGTTGCCGCCGGTGGTGTTGGTACTTTCGCACATCGATGGCTTGTCGCCGGCAATGGAATGGGCTCCGCCTTACGACTGGAAAACGGGCACTCGGCCCAAAGAAGAGTCGATCCGCGACGCCGTCGAAGCGGCCCGCGAACAGTTCATTCGAGGGATCGTCACCGTGGTGCCGATCTGCACGGCGCTCAACCGCGAGTTCGGGGTGAAGGACGAACTGCTCCCGACATTGGCCGCGCAACTCGATGACGCCCGGGGCGTGCAATTGCTGCGCATTCTCCACGCGGAAGCCGGAGCCGATAAGACCCGCAAAGTCATCAACCAAGCACTCAACGCTGGCAAAGAAGCATTGCGCTTACTTTGGCAGAATGCCAACAAACCCCAGAAAGGTTAATCGACTGCCCGCTGGGCGTGTGTGCCAGTTTTGGAAGTCGCTCGCAAACGATTTCGGCCCGATTTCTTGGCTCGGGTACGTCTTCATGGCCCGGAACGGGAGCGGGTTCACATCGCCCCCGCTCTGGGTCGTTGGGGCCGTGTCCTTGCAGT
>JAYSYJ010000088.1:0-51216 GCA_043727675.1 Fimbriiglobus sp.
ACCGCTGTCTATCGGCGCCAAACCGAAGTTTGCGACTGGCGATCCGTCGATGACGGGCACCAAAGACCAAACGGTTCGAAATTCGTTCGACCGCAAAACACCATTCAATCCACCCGCGACTTTGCTCACGAGTGTGACTCCAGCGCCCGGCACACCCACTCAAGCGACGACCGGTGGCAGCTTGCCGCTTCAACCGCGTGAAACAACTCCACCTGTGCTGCCGAGAGTCGCGGAAAATGGGGCGTTGCCTCTTCCCGATCTGAAGCAAGTCGGTGGGACGAGTCAGCTCGATAAATTGTCTCCACCACCGGAACCGGCACCTCTTCAGTCGATCAATCCAGTTGTTTCAATGCCGGCCATCACCCCGCCATTACCACCGGCGGGTCTGCCCGTTGCGCCCGATTCGGGTTTGCAACCGCTCCAATCGATCACCGAAAAGCCGGTGAACTTCCCGATGATCCCCGCATCCGTTAAGTAACCGAATTCCGGTAGATGCGACGAATGATGCGGGCGGCGACGTAGCCCGCTTTGAACCCCGCATCGATATTGACCACCGCCACGCCACTCGAGCAACTGTTCAACATGGTCAGCAGCGGGGCCAAGCCACCGAAGGCGGCCCCGTAGCCGATGCTCGTTGGCACGGCGATCACCGGACACTCCACCAATCCGCCCACCACGCTCGGCAAGGCCCCGTCCATTCCCGCCACGACGATGATCACATCGGCCGTATTCAGGCGATCCCGTTGCCGGAGCAACCGGTGAATTCCGGCGACGCCAACATCGACGATCATCTCGGCGTTCGCCCCCATGACCCGCGCTGTGATTAACGCTTCTTGGGCCACTGGTAAATCGCTCGTCCCAGCCGTGACGATTTCAACAATTCCCAGCGACGGCGTTGGAATTGGCGAGGCCTTCCAGAAAAAAGTCCGCGCCAAACGATCTTGAACCCCTTGTGGAATCGCAGCCGTCAAATACGCAGCTTGTTCGGCACTCACCCGGGTGGCGAAAGCGTCCTGACCGTTCTCCGCCAATCGGCGCAGCACCCCTTCCACCCACTCAGGAGTTTTCCCCTCCGCATAGACCACCTCGGGGAACCCGCAGCGGCTTTGGCGCTCAAGATCCACGGTGGCAAAGGAGAGTTCAGGGGTAGCTGGTGTCGCCATGTTTTGGTGCAACCTTGGACAGATATCATCCATCATAGGTACCCGGCGAGCCGGCCAGCGTGAGCTGCCCGGTGCGGTACTGACAGGTTTCAACTCCGCAATCGGTGCGGCACTTCTAAACCGTGGGCTTCCATCAATTCCACATTCGCCAGCAGTTCCTTGGTTGGCCCATCCGCGGCGATCCGGCCACCGTCGAGCACGATGGTGCGGGGGCACGTTTCGAGCACCATGTCTAAGTCGTGGGTCGCCAACAACAGTGTCGTGGATAAACCGAGAACCGTGCGGATCAACTCGCGGCGGCCACGCGGGTCGAGAAACATACTCGGCTCGTCAAGCAACAAGATGCTCGGCTTCATCGCCAAGACCCCCGCGAGAGCAGCACGGCGTTTCTCGCCGCCGGAGAGTCGATGGGGCGAGCGATCCTCGCAGTCGATGAGACCGAGCAATTGCAGGCTTGCGCGGGCACTCGTCACCGCGTCCTCCGGTGACTGACCGAGGTTCAGCGGGCCAAACGCCACATCTTCGAGCACGGTCGCGCTGAAAAGCTGATCGTCTGGATTCTGGAACACGACGCCGATGACTTCGGGGAGTTTCCTGCGCACCTTGGCATCCGCCGCATCCAATCCCTGCACCACCACTTGACCCAATAGGCCCGGTAGCACACCGCACAGCCGCAGGAACAAAGTCGTCTTGCCAGCTCCGTTCGGGCCGACCAAGGCGACCCGTTCGCCCGGTAAAATCTGGAACGATACGTCGTCGAGTGCCCGACGGCCATCCGCAAAACGGTGCGATAATTTCACGACCTGGAGCGCCATCATCGCCACCACTCCCCGAGAAGCAGGGCCACGATGACGAGCACGACCACCGCGAATCCTACGACATCACCGAATGTGGTTTGGAACCGCTGCGTGGTGTGAAAGCGCCCGGTGAATCCGCGCGTGCGCATGGCGACGGCCACTTGTTCGGCACGATCCCCACCGCGTAGCAAGAGTGTGCCAATGGCTTGGCCGGTGGCTTGGTACGTTCGCAGATTCGTCGCCGGTCGAAAGGCTCGTGTCCGCAGGGCGATTCGCACCCGTCGTGATTCCCCAAAAAAGAGGAACGTATATCGGTAGGCCAACAACGCAATCTGCACGAGCACACCCGGAAGATAGAGGTGGTGCGCTGCCGCCAAAGTCTGGGTGAGCGGTGCCGTGCGGAGGAGGATCAAGCCGACGGATGCGATGGCCAAGGCCCGCAGGGTCATCGAGATGGCCAGTGAAAACCCGTTGTCGTTCGTGAACGGGAAGACGAGCAGCACCGGGGTCATCCCCAACAGAACGAAGAATAATCGTCCGCCGACATCACGCCGATTCAACTTCCCAAGAGCGATGCCGAGCAAGCTCAACCCGAATGCGACGGACGTGGTCGCCGGATGGGTGACGAGGGAAAAGGCCACACACGCCAAAAGGAGGGCGGCGAGCTTCCAACGGGCATCCCAGCGGCTCAGCAACGATTCGGGAATCGTCGGTTCACGAACGGCGAGTGTCATAGGCCAGGGGGCTTAGGGAGGTTCGTGAAGATGAGATACGGTTTCGGGGAAAGGAGGGCCAATTATGCGGGCGATAACGGCGAATCGGGACTTAGTCAAACCCCACAAAAGAAGGGGGATGATGTGGCTTGACTCACCTGCCGATAATAGACACGAAGGATTCTCGCACTGGAGGAACGGCCATGGCTCGCTCACGGATGATTCTGCTCGCGGTTTTGGCTGCGTCGACCCTCGCCGGTTGTAAAGATTTCAACGGCCCACGCAAGGCCGTGATGAAGCCCAAACCGGATCTGCCGGGCTACAGCATCGAAGAGCAACAACGCCGTGGCCGGGACAAATACACCATCCCCGAAGACAACTTCCGCATCGGGCCGAGCTTAAACATCGATCGCCCAAGCCCGACGGGTCGATAACTCATTTCGTTTCCAGCGATACTTCAGCGTCGAACATCAGTTTTGGATCGCCACTCATGAGGAGTGTGCGGATCATGACGCCGATCCGACGCCGAAGGGTATCCTTGATGATTTCTCGTTTGCCATTCAGAAACGTGATCTCCTCGTCCATATCGACCATTCGGTCGTCGAGCCGGACATGGACACGATCCATTCTTTCGACCTTTTCAAATGTCACTTTCTGTTTGCCGAGCGTCGCGATGACGGTGCCTCCCATAAGCTTGCCACCCGAAACCGCGAGCCAGTAGGAGTGCAGCTGCTCGCCACGTTGCTCCCAAACCACGCGATCCGGCACCGGGTTGCGGCTACATTTCGCCATCCAGGGCAATGCCACGGCATCTTCGCCATCCATCCAGTGCCCTTTGCCCTCGTAGCTTTTGAAGAAGTGCTTGTACCCCTTGGTGTCGGCCTTCTCCAAATCGTCGAGCTTCTTTGCCCACTCCGCACAAACGGTGTTGCGTTTGTAAGCCGTGTCGTCCCCGCCGACTTGCAAAGCGAATGCGACATTGCGTAGATTCAGCGGGCTGGCGTCGTTCGGGTGCCCGGCCATCATGGAGGCCCCGGCCCAACGATCCGCCAGTCGCGGGGCAATCTGGTAAACGCCATCGCCACCGGCCGAGTAGCCGAGAACATACACGCGATCCGGATTGACCCCCTCCAGGGCGATGAAGTTTTCGATGAGTTTGGCAAAGAGCCGGTCGATGTGCCCTTCGTGCCAAAGATTCCAAGTATTCGTCGGTGCCCGTGGCACCACGTAAAACCCTTCATCGAGCTTGTAGAGTTTCTTCTGGTTCTCCCACTGCTTGTCGTTCACTTCTTTCGGGGCACCGCCGCCACCGTGGAGCGAAATCCACAAACTGTGCCCTTCGGCCGGTTTCTTGCCGAACTCTGCGACCGAGTAAGGCATCTCCAGTTTGTCGTCCTTGAGCAGTTTGGCCACATGCTCGGCTTTACGATCTTTTGGAAAGTTCGCGAAGTACGCGGCCACGATCAACTCACGGGCCTTGGCAGCATCGGCCTTACTCAGCGGATCGAGTGCGAACGGTTTGCCGACAAGATCGGAAAGCTTCTCCGGTTTCGCTTGGAGTGCCTCCGTCAGCTCACGCAGTGCGTTGGCGGATTTCTCCGCATCCGGAGGCGCCGCGAGGACAGCTGTTGGTAACAGGTAGCAACTGAGTGCAAATAACAGGCGGAGCATGACCATCTCCAAAAGTTCGAGGGTGCAGTCAGTATACTGCCAATTGCCGCTACAATAATGCTCATATTTCGTGCGGACGGTGTCGAATTCCTGCGCGGCTAAGCTATACTGAGTTTGTCGTTGTGCTAATTGGCACCGATCAACGAGGCTTCCTCTCCCGGGTTGCCGCCGCGAATGCCCAAAATCGAGCAAATTGAACCTCCTCTGCCCGAAATTGTGGGCAGAGCGCCGTCCATGCAAGACGTCTACAGGATGGTGCGGCTCGCCGCCCCGCGTTCGGCGACGGTGTTACTCATCGGAGAAACGGGTACCGGCAAAGAGGTCATCGCGCGCGCGGTTCACAAGTTGTCGGTGCGTAAAGAAGGGCCGTATATTCGCGTCAACTGCGGGGCGCTCCACGAGAATTTGTTGGAGTCGGAACTCTTCGGGCACGTCAAAGGGGCCTTCACCGGGGCCATCGAAAACAAAGCCGGTCGCTTCGAAGCGGCCCATGGCGGGAGCATTTTTCTCGACGAAATCAACAGCATGTCGCCGAAACTCCAGGTGAAGTTGCTCCGGGTGCTGCAAGAGCGCGAATTCGAACGTGTCGGCGAAAGCCGGACGATCCACGTCGATGTCCGGGTGATCGCCGCGACGAATTCCTCGCTCGAAGAACTCGTCGAACGGGGCGAATTCCGCGAAGACCTGTACTACCGCCTCAACGTTGTGCCCATCGTGTTACCACCGTTGCGGGAACGCCGCGAAGACATCCCGATGTTGGCGAAATTCTTCTTGAAGCGGTACGCCGAGGCGAACAAGCTCCCCGTCGTTCCCGAACTGACCCCGGACGTGATCGACACCATTCTCAAACACGACTGGCCCGGCAACGTCCGCGAACTCGAGAACGCCATCGAGCGGCTCGTGGTGCTCTCCGATCACGGGGCGTTGTTACCGGAAGTACTCAAGCTCGACCGACCCCGCGTGCAACTGCGGAGTGCGAAAAACTCCAACGGCGCCCCGATCACGATGGATGTGCCGACGCTCATTAAAGCGCTCGTGCGGGCCGGGGTGCAATCGTCGCTGCCACCGGGGGTGAAACTGCACCGGTACTTGGTGGGTGGCTTCGAACGCGAGTTGATCGAACATGTGCTGCGGATGTGCGAAAGCGTCCAGATCAAAGCGGCCGACCGCTTGGGAATCAACCGGAACACCCTGCATAAAAAGTTGGAAGAGTACGAGCAAGCCGACGTGAAATCGGAAGTGATGGAGGAAGTCATCGTCGAGTAAGTGTGGGTCGATGCAACTCATCAACCCACACTCTGGCGGGATCCGTTACCCCAACTTTTTCACTTGTTCTTTGAAGTAGGCCAGGCAGGTCTTCACGTCGGCGGTGGGGTCCTTCTCGCTCGCTTCGTATTCGATGGCGATATACCCTTTGAACTTCACATCCTTCAATTCATTGAGCACGCCCAGTACGTCGAGGACACCGGTTTTATCGCCGAATGGAACGTCGGTCATGCGCTTGTTGTCGTGATCTTTCAAATGCAGGCCGAAGTTGCGAGCGCCCATGATCTTGATCTGCTCGACCGGGTCGAGCTTGATGTCGAGCTGGGCCGCCCGGATGAGGTGGCCGGTATCGAGACAGGTTCCGATCAGTTCGTGGTGATCCTTGATAGTCTTCAAGATCGAAGCGGCGTCGCGCCAGCGGTGCATCTTGCCGCCACCCGATGGGCCGTGCGGGTGAATGGCAATCGCAATTTTGTATTCCGCCACGAGCTTGTCGAGGCTGTCGAAGCTATCCGGATCGGGGTCGGCACTCAGCGATTTCACACCCAAAGCGGCCCCGAACTCGAACATTTTCTTGTTCTTGTCGTTGTCCTTGCTGAAGTTGACCACCCCGTACGAAACTGGCGTCACCCCGTATTCGCCGCACAGTTTCAAGTACCCTTTGATCGCGTCGGCACTGCTGTTGGAGGCGATGTGTCCCGGATAGATCTCGGCGTTCTTGATGCCCACTTCTTGGGTCGCCTTCAGCATCCGTTCCAGTTTGAACGCACGGAAAGTGTACGACTGCACGGCGACCGTGAAGCCGCCGAACGGGTCTTTTTCTTTGTCTTCGGCTCGTGTCGGGAAGCCGAGTGCGGCCGTGCCGACAACCGCGGCAGAACCGAGCAGGAATGATCGACGGTCGAGAGGGGTGTGCATGACGGTGGCTCCGGGAGTGGGACTAGGAACGTGGAGATTGTATGCGAATGAAGGCGAGTTGAAGAGTTGCGTTCACGCCACGACGCGATTACGGCCGGCATGCTTGGCACGATACAAGTTCGCATCGGCTTGTTTGAGCATATCGGTCGCGGTGGTCGGGGTTTCGCCATTGGTGCTGGCGACTCCGACACTGAGTGTCACGGGGATTTGCAAACTTTCGAACCAAAACGGGGTCACTTCGACAATTTCACGGATCCGTTCGGCCACTTCCACGGCCTGTTCGTGCGTCGATTCCACGAGCACGAGCGCGAACTCTTCGCCGCCATAGCGGGCAAACAGATCCTCGCGGCGAACGGTGTGCCGAATGCGGTTGCTCATCTCACGGAGGACGTGATCGCCGCAAAGGTGGCCATGCTCATCGTTGACGATTTTGAATTTATCGAGGTCGAGCATCAGCACGGACAACGGTCGTTGGTGGCGTTGCGAACGGGCCACTTCACGATCCAAAAAGTCGCTGAGGTAGCGGTTGTTATGAATCTGGGTCAGGCCGTCGAAGATCGTCAGGCGGTAAATTTCTTCGTGGTATTCCGATTCGATATTTCCGCCGGTCAAAAACCGGAAGATCGCATTGCCGACTCGGATGTAATCGCCGTCCTGGAGCAGGTGGGCACCGCGAGTCACTTTATCGTTGACGAACGTACCATTGAGGCTCTTCGTATCGACGATGTAAACGCCATCGCGTGCTGTTTCAATTCTGCAATGGGCTCGGGAGACAGAGTTGTCGTGGAGGAGAATTTGGGAACTCTCCCCACGCCCCAAAATGACAGGCCCCCCTTCGAGCGGGTGCCGTTTGCCCATGTTTGGGCCGCTGGGGTAGATATGAACTAGGCAAGCTTCCAGATTGCCGCTGTTGACCACGACAGCGGGTTTGCCAATCCAAGTATCGCCACTGCGCTGAGACATATTCGAATTTTAAGCGGGTTGCAATTGTCCAAGAGTGTGTAATTTACAACACGTTCCGGAGGAACCACTTCGCCGGAATCTGAATAATCGGACAAATCCATCGGTTGGGCGCGGAATATTCGTCCCGGGGCCGAATCGATCACCGGCCGACTGATGTCGGGGAAATCCCTTGGATCTTGGCCCGGGGTTTGGTCAGATCGACCAAAATCGGGTTGGGTGTGGTCACTTCGCTTTTATTCCCGGCCAAGTCCCAGGCGGTGAAGCGCAGGTAGACTTTCGGTTGGGAGAGGGTCGTCGGCGGAATCCACGAGTAGCCACCGGTGTTGGCCAACCGGATAATCGGGTTCACACCGCCACCGGCCACGGGCACCACGGCGTCGTTCCCGGCCGCGACTGATTTCCAAGGGCCGTTCGGGTTCTCGGAATATTCGATTCCCAGCGGATCTTTTCCGAAGTTCTTGTCGGTCGCTTCCCAATGGAGCACCAGAGCGTTGCGATTGGCCGGGTCGGCCGTCGGCTGAAACACTTTGATCATCGGTGCGGTGGTATCCACTTGAACGCGCAATTCCGGGGCAGAACCGGACGCCGGTGCGGCATCACTCAAACCGGCCCCACTCACCGGGACGAGTTTCAAGCCGTATTCCCCTTCGATCTCTTGGTTGAATCGTGTGTCGAGAACCACTCGCAAAGGGTTCTCGGTGCCAGCGTGCGTACTCCAGCGAATCCAAGTCCGGCCTTCGTCCCGGGTGACGTAGAGATCCACTTTGGAAATTCCCGATGGGCCACCTTCGAGCTGATAATTTAGGTCGAACTTCGGCGACTTCGTGAGCGTCGCGGTCGTCGCTTCCGGGGTGGCCGGTACCGCCGAGGGCGTCGAGGACACTGCGGGAATCGGCATGGGAGTCATCCCCGAACCTTGCGCGATGGGCTTTATGGCTTCGGGCTGCGTGGCGGGTAGAGGCTGAATGGCGGGCTGCATCGGTGCCGGCGTAAAAGTCGGTTCGACTGCAACCGGAGCGAGCATCGGTGGAATCGTCGGGCCAGATTCCAAGCCGGTCAGAATCGGTGGTGGCAGTGACTCGCTGACTTTGACAATGGGGTTGGGCAGCACGGGCGGCGTGGTCATAGTCCCGAGCAAGTTGCCGATTTCGCCGACTTCCTTGTTCGCCCGGCCGACATTCCCGGCGAGATCTTGCGTTACGATTTGCAAAACGACCGCACCCGCCACCAGCGATTTAAACTTCGCGCTGCGTTTGGTCACACTGCCTTCTGGGGCGGGTTGCCAATCGGCGTCGGTGCCCGCCAAGGCGCGGTAGAACAACTTCGTGGACGCATCGTTGGGATACTTGTCGTCCACCGTCCATTCCGCCGAGATTTCGTCGCCAGTTCGAGTGGCCGTGGTCACCCGTACGACAGGTGGCGTCGAGTCGATGATCAACTTCTGGGCAGGGGGTACTTTGCTCACGTCGGGCGGTTCAGCCAACCCTTTGAGAAAGACCAGTTGCATGCTGATGAAATAGAGCCCATCGGACTTGGCCGTGAACGTGAATTCGTCTTGCGTCGGTGGGATGGCCTGCGCCAACTCCCACGTTTGACCTTGATCGCGGGAGATGAACAACCGGGCTTCTTGGATGTCTTTTTTGCGCTCGGGCTTGTAGTTCACCCCGAGTTTGTGGGTGCGCACTTTCGTCACCTGGATGTCCTGAGCATCCGGCAGGGCCGGTTGACCCAGGGTAGTAACCAGCCCGAGCAAGGCCAAAGCGGTGACGTTCATGAGCATTCCCCACGACCGACGCGACTTCCCGCGCGGTTGTGCAACTCATATCGGTTGAAACGGGGGTGCAACTCCAGAAAATTGGCGAAAGGGTAAAATGATTGAAGTTTAGGTTCCCAGATTACTTCGTGCACCGCTTTCCCGTACCCTATCCCGATGCCTGAATCCCTGCTCGATCACCCACCACTCAACCCTGTCCACGACCCTGTCGATGTAGACGAGGTACTGCATCCTAAGGCGGCGCCGCGGCACCGCCGGCACAAGATCATCGCGGTGTTGCCTGCCTACAACGCGGCGAAGACACTGGCGGCCACCATCGCCGACTTCCCAGCCGGGTCGGTCGATGAAATCTTGCTCGTCGACGATTGCAGCCGAGACAACACCGCTGAACTCGCCCGCACCATGGGGCTGACCGTCATCATCCACGATAAAAACACCGGCTACGGCGGTAACCAAAAGACTTGCTACGACTACGCCTTGAAACAGGGGGCCGACATCGTGGTGATGATCCATCCCGATTACCAGTACGACAGTCGGGTGATCCCGCATGCCGTGAGCTTCATCGAACTCGGCATCTGCGACGTCGTACTCGGCAACCGCATCCGCTCGCGCACGGAAGCCCTCGCCTGCGGAATGCCTTGGTGGAAGTACGTTTGCAATCGGGCGCTGACACTTTTCGAGAACATGGCGTTGGGCCAGAATCTCGGTGAGTTCCACAGCGGCTTCCGGGTCTATCGACGCAGTGTGCTAGAAACCATCCCCTTCGAGCGCAACAGCGACGACTTCGTGTTCGACACGCAGTTTCTCGTGCAAGCGGTTCACTTTGGCTTCCGCCTCGCCGATGTTCCCGTGCCGGTGCGGTACTTCCGTGAGGCGAGTAGCATCAACTTCGGTCGCAGCACGAAGTACGGGATTCAAACACTCAAAACGGTGGCTCAGCTCTGGCTTCATCGGTGCCGAATTCGCAATCGACTCTTCCGCGCGAAATAAGAAAGTGAGTCACAAGAAGTTGGGTTGAGCATCCAACTCGGGTGGAGCGAAGTCGCCGACTTTCCACTTTTCAACTGCCAGTGCCGCCATCGCGGCGTTGTCGGTGCAGAGGTTCATCGGCGGGATGAACACCTCCGCATCGAGCGTCAGCAGTTTCTCTCGCAATCGTTGATTCGCGCTGACACCGCCACCCACCGCGAGGCGCTTCAGCCCCGTCTGCAGCAATGCCTGCCTGCATTTTCCCACCAGCACATCGACGACCGCTTCCTGAAAACTCGCGGCGAGGTCGGCCCGCTTTTGATCAGCCGGCGGCGCGGCCATCTTCGGTGCGTTCTGTCCGTGGCAGGCGTACAACACGGCAGTTTTCAACCCGCTGAAGCTGAACTCCAACTGAGGGGAATCGAGGAACGAACGCGGGAAGGCGAAGGCTTTCTGGTCGCCGGTGCGGGCTTCGCGTTCCAGGGCCGGGCCTCCGGGGAAGCCGAGGCCCAAGATGGCGCCGACTTTATCGAAGGCTTCTCCCGCCGCATCGTCTCGGGTCGTGCCGAGAAGTTCGAGCGACAACGGGTTGTCGCATCGGAACAGGGCTGTGTGCCCGCCGGAAACGACGAGCCCGACGCATGGGAAAATATCCCGGCCCGCCGCGATTCGGCAGGCATAAATGTGGCTGGCGACATGATTCACCGCCACGAGGGGGACGCCGAGCGAATAAGCGAGCGCCTTCGCCGCTGTGACCCCCATCAGCAGTGCGCCGACGAGGCCAGGGGTGTTGTGGACGGCGATGCAACCGATATCGGTGAGCTTCAGTTTTGCATTCGCCAACGCGTCGTCGATCACCGGGAGCAAATTCCGCAAGTGGGCCCGGCTGGCGATCTCGGGAACGACACCGCCGAAGCGGACGTGCAACTCGTTCTGCGACGCCACGACGCTAGACAGGATCTGCAACTTGTCCGTGAAGACGGCCGCCGCCGTTTCATCGCAGGACGTTTCGAGGGCGAGGAAATGTGTGGTCACGGTGTAGTCGGTTCGTCATCTGGGGGAAACAGCACCGCGATTGCCAACCGAAAACCGGGGACGACCGGGTCACCTTCCAGGACATCGCCTTGGGCGAAGATGCGCACCGAGGTCGGCGAGGCGTACACGTGAACTTGCTCCAGATTCGGCCACACGATCCAAACCGCTTTGCAGCCAGCTGTGAAGTATTCCACCATCTTGTCCATCGACGCGCGGCCGACGTCGGTCGGGCTGATGACCTCGATTGCAAGGTCGGGCGCCACGGCCCAGAACGCTCCTTTGGGACGACCCTTGGACTTGGGCCATGTCGAGTAGGAAACGAACGCCAGATCCGGGATGCGGTTATTGCCGACTTTGGGCAGGGCGAATTTGCCCTCGGTCACCGTCCGACCGAGGCCATGGTCGCGTACGAAAGCACCAAGCCAGAGGTGGAGGTCGCTGTCGATGACTTGCTCTTCGATGCCCATCGGCTTCTCCACGAGTTCACCGGAGACCAGTTCGAAGTGCTCGTCGTCAAACAGTGGTTCTTCGACCAATTGCGTGGGTTCGACCTCCCGGGGCCAATTCTCGCTCATTAAGCGTTTCGTCGAAGCGAGGATGCTCATGGTTTTCTCAACAGAGGAATCGTTATTCTATCCTTTCCAGTTGTTCGATTGCTTCCAAAATTCCAGCGGGTTGTGATAGACCACCCGTTCGATTAACGCTTCGGCGTGGCCGCGCCGCTTGAGTTCCTGAATCAACGCTGGCACCGCGAGTGGATCGGAGTGACCCCAGTCGCCAGCCGAGTTCACCAGAATGCGTTCGGGGCCGTACATTTCCAAAATATCCGCACTGCGGCTCGGCGTGCATTTTGTGATGGGGTAGAGCGTCATCCCGCACCAGAAACCGTTGTCGAGCGCCAATCGTACGGTGTGTTCTTCCACGTGATCGATACAGACGCGGTGGGGTTGAATCCGCTGATCGTTCATCAGCATATCAACGATCATCCGCGTGCCTTTGAACTTGTCCTCCAAGTGCGGCGTGTGAATCAAGATGAGTTCGTCGGTCTTCATCGCCAAGTCCACGTGTTCTTGGAAGATCGTCGCTTCGTTGGCGGTATTCTTATTCAGGCCAATCTCACCGATCCCGAGCACGTTGGGTTTCCTCAAAAACTCGGGGATGATTTTGATCACCTCGCGGGACAGGGTCACATTCTCCGCTTCCTTGGCATTGATACAGAGCCAGCAATAATGTTTGATATGGTACAGCGCAGCCCGCTTAGGCTCGACCTCGGTGAGGTGCCGAAAGTAATCGTGGAATCCATCGGCAGTGCCGCGGTCAAACCCAGCCCAAAAAGCCGGTTCGGATAGAGCCGCACACCCAGCCATCGCCATGCGAGCATAGTCGTCGGTGGTGCGCGAGATCATGTGAATGTGCGGGTCGATGTAGTTCATAGGAACAGCTGCTTTCCGTGTCGTGACTTGCGAATTCATCATATGGACGGTAATTGGACGGAATTCGTAACGGCCGAGTTGCGTCTATAGTACCGAGTACTCGCTCAGATGCCCGCGGATAGAAGCTCCAGCAACTAGATGTCGATGCCCATCGACTTGAGCACTTCGTCCGGGTCGATGCCGCGAGTCTTCATGTCAGCTTCGATCGCCCTCCGCCACTTCGCGTTGAGCGTTGGGGCGCCCTCTGCGGATTCGCCGGGGCGGAGCAGCCGGGTGATTGGCGCGCCGAACGACACGAGCATCTGCCCATCCACTGGCCGAATTACTGCGTTCAAGTGCTTCAGCGGCTTCTCGGTGTTGGACCGCCACGTATTTATCAGGCTCGACTTGATCTGCAGGAACAACTTCGCGCCCTGCGGGCCGGTGCCCGACGTGGGCATGTTCACCTTGCCCATCGTGGTCAGCGTCTCCGAATAGGCCCCGGCGGCGAGATCAGGGATGGCGACCAGATCCTCGGCTCGGAGGTCGTCCACGAACTGGCTGGCAACGCCTACCCCAAGTTCGAGGTGCTCGTCAGGGTACTTGTGGAGAAGCCTGCCCATTAAGTTGCCGGCGTCGGCCTTCGCCTTCTCGGTTGAGACGGTCGAGTCGTCGTCGGTGATCCAATGAACGGGCTGGCCGTTGCTGCGAAGGCCGTCAACCATTACTCCGCCGAAGACACAGACTTCGAACAGCTTGTTCAGCGTGTCGGTCGTCCAGTGGTGCTGCCATGGGGGAAGGTCGTCTTTGGGAAACGAGAAGCCCTTCTCAACGCCCACGCAGACCAGCGCGCCGTTCAACTGGCTGGCGGCTTCGAGGAAGGTCCAAAAGGCGTTGATCCGCAGCGCGTCGTTAAGGGCCTTGAATGACATCCTGCGGCTGTCGGCGAGGTGCCTCTTCCTCACCGCGGCCCGAAGGGTGTCCCATGCGGCCACGGACTTATATGTGGTCACGAGAAAGGACACAACCCGGAACTCGGGTGTGGCGTGTTCGCCAGAGTGGTCGCAGGCGAGGACGAGGGGTGAGCCGTCGTTGAGGTCGGGGTAGGTGATCCGCTCGGGGCCTTCGATCTGAGCAAACTTCTCGTTCAGCGGAGTATCGGGCCAGCGTTTCCAGTTCGACATGGGCTTGGCTCCGTTAGTGTCTTCCTGCCAGACACCCATGACACTGATTCGGTTCGGCTGCCCCTGATCCGCCTCCTCTCCCAACGGTGCCGCAGACGCAAATCACGAGGACGGAATTGGTGGAAACAGTGGAAAAGGTAGCCAGTCGAAAGCCATTTCAAGTCCAAAAAACGCCTAGAAAACAGGGCATTTCAGGCGATAAATCATGCGGGTCGATGTAGTTCATCGCAGTATCCCTGTTGTGAGCCGTGGCTCGCTCGCAATACCCTAGGTCAAGGTCATGCCCATAATATCAGTCCAGACCATCCTCAACAGGCCGAGTCCCTTGGTACCTTCCTCTGTTTCCAGCCCACTCCGATAATTTTGAATCCGATGCACGCGCCGTTGCGAATCGTTGGGGGTGACCGCAGCGGGGACTGTCTCCGCCCGCGAATCACCCCGAGGATTCCCGATGAAAGCGCTTCTGCTGAGCTTGTTCACAATCGGTTCTCTAACGGCCGCCACTGCGGCCGAGCCGTGCGAAGCGACTCGCCGCCGATCGAGTGTCCCGGTCGCCCACAAAGCGGACATCGTCAAAACGGCCGCTGCCGCCGGACAATTCAAAACGCTCTTGTCGCTGTTGATCGCCGCCGATCTCGACGATGCTCTGAAAGGCGACGGGCCCTTCACCGTCTTCGCCCCGACCGACGAGGCATTCGCCAAACTGCCAAAAGGAACCGTCGAGAAACTGCTGAAGCCGGAGAACAAGGATCTCCTCCGTTCGATTCTGACCTATCACATCGTGCCGGACAAAGCGAGTTTCGCCTTCGAAGTGGCCAAGGTTGAGGAACCCTACGAATTCAAGACGCTCAACGGCAACCGCCTACGAATCGTCAAAGGCGATGGCACGCTCCGTGTGAACGATGCGAAAATCTTGTCAGCAAACATCGCCTGCCGCAATGGCTCGGTTCAAATCATCGACTCGGTGTTGATGCCGTCCGAGAACAAGAACACCATTCCGGCCGTGGCCGAGAAGGCCGGGTTGTTCAAGACTCTCCTCGCGGCTGTGACAGCTGCGGAAATAGCCGAAGTACTCTCCGGCGACGGTCCCTTCACCGTCTTCGCCCCGACCGACGACGCCTTCGCCAAACTGCCAAAAGGGACCGTCGAGAAACTGTTGAAGCCGGAAAATCGTAAACAGTTGGTCGGCTTGCTGAAGTACCATGTGGTCGCGGGCAAACTGACCGCGAAGGATTTGGTGAAAGCCGATCAATCGAAAACGCTCCAAGGTGGCTCCGTGAAATTCGGCATCACTGACGGCCGGTTGACGATTGACCAATCGAATGTGATTCGCTCGGATGTGATGGCCGATAACGGGATTATTCAAGTCATCGACCGCGTCTTGACCCCGAGCCATTGATCGGGTGTCGAGTATCCGATTGGGCCGAGGGAATTTCCTCGGCTACTATCTTTTATTGAAGCTAATTCGCCCACCGCACGGGTTCGTCATGGCCGTCCGTGGTCTCGCTACTGACGCCCGCTTGTCACCAGTGCTCCCAAGGGTTGCCCGCGGGGATCCGAGTGCCGTGCGCGACTGCATCGAGCGCTACGGTGGGTTGGTTCAAGCCTTGGCCAGGCGCTACCCGAGCCATCCAAGCGAGATCGACGACGCGGTGCAGGAAGTGTTTATCGAACTCTGGAAGCAAGCGGCCCGTTTCGACCCCGCGGTGGCTTCGGAAGTCGCATTCGTCTCGATGATAGCCCGCCGTCGCTTGATCGACCGTTTCCGCCGGCGGAAGGCTCAACCCGCGACCAATACACTGCCGGAATCGCTCGCCGAGCCTGAATCTGAGATCGGCGCCGCGGCCCAGACGCAAGACGAACTGATCCGCGTGCGGGAGGTGCTGAATCAACTGCCAGTCGAACAGCGCACCGTGCTGCTGGCCGCGTTCGCCGATGGTCTGAGTCACAGCGAGGTCGCGGCGCGGTTTGGCTTACCGCTGGGTACGGTGAAAACGCATATTCGCCGGGGATTGTTGTTCGTCCGCGAGCGACTCCAGCTCTTCGGTTTGGAGGGGAACTCGTGACGCCCGCGCATCCGCAAAGTATCGATCGGCTCTACGAACTCATGGCCCAAGAAGCCGTGGAAGGAGTTTCCCCGGCCGAGCGGGCCGAACTCGATCAATTGCTGGTGAAGTGGCCCCACATCGGCGACGAGGATTTCGAACTGACAGCGGCCATCATCGAAGCCGCAGCTTTGCCGAGCGAGTTTCTACCGCTTTCCCCGACGTTGACCCGGCGCATCGAAGCCGGGGCACTCGCCCATTTTCAACCGCCACGACCCAAAAGGATCTCGGGGAAATCGGTATTCGTATGGGCCGGTTGGGGCATCGCCGCCTGTCTCGCGATCGGCACGGTGACACTGGCTTGGCAATGGAACCGTACGCCGACCACTGAGATTGCCAAGGCGTTGCCACTGACTGAACAGCGGCAGCAACTCCTCGCAGGTGGAGCCAAGCGCTTCGACAAAACTCCGGCCGCGACCAAAGTTCGCGGTGATGTTGTCTGGGATGCTGCGGGCCAACGGGGTTATCTTCGCGTGCAGGGCTTGGCCGTGAACGATCCGAAACGAAAGCAGTATCAGCTTTGGATCGTCGATCGCGGCCGCGCACACAAAGAACCGGTCGACGGTGGCGTCTTCGACGTGCCGAGTTCGGGCGAAATCGTCGTCCCGATCCGGGCCTCTTTGACCATCGTCGATCCCGCGGCATTCGCCATCACCGAAGAACCCCCCGGCGGCGTCGTTGTCTCCGAACGCGGCCGCGTCGGTGACTTCGCATTGGTGATGACCGACGCAAAACAGTGAGAGGAGAGGGTGGTAAGAGCTGTGCGAGGATGTTACTCGATGATTTCATCGATCGATTTAGGGAACGATAGTAAAGTGGATCATGAGAACCCCATCGGGTTAAGAATCAATTCAGTCAATTTGACCATCAGGATAAGCGTATTGCTTTGCAATGCTGATATTCGCATCGCTTAGTCCGGAGGTACTGAGCCTACTTCCTCTCCGATTTGAAGTGGCAGACGGAAAAGTGAAGCAATGCGATCCGCCTTCGTTTTATGCGACGCAGTCGGCACGATTATTGAATCGAGGAGTTTCGCAAGTCGCTCGCCGACACGGCGATTACAAAGCGTGGCCATTTCGCCGAGAAATCGATTCAGGTGGATGAGGTCGGCCCGAGTCGGTGACATCAACCGGGGAGCCTCGACTGGCTCTTTCGACCAAGTTCGCAATTTGACGGCGTCGGATCGGGTGATGACACCAACGTTGTGGACGGCCGTGTGCCGAATTTGCCAGATCAAGTTGAGCGTCTCAAATCGTCTCAAATCATCGGTCGGTTGCTTTGGGAAAAGTTCAAAAAATGACCCGCCTTGCTGAAATGGTTCCGAGAGCAATTTTCGGAACCGCCTGTTGGTTTCTTCGCAATCGAGCCAAGTGGCGGCTTCGCAGAGGGATCGGCCGAGGCTGCCACCAGTATCGAAATGGGAAGCCAGCACGCTTCCCTTGATTGCAAACACGTCGAACCGATCATCGACAATATATTCGGCCGTTTCGTCGATGCACTCCCCGGCCAGTTCCTTGAGAAATCGTTCAAAGGTTTCCACTAAATTCACCAAAATCATCGAATAGATCCGACCCAAATGCTTCTCCACGACCGCTTCGTAGCGATTGCGTTGACTCACAGCCCGCTCGATGTATGCAAGCGATGCCCAAATATCTGCAGTCGTGCGTCTAAAATGGAGAATCGGCGCGTACGCCTCATCAGGCATCGCCTGTGAGTGCTGCACGATATCTTTGATTTTACGGGTGAGATCGACTGGTCTGCGCAGCATCGTTCTCGCCTTGGCTATTCAGAGAAATCGCGTCTTCCGAGTATTGCTTGGCTGTCGTGAGATCTTCGATGAGGAGCCACGGTTGAGAATTGCCTTTCCAAACCAAATCGAAATATAAATCATCCTCTCCCCGTGGGCCCCGTCCTCCCGCGAAGGAAGCGAGTTCTCCAACTCGTGTTGAGTCGATCACTTGCCCATGTGCATCCTGCGAACCGCGTGCGAGAATCAACAGCGGACGGTCGAGTTTGCGCAGTTCTAGCGTCAATTCGTCGGTCGGACATGGAATGGAAAGCCGCCCGGTGAGTAGTGGGTCTCCGTCAACGTTCCACCAACTCTCGGGGAGTTCCTCGTCAAGCCACTTGGCGAGTTCCGTAGACGCAATCTCATAATGCGGCGCTTTCAACATCGCAGTTCGAATATCGCTAGTATTCATCTGAATTCTCCTTAGAACCGTTTGTTCCAGCTCACCCCAGTACCTTTGGGATAGGGCCCGCGTACGGTTGCGGTGCTGCCAGTGCCCGCCGTGTGCTCCGCAGTAGCCGGCCATAGCGGTAGGCGACCAGCGCTGTGATCGCGGTGAGCACGCTTAAAACGAACGCGGTGACGATGCGGACTTCGACGGGGAGCGGGTTGGTGCCGACCTCAGGGCCGACCGGGGGCGGGGCTGGGGTTTGGCCGACGAGAATCATCACGACGATGCCACCGATGATGACGCTGACCATCGCCGCGACTGACGAGAAGAGGAAGGTGACTGCGTAGTTGCCGGTCTTGTTGGCCGCTTGCCAGCCGGCGGTTTCCCAGAGCAAACGGTGAATCGCGGTGACGAATGCGAATTCGAGAACCAACCCGATCAGCCCGCAGAGTAGGCCGATCACGGCCAAGGCCGCTATGGCTGGGGGCAACTCGAATACAGTTTTGCCGATGAGCCAGGGGATGGCAGAGGTTTCCCCGATACCGGTGAACACCGCCCCCACCGCGGGAAGTTTCACCCACATTTCGACACCGACACTCGTCGCGGCTCCTCGGACTTGTAAGTAACCGCGAACTCTGAACCAACAGGCCAATAGACCGAGACTCCAACAGACGACGGTGAGGATACTCAACGTGACCGGAACCCAAACCGGGACGAATTCCGGCGGTTGCGGGCCGAGTGCGGCCCGCAAGCTGAGCACGATGAGTGCGAGGCCGGAACAGGCCAGGAACAGCCACAAGCTGAGAGTGAGGCGGGCCAAACCCGCCCGGGCGCGAGCCGCTTCGATCGCCGGCACGGCTGGGGTGTCGTGCAGGGCTTCAGCCGGATGCGTGTGGCGTGGGACGTGGATGGGTTCGCGGCACCCCGGACAGGCCACCGTGGTGACGGCGGCCGACCGGGGAACCCGAAGGTTCGATCCGCAAACCGGGCAACAAAAGAGCAAAGCCATGCCGGTGCCCTCCCGAGGCACTCCCGGCGAGTCCGCTTACAGCCGATCGTTCTGGTCGAGCCAGTCTCGAACGGCCCCGCGGCCCGCACCGATCATCCGCCAATACATCATTGCAATCATCAACCCGCCCAATAGGAACACACCAGGACGAACTGCCGACCGTTGTGCGCCGAGTTTATCGAGAAGCGGCTCGGCCAGGCGATTCCACTGTACTTGAAATAGATTATTGACCTCGCTGCTGGCCTCGCGAGGCATCGAACTGAAATTATACGCGGGAGTCAAGGCGCCCACGGCGACCAATCCTCCGAAAATCAAACCGAGTACCAAGAGAAATCGCGTGGCCCGTCCGGCTAGCCGGCTGCTGTTCAGTGCTGTGCCGAGGCGACCCAACGCCGAGGTGAACCAAACTTCCGCAACCACGAACGCTGTCGCTCCGATCAACAACCCGATCCGTTGCATCATCCCCGAGTCGTCAGATGCGAACAGCAACTGCCATTCGGCAACTCCGCGAGCCCGTGATACCACCGGAATATCTTTCACTCCGATCGCAAGCAGTGTGACGATCGGGTAGATGACCGCAATACCACCGCAAATCGCAGTGAGTGTCGCCAACGCTGAAAGGAGTGTTAGTCCCCGAGCTTGTGCCTTGCGTGGCGCCTTCGCAACGCCGAATCGCCCGATCATCAGCAAGAACACCCCCAACGCGAATGGGGCCATCACCGCGACGATGTCAATCTCTTGTTGGGATGATAACCACTCTTGTCCCGAGTAGCCGGGATCCTTCACCGGAACGGGGCCGACGAATTGCTCGTAGAGTTTCAGGCCGTTCAACGTCAGAATTGGCAAAAAGAAGAACGGAACCGAAGCCTGACACCACCAAAGACCCCCGCGAACCCGTTTCCAGTTACGAACGGTTCCCTCGTTGTTGTCGAGTTCGGGTTTCCCGGACACCTTGCGGGCGAACGGGTCATTCGGCCGGCGAGCATCTTCCGGCGGCAAGGCCGGGGGCAGCGGTTTGCCCCGTCGTGGCCCCATAGTCGGCTCGGCTAGGGATGGAACCGACGATCGATTCGATGGGGAATCTTCGGCAAACGAAAGTGGGGAACCAGCTGCCGGGGCTGCGCGTGTTGGATTGGGTGCCGTCGGCGGGGAAACTTGTGGCCCCAGGTTGAAATCGCCGAACGACGGCGACCGTCCGCCCGTTTTCGGGGCGACTTCTGCCGCGGCCGGGGGAAGTTTCGGGGACTCAGCCGGGATGGGGAGCACGTTCCCGCAAGTCGGGCAACGTCCCCGTTTTCCACCGGAATCGTCCGGAGCGTGCAGGACGCCCCCGCAATTGCTGCAAGTGACCTTAATCGGCATGATTCCCTCAACATGAAACGGGGGCGAGGAAAAGACTTGCGGACAGTGTACCGCCCGGCCGGCGCAAATCCATCGCAGGCTTCACAATCGGCACGTTCCCTCGACAAAAACTCTACCCGATTCCGGAGAACAATACGCCCGGTGAGGCTCGAACTCACAACCTGCCGCTTAGAAGGCGGCTGCTCTATCCAGTTGAGCTACGGGCGCGTGGGGTCATCGTAAGGGTTGGTCGGCCGTTGGCACCGTCCGAGGGCGACGGAACGCGTAAAACGCCCACGCCAGAAAGAGCAAAAACGTCAATCCGACCGTGGCCATAATCAGGTTCTGGCCGAACTTGTTGCCGTAGCCCAACTTTTCGGCGGAGACGATCTCACCCGTGCGGTAATCGAAAGTATTCCGATTCGTGTCCTGCATATCAAGTAGGAATCGGCCACTGTTCTCTTGCAGCGTGGCTCCGCTCGCCCAAAGAATATGATCCGGGGAGTGCGGCAACAACGTCGCATCGGTGATGAGATCTTTCAGCGGATAACTTTTCAGCAACGCCCCATCTTTGAAAAAACTGATGGCAGGGGCGTCGAGTTGAAGTTGCTCGGCCTCCGGACTCAATCGTTTTCCAGCGGGATACGATTTCGTCCTCCACCAATCGCCTTCGATGCGGATCACGAACCGACCATCGGCCGAGAGATGGATGTTTTCATCCGGAGCATAGCCGTTGAGCGCGTAAACGAGTTTGGCATCGTCGCCCGCCTGATACATCCCCGGTACCGGGTATTTGGCCCGGACGCTATCGACGTGCCGTTTGTTGTCACCCGACTTCAGCTTCGCCTCCGCTTCGAGTGAACCGAACACCACAAAGACAAATTGATTGCCAGGAGTCGGTTTCGCGTAGCTCAGCGGCTCAGGTAGTGAGGCTGCGAATGCGTGGGAGACGATCAGCAGACCGAACAAGGGCAATAGGAAGCGGAGCATGGAGCCTCATTTATTTTCGGTAGGAAGTCACGATGGAACCGAGTACGGCGAATAGTTTGCCGAGTTGGTTGATGTGGTATTCCGACCCGTCAATCGACAAATCGGATCCGACGAGTTTCAGGAATTTCCACAAGCTACCACTAGTCACCACCCCGTAAACAGGAGTCTGCGAACCACTTTTCGAAGCGTTGACAATATTGGCGGCCACCATGGAGGCGATGCACTGACCCAGACCGCTGCGGAGATTCTCGTTCTTCGCTTCGACAATCGACAAGATCGGAAGGGTCATGATGTGTTGACTCGCCGACTGCGCGAGCAAAAAATCGCAAATACCGTTCAAACCTCGGTTGGCATCGGCCACCAATTCCACACCCGAAAAAATAGAGAATTGGCCCCGGTGTCGGCGCCACAGTTCGAACAACAGCGGTGCGATCACGAACTCGGAACGGGCTTTTTCAGTGTTGATCGCACTGGCGAGGTCGGCGCCTTCCCGAATCGACTGTTCGAAATCGGGTGCGACCGATTCCGCAGGAAGTGCGTCGAACAATTTCATGTCGGCGACCGACAAACCGAGTTCCTCAATCACCTGGGGAAACGTGAATTGTTGAAATGCCATGCGCGGTCTCCGGACAGTTCACGACCACACTACCATCTTATGCGTGAGATCGTCCGCTGGGCCACGTCCGGTTCCGTACCGGTTCCAGAATCGCTTGCACTTCGGCGAGCAACACCGGCTCAGGGACAGTCGCCAAGGCCTTCAGGTTCGTTTCCAATTCGGTCAAAGTGCCCGCTCCGGAAATCGTGGTCGGGATGGCGCTGCTACCCAGACAGAATTGCATTCCCAAGAAACTGATGTCCGCCCCTCGCGCTTGGCAGTGCTGTGCGGCATGGTGGCACGCGGCTTTGATCTCGTCCCCGGCGGGGTGCCAGGGTTGCGGGCCTTGGTTCGTCAGCAACCCCATGCTCAGCGGACTGGCATTCAGTACGCCGACACCGTGAGTTGCGGCCACTGGCAACAAATCTGTCAGCAGAGTCTGATCTTGCAAATTGTAATGGCAATACGAAACCACCACATCGAGCCGACATCTTTCCATCGCCTGGGCTAACAGCCCCAACTGCAGGCACGACATCCCGATGAATCGGCACTTGCCTTCTCGCTTCAACCGGTGCAGCACCTCGGCAGTTTCGTCGAAGACACGCTCGAAATCTTCGGCGTATTCGATGTCGTGGGCCAGAAGGATTTCGACGTGATCGGTACGCAACCGGCGGAGGGAACCCTCGAAACAATCGCGCATCCCTTTCGGTGTGAAGTCGAAGCGGTCACGCTCGAGCCGACCCGCTTTCGTACAGATGGAAACTTTATCGCGTCCGCCGCCCGCTAGCACTTCGCCGAGGATCGTTTCGGAGGCCCCTTGTCCGTAAAACGCTGAGGTATCGATCAGGTTCACACCCGCATCGATCGCCGCGTGGACGACCTCGGCGGCGGTGCTGACAGAAAGTGGGCCGTACTGCTGGCCGAACTGGGCACCCCCCAACGAGAGTTGCGAAACGTGCAATCCGGTGCGGCCGAGTTCTTGGTACTTCATGCCAGAGAACGTATCACGTTTGAATACGGAACCCAGCTCGAAAGCGGGTCGGCGGTCCGCACTCACCATCAGAAAGACTCACCATGGCACGCACGCGCACCTTCATTGGCGTGGCCGTCAACGATTCGATCCGCTCGGCAACGAAGGGGATGCAACGCACACTCGCGCTCAGCGGGGCCGAAGTCAAGTGGGTCGAGGCCGCGAACTTGCACGTCACCCTGTTGTACCTCGGGGAACTCGACGATATCGACTTGGTGAATGCTTGCCGGATCACGGCGAAAGTGGCGGCGAAGGAGCCACCGTTCAGCTTGCGTGTCGGTGGGGTCGGGGCGTTCCCTTCGCCGCGCCGGCCCAAGATTCTATGGGGTGGTATCACCGAAGGTGCCGAGACGCTGCTGCGGTTGCATTTGGCGATTGCGGAACCGCTCATGGAACTCGGTGCGTATCGTCAAGAAGAGCGTGGCTACACGCCCCACCTGACCCTCGGCCGGACGAACGGCGAAGCGGACGGTACTTTGCTGGCCGGGGAATTGGTGAAGCACCTGAGTTGGACGGCGGGCCAAACCATCGTGGAAGAGGTGATCGTGTACAGTAGCGAACTCCGCCGCGACGGACTGGAATACACCGTACTAGGGCGCAGTCCGTTGCTCGCGTGATCAGCGGCGAATGAGGAGCCGTCCGTCGGTGCGGCGCACATGAATGCCTCCGGGGAAGTCGGCGGCACGACTCAAATTCTTGGCAATCTTGGCCAGACGATCCCAGTGGACAAAGGTCATCGCCGACGTCGGCCAGCGTTCGCGTGCCCAAAGGCTTCGGCACAAAAGTCGAATCGCCGATTCCGCCAAAGTGTCCAATTGAACGGCATCGAGAATCATCAGGTTGCCGACTGTCGAGGGCAGTTCCACGAGTTTCAGTAACCGCTCGCCTTCGGCTTGTTGTTCCGAGAACAATTCCTCAGCTTGCAGAGCCGTGCGACTGAGCGCTTCCACGACGTCGGCATTGAACGTCTGTAACAGCGGTAACAATTCGTGGCGGATGCGGTTCCGGGTGAACCGTGGATCGGCATTGGAAGCGTCGGTTCGGTACGGTTGCCCGAGATCGGCGAGGTAGGCGAGGATCTGTTGCTTCGAGACCGTCAACAGTGGTCGAATGACGGGCACGACTCCATCGCGGCGAATGGGTGCGATGCCACGCAACCCTTGCAAGCCGGTGCCGCGAATCAGGCGGTGCAGTACCGTTTCCGCTTGATCATCGGCGTGGTGTCCGGTGGCGATCCAGCAAGCACCCAATTCCACTGCCAATTCGCCAAACCAGCGGTAGCGTGCATCCCGGGCGAAGGCTTCGAGGTTTTCACCCGTCGCGGCCTGGGCCATGTCCATTTGAAGCACCCGGCAAGGTAACTGGCGACCCTCGGCGAGCTCGCGCACGAACTGTTCGTCGGCGTCGCTCTCCGTGCCCCGTAGTTGGTGGTTGAGGTGCGCGACGACCAATTGGCCTGGCGGCTGGAAAGCGTGCAGAGAGGCCAACAGGGCCACGCTGTCGGCCCCGCCAGAAACCGCGACGACGCCGAGTGTGCTGAACCAGTTCGGCAACAATCGCGTCATCGCCGCGGCTACAACTTCCGGCAACGCCACCGTTTCTCTCCTCGGCTACAATCTGGGGAGTGCGGATTAGAAGGAAGATGCGGAACTCGACTGCACCCTGCTGCAGGTTTCTGGGATTGATTCCCACACCCCGGAGGTTATACGTGTCGCCTATTGACGCCAAGAGTATTCCTGAGTCGACGGTGCCGGATGGGTCGATTCCCATCGCGCGGGTGGTGCATCCCCAGCCGAATCGTGTCGACTCGGATGATTTCGAATACGTGGAGCAGCCGCGATACTACCGGAAGTCGCTGAAGTTGGCCCGTTGGGTGCGGGCACTTCTGGTGGCGATGGCCGTGGGTTTCGTGGCGGTGCTGTTCGCGGCGGCCTACATCCACCCGTATGGGAAAGATGACGCCGGGAACGAAGTTCCGAAGACGATGGCGACCCATACCCAACTGGGAATGGAGCCTTGCAATATGGTGGTGATGACCGGCAAACCGTGCCCGGCTTGCGGGATGACCACGAGTTTCTCGCTGTTGGTGCATGGAGATGTGGCGAATTCCTTGCGGGCCAACTGGGTCGGGACGCTGACGGCGATTTGGTGGTTCAGCTTGATTCCTTGGGGTTTTGTGAGTGCGTATCGAGGCCGGTTCTTGTTCATCCGCAGTGGGGAACTGTGGATGACCATTGGTCTGACGATTATGCTCACGCTGATGGTGGCCCGGTGGGCTTTCATCTTCTTCGGGTAGTGGGGTCTATTCTTCAACGGGGGGGTTCACGGATGAACCGCAAAACTTTGACTTGGTTACGCCGCGGCGTACTCACGGCGTTTCTGACCATTTTCAGCTTCGGCTGCGGGCCGAGTTTGCTCTGGTTCCTGAACCGTGGCGACGAATACAAAGATCCGGCGGTGGGCAACAAATTGGCCCCGGTGGAAGGCAAAAAAACGGTGACGCTGGCCGTGATTGTTTCGGCGCCCAACCACATTTTGACCAACCCCACGATGCAGGGTGTCGACCGAGATCTTGAATCCAAGATCGGCTCCAAAATCTCCGAATTGTCGAAAATTCCCAAAGACTCGTTGATTACCATCGTCGATTCCAGCAAAGTCGACCGGATGCGGCAAGAAAATCCGCAGCTCTGGAATACCGCCAGCATGTCCGAAATTGCCAAGAGCTTGGGCGCCGATTACGTACTCGACGTCACGCTGTCGTCGCTGTCGTTCTACGACCAGCAAACCGGCCGCGAAATCTGCCGGGGTAACGCCACCCTCTCCGTGTCAGTCTACGATGCCGTCGGCAACGGTAAGCCGCTCACGCAATACGGCCATTCATCCGACGCCCCGCTGCGGGATACCAGCTCGCTGCCCGTTCACTTGTACCGTAATACCTACCTCGACCGTCTGGCCACCGAGATCGCTTTTAAACACGTGAAGCACAAGGCGGAACAAGAGCGGGAACTCACCAAGCAGTAATCGCCATGACCGATGGGTTGCTCGAAAACCAAGCGTATTTTAATGCCGGGGGCCAACGCCGTTGGCTCCGGCATGACCGGACTAATGGGAGCTTGGTTCGGCTTTCGCTTAACAACTGTCGGGGGATAGAGTTACAGACTGCCGCACTTGACGTAGAAGTAGGCATCAATCACACCCAACGCCACGGCTTGCACCAAAACGCCGTAGCCCAAACCCTTCAACGCCGGCTTCGACCGCGTTGCCATGATGACGCCCAGCGGCAAATAGATCGCCTGCAAGGCGAGGTTGATCGCCAGCACGCCCCGCAGTTCGTCGAGGGGCAATGGCTCTTGGAGGAACGAGCTCCAGGCGATGATTCCGTCGATGACGCCCCAGATGCCGCACATGAACCAGAAGCCGCGGTACGACTCTCGTGGGCCTGCGTACAGCCCGGCCACAGCGGCCCCGAGCGACACCAGAGCGAGGGCGAACAAGGAGGCGACGAGCTGTTGCGGAATCATGGAGCGGGACTCACCGGAGGGAACGGAAGCAGTCCTTGATCCATAGCGAGTGCAATGTGACCGCGTCCACCGAGGCGGCGGGCGATTCAGTAAGGGGGTTTGGGAAATCTTTCTGCCGATCAATTTCGGCCCTGAAAGGGTCGTTCCATCAGCCCAGGTCGGAGGTCGCGCAGCGACCGGAGGCCTGGGTACTGCGTTCAGAAAATGGAGACGCCCTGAAAGGGCGGTTCAAAGGACAGCTCTGAACCGTCCCTTCAGGACGGAGTCCGTTTTACGGGTCGGGGTTTCCAGGCCTCCGCCGGCGGCGCCGGCTCCGACCTGGGCTGATGGAACGACCCTTTCAGGGCCGAAATCCTCCGAATCCGACCGCCAGAAAGATTTGCCACACGGGTCAATTCAATATGTTGTGGTTACAGTAGATTTCAAACAAAAGAGTCTGCAGAGGAACCACGGTTGGTGGTCAACCATGATGCGATGTCTCGAACCAACGATTCGGACGCTATATCCCGGGAATCGTCTTCACGCGGCCTCCGCTTGACCGGCATTGTGGGTTGCCAGATCGTGCGCCACTGCGAGCCACCGGGCTTGTCTCGGTGGCTCGTCTCGGCATTTGACCTACGCTTCGACCGGTGGTTGCGGATTCTGAATCTGCACCATCTGTTCGGGCGACAATTGCTTGCTGCCACGGCACTCGGGGTAATTATTGCAGCCCAAGAAGTACTTGCCCATGTACTGGCGAAGCTTCATGCCAGCCCCGCATTGCGGGCAGGCATCTTTGACATCGAGTACCGGTGCCGGGGCCTTGGCGACCTTCGGTTTCGGCGCCGGGAGAATATCCTTCAACTTCTCTTTCAACTCGACCGTCAACGACTTCGCATTGCGGCACTTCGGGTACGCCGTACACGCCAAGAATGGCCCGCGGAAGGTGCTGCGGATCGTCATCGGCGCGTTGCATTTGTCGCAGAGTACGCCCGTTTCCGGCGGTGGTTTCGGCCGGCCGTCGTCGTCCGAATCGCAGGTGAACTTGCACTTCTTGGTGTCGCTGCACGTCACGTAGCGATTCCCCGATTTGCTGACCTTCAGCAAGAGTTGCTTGCCGCACTTCGGGCACGGTACCGGGCTGGGAAGCGTACTGACGACCGGGTTGCCGTCGGCTCCTAAGTTCATGATCGTCGGGCAATCCGGCGCACCTTCGCAGGTGAAAAAGACCCCGAACCGGCCGTCCTTCTTCACCATGAATTTGCCGCAGGCCGGGCAGACCGTGGTGGTCACTTCTGGGCCGGCGCTTTCGGTGCCGTCTTCGCTACGCTTGAACGCACAGGGGTTTTCGGGGTCTTTCCAACCCGAGCAGCCGATGAACTTGTTTCCCGTCTTACGGCTGAACATGGCCACGAGCGGCTTGCCGCACTTCGGGCAGTTCTCGCCGATCTCGATGCCACGCTGCGTCGGCATGTCGGTCTCGGCTTTGGCGAGCGACTCCGAGAACGGCTTCCAAAATTCGTTCAGCACGTCGGCGTACTGGCACTTGCCGCTTTCGATTTCGTCGAGTTCTTCCTCGAAGTGACTCGTGAACTTCATGTCCATGATCTTGGGAAAATGCTCCACGAGCAGCTTGGTCACCACGATGCCGATTTGCGTGGCGTAGAAGCGTCGCTCCTTCTGCTCGACATACCCGCGCGCTTGAACCGTTTCGATGATACTGCTGTACGTGGACGGCCGGCCGATCCCCTCTTTTTCGAGCGCTTTCACCAGCGACGCCTCGTTGTAGCGCGGTGGTGGCTGCGTGAAGTGCTGGGTCTCGGTGAGGTCGAGTTTGTCGAGCTGTTGTTTTTCCGCAAGCGGTGGCAACAGCACGTCTTCCGACTTGGCCGGACTCATCACTTTGCGGTAGCCCTCGAACTTTTCGATGCGGCCATTGGTGCGGAACAACCCCGCTCCGGCAGTGATTTCGACCGCGGTGATGCTGAAGATCGCCGACGCCATTTGACTGGCGACGAAGCGGTTCCAGATCAGGGTGTACACCTTCAAGTTGTCGTCGCTCAGTCCGAGGCTGGCCGCACGTTGCGGCGTCATAGCGACGTCCGTCGGCCGGACGCATTCATGGGCTTCTTGCGCGGCTTTGCCCGACGAATACATGTTGGGTTTTTCGGGGCAGTAGCGGTCGCCGTACTCTTGGTGAATGAAATCGCGCACGGCTTTGAGCGCATCGGGTGAGCAGCGGGTGCTATCGGTTCGCATGTAGGTAATCAGGGCCACCGTGCCCTCGCTACCGAGTTCGATCCCTTGGTACAGACGTTGGGCCGCGTCCATCGTGCGCTTCGTGGTGAAGCGCAGGCGGATGTTCGATTGCTGTTGCAACGTCGACGTGGTGAACGGGGCTTGCGGCTTTTCTTGCCGTTCCTTTTGCTCGACTTTGGTCACAATGTACGCGGCGGTTCTCAGCACGTTGGCAATGGCGTCCGCTTCCGCTTCGTTGCCCATGATCGGGTCGGCGTTGTTCCACTTGGCCAACTCCGCGAGGAACGAACCGCGCGGCGGCACGGGCAGCCCCACTTTGAACTCCACCGGCTTGCGGGGGGCGTTCGCCGGGCCTTCGGCATCGCCCTCGAAGTTGGCCACTTCCGTATCTTCGGTCGGTGCATCCGGGGCATTGGCGTCGTCGGCTTTTTCCCCCTTTTTCTTGGCGAAGATCTTGGCCGTGGCCGGATTCGCCGAGTATCGAATCCCGGCATTTTGCGGGGCCAACAACGCCGTGATCTTCCAGAACTCATCGGTGCGAAACGCCGCGATTTCCAGCTCGCGATCGACGATCAAACGCACGGCCACCGACTGCACGCGACCGGCACTCAGTCCCGCGGCGACTTTCTTCCCGAGCAAGTTCGACAGGGGGAAACCGACAACGCGATCCATCGCCCGGCGCGCTTCCTGCGACTTCACGAGCAGCATGTCGATCTGATCGGGTTGCGACACGGCGTGTTGAATCGCCGCCTTGGTGATTTCGTTGAAGCGGATGCGGAACGTTCGCGCCGGATCGAGTTGTAATTCGTCGGCCAGGTGCCAAGCGATCGACTCGCCTTCGCGGTCGGGGTCGCTCGCTAGCAGCACGCGGTTGGCATGTTTGGCGGCGGCGGCGAGTTCGTCCAGAATCTCCCGCTTGCTGCGGCCCCGTTTCACCTGACCGCGTTTGACCTGATCGACGGTGTAGCGCAGTTTCCAGCCTTGGGCGATCTGGATACCGGACACTTCCTCTTTGAGCTTGGGCACTTTCCCCGTGGCGAGGTCGCGGATGTGGCCGACGCTCGCCAGCACTTTGTAACCGGACCCGAGATATTTATTGATCGTTTTGGCTTTGGCGGGCGATTCCACGATCACGAGATCGTAGCTCCGTGCCGTGGCGTCCGGTTCATCCGCCGAGACGGCTTTCCGGCCACCGGCGCGGACGCGCTTCGCCTGCACCGCTAAGGGTTCGACCCCCATTGGCTCGGTCACCACGACTTTCGCCGCGGCTTTGCGAACCGGGGTTTTTCGCGCCTTGGGGGCCGTCGAATCATCGGGCGTCTTCTTGCGTGCAGGCACCTGGAGAAACCTCTTGTTTGCGGTTGTTGTAACCCGCGGAATTCCTAGAATCGAACAGCCGACGTCGTTCGCAACCACAACACGAATTAGTACGGTGCGGGTCAAAGAGTCAAGCCCACCCGGCCCGGATTCCACAACCGTATCGACCGTAAACCGAGACAGAACCATGGCTTACAACCCATTCGATTTCTTCCGCCGCAACCAGAAGATCTTCATGGGCGTCTTCGTGATCGTCGTGATGTTCACTTTCGTCCTCTCGTTTGGTCGCGGTGACTTCTTCGATTGGCTGCCGCGATGGCTCGGAGCGAAAAAGTCCAAAGGCGAAGTTCTCGCCGAGATCGACGGCGACAAATACCGCGAGTCGGAAGCCTCTCAGCTGCGTGCTCGGCGGAACTTAGCGAACCGATACATGGTGACCGCGGCCGGCAAGGCGATGCAGAATTTGACCACCGCCGTGGCCGATGTGAGCAAAGTCAGTGCCGAAAATCGAATGACGCTGACAAATGCCAATCAGCATTTGAGCACGCTGACACTTTTGAACAGTCCACAATACAAACAATTCCGAGACCAGCTCTTACCCGAAGCTTTTCGCAATTTCAAAACGTCGCAACTCAAAGTCGAAAAAATCGCGACCGATCCGAACTCCAAACCGGAAGACCTCGAGGTGGCGAACGCATTCCGCAAGATCATCTCCCTCTCCGAACAACTGGTGTCAGACAAACATTATTTCAGCAATCAACCTAATCGGAATGCCAAGGATTCGCTCGAATTCATGCTCTGGCTGAAGAAGGCCGACCAACTCAAGATCCAGTATCGCACCGCGGATGTCGACGCGCTCATCGAGCAAGAGTTCCTGGTACTCAAGTCGGACGACCGAGAAAAGATCCTTCTCGAAATGGTTTCCGAGGGGCGCCAGTCGGGCTTGAGAAAAGATGCGATCTTGGAATCGATTGGGGATGAATTCCGCGTCCGGATGGCCCAGATCGCCGTACTCGGCTTGCCTGTCGTTCGCGAGAATTCCAGCACGCTCACCGCCCATGCGCCGTTCGACTATTACGAGTTCTATCGCACTCAAACGAGTCCGGCCCGATATTGGATCCTGACGGTTCCTGTCGAAAACTTCATCTCTAAGGTGGAGGAGCAGCCGACGGAAACCGAACTCCGTGAGATTTTCAACAAAGCTAAAAATACCGAACCGGATCCAGCCGAATTGAAGCCGGGCTTGAAAAAAGGCCGCGAACTCAAACTCGGTTGGTTGGAAGTCACGGGTAAAGAGCCGTTCTACGCCACGGCGGCTGCCGACGCGCTGATCAAAGCCGAGGTCGCCGCAAAAATGAGCGGGTTGTTGACGCTCGGATTTGGCCCCGGTGCCATCGGAACGATTGCCTCGGTGGGAACGCTAAAGCTCGAAAACCCCGCCCTCCAAGGCCAGTACGATCAGTACCGTCGCACCCATGACTTCATCATTGCGAAGCGTTGGCTGACGGCCGATCCTGCCGCCATGCGTTTCCCGCTACTCGATACGAGTTTCGCGAACCCGCAAGCCGCCGCCGCCACGGTGGGACTGGCCGCCATGCCATTGGGCACGTTGGGCAACCGATTCGCGGTCGCCAACGGTTCGAACCTGAGCGCCGATGGTGTCGAACGCAAACAGCGGCTGTTCGCCGGCCTCGCCTCGATTTCGGCACCGATGTTGGGTGGTACCACCATCTTGACGCAGTACCTCGGTAACCTGGCGGCCACCGCACAGGTGACACCGGTTCCGCTTCCGTTGGCCGCCGTGAAAACTCAGTTGGCCCAAACGGCCCGCGAGCAACTGCGGTTCGGCTTGGCCCAACAAGATATTAAGATCCTCCAAGAGCAACTCGGCAAAATCAACAAGGGCGACGACGCGGAACTCAATCAGAAAGAGTCGGAAGCCTTGATCGCCAAGTTCGTGGCCCCGGCGTCCAACTGGCTCGACAAGGATGGCAAACCCCAACTGGGCCGCGGCCTGGTGTCGGGTGGCTCCAAGGGTTTTTACGATGTCAACACCATCACGTACGACATCGGTTTGGCACCGCTGAAAGCGCGTCTCATTCAGCAAACTTTTGGTCAGCCCGGAGTGACGGAATTCGGCCGCAACTTCTTCTTCGACTTCGATCCTTCCACCCGTCAGCTCTCCAAGCCGACAATCGGGTTGTACAAACCGTTGCCCTATCCCGAACAAAACCAGCAAGCGCAGGCCAGACCGCTTCCGGACGACTTCGAATCGCAGTACCTCGTGTGGCGGACCGCAGAAGTTCGTTCCGAGCCGGCGACGAGCTTCGAAACGGCCCGCCCGAAGATTGTCGAAATTTGGAAACGTCAGAAGGCCCGGGTATTGGCGAAACAAGCGGCGGAAGAGTTCTCGGCGCAAACCGCCAGTTTCGGGAACAACTTTTTGGATATTTCGCCAAAACTGTTCGATGCCAAGAGTAGGTTCCGGGATCGATTCACAGATCCGGCTGCGAAAGATCGCATCACCCACTTCGAGTTCAACGATGTTTCGCAGATCGTCGTTGGGCAACCGGATCGTGGCGCGCCCACCGTCGCATCGTTCGATCTCCGACCCACCAACGATATGAGGTATCCGACTCGGAAGATGGTCGCGCAAATGATCGACAACCGTTTGAAGCCCGTGTCCAGTTCGTTCGTGATGGTCGACGCCCCGGAGAACTTGTTTTTCGTGCCCGTGCTGCTCGAACGCAATGAACGGGATCAACAGAACTTCTTCAAGAACGTGTACAATCCCAGTCCGACTTCCAGCAATGTTTCGCCGTTCATGATGGCGCAATTCGAATTCGAATCCCGTCGGCTCGCTCGCGACGAGGCGATCGAGCTTCTGAAGGCGGAGTTCAAATACGAAAAGGAAAACGAGAACCTCGAAAAGCTGTCCGGCACGGGTGAGTGACACGGCGCGGCATCAACGACCGGCCAACTCCAACCGGAAGCAGGCTCCGGTGCCGCCGGGGGCGGGACGGTAACTCAGGGTTCCGCCGAAGAGTTCGGCCCACTGCTTGGCGAGGGAGAGCCCCAAGCCGGCGCCGCCGGTATCGAGGCTGGAACTGCCCCGGCGAAACGCTTGGAAAATCGACCGCCGTTCGTCTGCGGGCACCCCTGGCCCGCGGTCTTCCACTTCGAATGCCAGACGACCCGAGGCGCCGGGTTTGACCAGCAGCCAGATGCGCCGATCCGTTGCCGACTTCGCGTATTTGCGGGCATTGTCGATCATATTTCCGAGTACTTGTTCCAGCACTCGACCATCCACCAACACCTCACTCTTCAACGAGGCCATCGAGCCAATCACCAGTTCAAATCCTTCGGAGGCCAAGCGTTCCGCCCAAGTTTGGCGGATCGTTTCCAGTACGCTTTCGACGGGGATCCAGCGGGCGAGTGCTCGGGCGGATCGCGTTTCCAAACGGGCGAAATCGAGAACGTTTTCGACCAACTGATTCAACCGCTGCGCTTCGGATGTGATCGTTGCCAGGAATTCGGATTTCTTCGCGTCGTCGAAGTCGAGGCCACTGTTGAGCAAATCGAGGTGAAGCTGCATCGCGGTCAACGGTGTTCGCAGTTCGTGCGTCACCGCCGAGGCGAAGCGAATCCGCCGCTCCGCCATCGACAGAATCGCCCGGCCACCGAAAGCCACGGCCACGATGGCGAGAATCGCGGCCGCCCAGGCGATCACCAGGCCCGACCGCAATGGCGACCAACCGTCGACCACGGGCGCCGCATCCGGCCCCGGATCGAGTCGGACGGGGAGTGCCGTCATCGTCCGTTCGTGTGCCGTCTCATCCACCGGGTGCAGTTCGGCCGCGGGGAAGAGATCCGCCAGTTCCGCCTGGAGTTCCGCCTGCAACTTCGGCCAATCGACCACCACACCTTGGTAAACGATTTGCGTGCCAAGCTTGACGGAACGCAACAAGAACAAGTGCGGAGTGCCGCTATCGTCGGCGATCCAACGGGGTCGCATGGGGCCGATCTGAACCGCCACGGGAGCCACAATCGGGCCGGGTTTGGCCTCGGCGAAGCTGGTGCCGGGTTCGTTCGAGGTGGATGATTTGGAACGGGCGAAAAACGTCTCCGATGCTCGTTTCAGTTCGACTTTACGTTCACCGAGTGACTCCTGGAGCGTGACACTTTTTGCAGAGTTTGTGGCTTTATAATCCGTGTTGTTGCCGGTCAGAAGGTTGGCCCGCATTTGGATGGAGTTCGTCAAATTGTCGATACTGTTTTGCGTCCGTGAATCGCCCGGAGGATTCTGCGAAGGTACGGGTGCGATCGGGTTGGGATTCCCCTGCGCACGCAGGTTCCCCAATTCGTAATTCCCGCGATTGCTCATGGTTTTGTTGAACGCGAGCTGGCGAGCCGCGCCGTCTCGATCCAACTCGGCTTGAGTTAACTCCCGGTTTTTTTGGGAACCGGGGTTCACCGTGGAATTGAACTCGATTGGCTGAGGCGGGCCGACTTGAGGGGTGGGCAGGCTCGGCGAAACGGGGACTGGTGCCGACTGTTTCTTTTCGAGTTCTCTGGAATCGTTCACCGCTCCGGGAACAGATTCTGAGAAAGTCGCTAGTCGTGGAGTACCACCGAGATTCGCTTGGAACCGGTTCCGAATGTCCTTGGACGCTTCGGTGACGAGCCACGATTCGCCACTGTCGCGCATCGACCCAACGGCCTCTTCCGAGGGTGGCACCGTCTTTTCCGAAGCCGGCTCGTCGGCCAACGGCACGGGTACCAAATAGTCTTCATCGAGTGGCTGAAGCTGATCTTGCTCGGCCAGTCGATTTAGCATTCGTGGCGCCGGAAAGGCGGTGCGGAGTTCTTCGAGTTGTGTCGCCCGGAGTGGGGTGACGTTCGACAAATTGAATTCGAGTGGCCCGGCCCGGAGCCGTACCGCCAGTGAAGCGGGAATCACTTGCGGCGACTGCCAACCCCGATTTCGATCAATCTGCACATGCAATTTCACCCACTCTGGAAGTTCGGTTCCCAAGAGTGGCGAAGGCACCCGGCCGGGGTCGACGGTCGGCGAACCCGATTCATCAATGACGATGTCTGACGGGGCGTGCAGGGCGGAATAGTGCGAATAGGGCCGGTTATTTTCCAGCACCAAACGGGGCAACATGTGGCCATCCAGTCGCCACAGAGCAAGCCGTTCCTGGTTGGCCGCATGAGCTTGTGCCGCCGAGATACGTTGGGAGTCTTCGACGCGCAGCGAAGCGACCGAGACCCAAGCCAAACCACCGACGACGAGCATCGCCAGAACCACCAGGCCGCAAACCATTCCGGTCGGGGAGCAGACGATGCGGCGCGTCATGGCGTACTCGTTTCAAAGGTCAAACCGGGGCCGGCCATGTATCCGTGCGCCCGAACGGTGATGATGGCTTCGGCGTTGTCGTCGCCGGCCGGATCTTTCAACTTGGCCCGCAGTCGGGCGATGTGCATATCGACGGCGCGGGTTTCCAAACCCGCAGTACCGATGCCCCAAACCCGACCGAGCATTTCATCGCGGGAGACGGCCCGATCCCGATTCGACACCAAGTATTTGAGCAGGGCCGCTTCCGTTTCGGAAAGCTCGGCCCGTTCGTCGGCACTCCAGCGGATTTCTCGGCGCTGGAGATCGATGCGAGCGCGCCCGCACCGCACTCGTTGGACTTCCTCGGCGGCTTTCAACGTGCGCCGCAGCACCGCTTCCACCCGTGCCAACAATTCCCGCGCGGAGAACGGCTTGACGACATAATCGTCGGCCCCCATCTTCAACCCGCGCACGCGGTCGTCTTCGCCACCCCGTGCCGTCAGGACAATCACCGGCCGCGACGGGCAAATCCGTCGCAGTTCGGCCAGCACTTCGAAACCATCCTTCTTCGGCAGCATCAAATCGAGCAAGACGAGATCGACCCCGCCCGACGACGCCTCTTTCAAACCCGTCAACCCATCGGCCGCTTCCGAAACATCATATCCCGTCAGACGGAGCGCCTCCGTCACGCCCCGTCTGATCGCGGGTTCGTCTTCGACAACGACGATGCGGGCTTTGAACATGCTGTGGCCTCGGCAAATGCGATCCGTGCTCGAACTGGAATCACGACGAGGCTGGGGCATCCAAAGTTTGCCTACTTCGACAAGAACGAGCCAATGGTGACGGTCTTATCCAATTCCATTTTGTAGTCGTAGTCGATGGCCAGTGCCTTTTCGCCGTTCTGCTTCGGATCGACTTTCACGTCCCAACGGAGCAAATTCTTCGGCTTCTCATCGCGCGCATACAGCGGATCTTTGCTCAGTTCCGTCGGCCCCATGATGAACGTGGTGCTGATGGTTTGGATCGCTTCGGCGTGGGGCATCCGATCCCAAACTTGCACGTCGACCGGTGCCGTCTTGTAGCTGCTGAGCAAGATTTTGTACTTGAATGTCAGCATCTGGTTCCCACCTTGGGTCGTGCGCGTTTTGTCCATGAGTTTGCGGGTCACTTGCAGTTGCGGATCGACGCCGAAGCCGACGGTGAACGGCTTACCCACGGCCACGAACGGCATCTTCGTGGAGCCGACGAAATCGCTGTCGAGGTACATCGACGACTCGCCGGGCAGCAAAATCATATCGGTGGAGTTCGTCAAATCGGCGAGCCGGTAAACATGATTCGTGAGCAACGGTACGGCCTTGTAGTAGAACTTCGGGGCCAAATCGAGCTTGGCAATTTCGAGCGTTTGATCATCGTTCCGGCTCGGCAACGTGAGCTTGGACTTCAGGCGGTACGTCACGCTCGGGCCGTCGCCGAGAAGATTGTCATTGAGACCGCCGGATTTGCCGATGTCATCTTTGGTGATGAGCAGATCGCGGAACTGCTCGATGGCGGCGGCGTCGTTCTGCTGTTGGGCCGCAAACTGTGGGTTCTTGTCGTTGTAGTTGGTAGCCGATTGGGAACGCAGAGACTTGGATCGGTTGTCGAGATCTTCCAACACTTTACCGGAAGGCTTGCCATCCCCTTTGCCTTCGAACGCATGCATTGCCCCACCGGTTTGACCGGGCACGCCGACCGACACTTCGAGAGACTTCAAATCGGGCGGGGCGGCGTTCAACAGCGGCTGCGCTGTCGAAAGCACCAAGTTGATCGCGGGCCAATCTTCGCCGGTCTGCTGAGTAATACTGGCCAAATATTCGATCGTCACGGGGTCGTTCGCCTTCGTGGCGGCACGCAGTTTGTATTGCGGCTTCCAGGTGGCACTGCTCACCAAATAGTTCAATTTGATCGTGGAAACGCCCGCTTTCTTGTCGACTACGATCACGGCGTCGCGTTCGGTGCGGCTGACGCCACCGGATTTCTCTGCTAACTGCCGTGTGAGGAAAGCGATCCGCAGCTGATCGGTTTCGATGGTCTGTTTCAGCTTCACTTCTTCTTTGATGAGCTTGGCCCGACTGTCGCGAATGTGGTTCGCCAGCAAAATCGTCTTGTCGCTGTCGAGCTGGCCTTTCTCCGTGAGGGTCGTCAACGTCGCCGCGGTGAACGCTTCGAGTTTGGCATTGAATCCCATGTTCAGCGCCACGCCTTTCATGTCGGCTTCGAGTTCGACCATAGTCCGTTGTAAAGTCTTGATATCGGTTTCCAGCTTGCGGACTTCTTCTCGATTATCCTCGGCGATTGCTCGCGTTCGATAGCGGGCGCTCAGCACACGCACGGCCTCCGACCCTTCGGCATACAACGAACTCTGCATGGTCGCACTCGGTAACGGCGAGACCACCACTTCCATTTGCCCAGCCGCTTCCGGCAGGGTCACTTCGCGGGTGACGAGTGCCGTGTTTTGGTAAACGGTCACCGTCGAGATTTTGCTCGGGGCCGTTTTGATGACTTCTTCGCCGTTGGCATTCGTCGCCAGAATGCCGATGGCGAAGAGTAATGCGGGGAGAGTCCGGAACATGATTTGACGCCAGGAGTGAGGGAAGAGGGATCCACTGTCGAGATTCTAACCCTTTCTCCGGCGGACGTTGTAACGGTTCGGTAACGTCTGAATCGGTACTGAAATCACCCCTTCAATTGCAGTCGTTCCCCGAGATTTCCAAAGTTGCGCAGGAACGCCAAAAATTGATCGAGCAAGCCGGCAGAATCATGACCACGGCCACGCACGACCAACGATTTGCGGTCGATGCGCATCCGGCCCGCGAACCCAGCCAGTGAAATCTCGCAGGCCGAGCCATCGCTTTCGACGTGCAATTTGACGTTGGGTTGGGGTTTATCTTCGAGGCGGTCGATCCACGCTTCGACATCGACGGGTTGATCGAACTCGAACGCGAGCTGATCGAACAGGTTTCCGAACAGACTTTTGAAGCCGGGGCCACGCAGGAAGCCGGGATCGGAAAAGGCGCCGACCTCCCGTCGCCACGTCACTTGGGTGGGGTCATCTTTGTCGAGCGTCAGACGGATGGTGTATTCGAAATCGGGTGTCCGCAAGGTGCCAAACCCTTCGGGATCGATGGCGGTGTCGATGTCCTTGCGTTTGTACCCGAGGTGTTCACGGGACGATTCGTAGACACGATTCAAGTCTTCGCGGAAGTCATCGGTGGCGCATTTTGCGATGAATTTCCGTGCCGACGGGGTCGCGCTTTCGGGCATTTGAAACCCCTTGCGGAAACCCGAAAGATCTTTCACGCGGCCTCCGCCTTCGGTGCGAAACACCACGCGCCGCAGCCGTTCCGGATCCAGAAGGGTTCCGTCCCCCGCCCCGAGGAGTGGGCTGAGATCGAGCAGCACGGCCGCCGCGTTCTGCGCTCCGTACAGCATCGGCGTTTGTTGAACACCATGATCGAAATGTTTGCGCAGTGATCGCGGCAGCTCATCCACCAAGTATTGATGGAGTGTCAACGCCGTGACAGTGCCAGCTTTTGTCACCGCCTTGCGGGCCTGCCCGGTGATGGCGTCGAGTATTAATCGGGTCGCCGTGCCCGCTTTCAAATTCCCCGCCGCCGTCGATTCCTCGCCTGGCGTGCAGGTGGTCATCCCGACGGCCTTCGCTGATTCCGCGAAGAGGGTCTCGAGTTCGGCTTCGTTCAAGTTCGATTCGAACCCGGCCAACTCGGGGCCCGCTCCGACATCGAGCAAGAAGACGACCATTGATGCTTTCGACGCGCTCAGATCTTTCAACAGATCGCGAATCGACAGACTCGTTTCGAGGGGGTCATCCGGTTGGGTATCCCAAGCGGCGAGGTGGCCACGGCCGGATTTGGTCAACCCGCGACCGGCGAACCAGACGACGATGGTGTCACCGGCCTTGGCCGCTTTTTTGAGCTTTCGCAATTTGGATTCCACGACCGTCTTCGTCGCGCTGTGCCCGAGCAGCACCGCGTCATCGCCGAGGGCTTTCGCCAACGACTCCGCCCCACTTTCGGCATAGGGTACCGTTCCCCATTTGGGGTCGAGGTATTGATCGATGCCGATAAACAATCCCAAACGCTCCGCCACAATCAGACCTCCAAAACACAAACTCAATTGGTGATTCTACTCACCGGAACCGGTATCTTCTCATGACCCAGGGAGTCTCACGATGTCAGCAGTGGAAATCATTCGGAAGAAACGCGATGGGCAGGCACTGAGCCCGGAGGAACTGCGTCAGTTCGTCCGAGCGGCCGCTCAAGGAACTTGGCCCGACTACCAACTTTCGGCCTTGCTCATGGCGATCTGCCTGCGGGGGATGATGCCGGAAGAAACGGCGACGCTCACCCGCGAAATGGCCGATTCAGGCACCGTCTTTGACTTATCGGCCATACCCGGAATTAAGGTCGATAAGCACAGCACCGGCGGCGTGGGCGACAAGGTTTCGCTCGTGCTCGCCCCCCTTGTGGCGGCCTGCGGTGCGGTGGTACCGATGATGTCCGGACGCGGCTTGGGGCACACCGGTGGAACCCTCGATAAGCTGGAATCGATCCCCGGATTCCGGGTCGATTTGGGCGAAGCCGAGTTCAAAAGCACCTTGAAACGCCTCGGTGTTGCCATGATCGGCCAGTCGGCGACAGTCGCTCCAGCAGACAAGAAACTCTACGCCCTCCGCGATGTCACGGGCACCGTCGAAAGCATTCCGCTCATCACGGCGTCGATCCTGAGCAAGAAACTCGCCGAGGGGATCACCGGGTTGGTGATGGATGTGAAATGTGGCCGCGGTGCGTTCATGAAAACGTTACCCCAGGCCCGCGAATTGGCCGAGTCGATCACCCGCGTCGGCAAATTGAACGGGCTGAACGTGCAAGCGATCATCACGAATATGGATGCGCCCCTGGGCCGGGCTGTCGGGAATGCCCTCGAAGTGATCGAGAGTATCGAAACTCTGCGAGGACGGGGGCCGGAAGATCTTCAGCGGCTCAGTTTGCTCTTCGCCGGGAAGATGCTCCAACTTGCCGGGAAAGCCACCAGCGACGCTCATGGCCATCAGTTGGCCCGCGAAGCACTCGATACTGGTGCGGCACTCGAAAAGTTCCGCCAGTTGATCGCCGCCCAGGGGGGTGATCCCAGTGTTGTCGATGATCCGCCGAAGTTGCCGTTAGCCGATTCGCAAACCCCGATTATCGCGGGTCAAAGTGGGTTCCTTCTCGAAATGGACGCCGAGGCAGTCGGCCTTGCGGCACTTGAACTTGGAGCCGGCCGCAGGAAAGTCGACGATCGAGTCGACCCGGCTGTGGGAATCATCATCCGCAAAAAGCCCGGCGAAGTCGTAAATGCTGGCGAAGCGGTCTTCGAGATCCATCACAACGGTGTCGGGTTGGCCGGAGCCATCGCCCGCTTGAGTTTATGCTTCCGAATTGGGAATCAGCCACCGCCGGCCGTGCCGTTGGTGATCGAAGTGTTGAGTTAGATGGTCAAAACAATTCTGCCGGATCGGCAGTTCGCACTTTTCGCACGGCGAGTAAGGCGGACGCCACGCACATGCTAACGGTGAGCCCGAATACCAGCCCAACCCGGCCCCAAGTCATCCCGATAGGAATACCCGCGGCAAGTTTCGTCAGTTCGTACAACCCGAGGGCGACGACCAACCCGATCGCGTAGCCCCCGAAGGCGAGGAACAGGGCCTGATTCACCACGATGCGGAAGAGAAACCCGAAGCGGTATCCCATCGCTTTCAACGTGGCGTACTCCGGCATGTGCTTTTTGATATCGGCGACCATCATTTGATAAATGAAGATCGCCCCGACGGTGATGGCCAACAAGACACCGAAATAGAAGAACTTACCCACGGCTGTTTTATTCACCCAGTAGCTTCGCTCACCGGCTTCCATCTCGGATCGTGTGAAGACTTGCACATCTTCTGGAAGGACACCGCGTAGCCGTGTCGCCACCACGTTGGCGTCCTCGCCCGGCTTCAAAGTCACCAGTCCGAAGCTGACGGCTTTGGCCGGTCGGCCCGTGTACTTGGCGAAGGTCTCCTCATTGGTCAGCAACAGTCCACTGTAGCTGAAGCCGGTGCCCGCTTGGAAGTAACCCGCGAGTTGCACGCGTCGGCCGTTCAATTCCGTTTCCGTGCCAGGAGGCATCTCTGTCGGTTTGCCGAAGTAGGGTTTCGATTTCCGATCCAGCAGGACGCTGTCGATTTGGCAAAGTCGCACGCCCGCTTCACGCTGTTCGGCGTCATCGCGGAAAATGCCACCGGCCGTTGGCGGTAAAAAGACCCGATCCAACGTGCCGGGATCGATGCCGACCATGCTCAACTGCCAGAGCTTACGACCGCGCTGGGGGTCATCCGTCGGGTTGCGCCAAGTTCCGGTACCGAGTGAAACCGGTAGTACTTCTAGCACGCCCTCTGCCGATTCCGCTTGGGCCAACCGAGTGCGGTTCACCGATCCCGTGCGACTCAAGTCGATGTATTCGGTACTGGTGATGAGCAAGTCGAAGCGCATCTTGCCGTAGAGCAGCGTCGCGGTATTTTCGACGGAACCGAGAAATCCGAGCTGCATAAAAACGAGAACGACCGCAAACGCAGCTCCGACCACGGAGATGATGGTGCGGCCACGCTCGTGGAGTAAGTTCGAGAACGCCAATCGCAATGAAGTCATGGCATCATGGTACGGATTCCACGCCTCGGCCACGGCGCAGACGCACCGTGGAGAGAAATCCGATGCAGCCGATCCCGAAGAGAGCGATGCTCGCTGGAGCGGGAGTGATTTGGACAGGTTCACCGAATGTGTCGCTGTAGGTGACCGAGCCGATTGTCAAACCGAGCGGATTGACGGCGGCATCTCGCGCGTTCACGGTGATCTGGGCGTACCCGAACAGAGTTCCCCCCGGCCGCTCGAATTGAAACCCGAGAAACCCGGTACGACCTTCAAAATTACCACTGGGTGGGTCGAACGGAGTGAAAAAGAAGAGGTTGGCTTGGTCGGACGACCCGAATGAGAAGAGACTTGCGGACGAGATCGTATCGCCGAAATTCAGCAGACTCGCAGTTGGGAAACCATTCGGAGCCGAGCTGTCGACGACGACCCCGTTCGTGCTTGCGAATGGGACGTCCACCGTATCGAAACCGACCGGGAATGCTGGATCGTTCACAAACGCGGCGGTGAAGGTGAAGTCGATGGTTCCGTTCAGATCGACGTCCAAGTTGTACTGCTCAATCATTTCCGCATTCAGAGTCACATTCACATTCCGGGTGATGTACGCCGCCTGTGCCGGCGGAGCAGACGCCAGCCAGCACGACACGAGGCCGACGCAGATGGAAAGTGATTGAGGGAAACCCCTCCCGTGTAAAAACATGTCTGGCTCCTGTTACCGAAATCAGAATCAAATAAACAACGTGAACATTTACCGTCTACGTTCGGGAAGCAAGACCAGATTCATATCGAGCGGAAGTTTCTTTTTGGGCAAGTATTCTTTATGTGTGCTTCGGAGGAGCATCCGATTTCGCTAGCCCGTAAAGGCCTGTTATTGGGTCTGTACCAACGATTTGACAGCTCGAGGCGTTTTGAGGTAAGATAACTCTTGTACCACATCGCTTCACTTTTGGAGTCGGCGGTATTTCCAAGTTCGATGCACTCCCGGCTCCCGAGCGTCCATTTCCAAACGAACTGGACGTGGGTCGAATCGGGTCGTCGCTGGTTCGGCTCGATCTGGCTGGTGCCTCGGCAACACTCGGGCTTCCCGCCGTCGGCGATGAGGTGCTGACGATTGTAGGGCCGAGTCGCCGGGCATCGCATGAAGGATTATCGCTGGCCCCAGGCTTCCGCTTGGGACACTACGAAGTGATCGACGTCCTCGGCTCGGGCGGCATGGCCACCGTGTTGAAGGCCCGCGATCTGGAACTCGGTCGCGTTGTCGCACTCAAAATCTTGCCTCCGGAATCGGCTCTCGACCCAGATTCGGTCACTCGATTTAAGCAGGAAGCCCGCGCCGCCGCCAAACTCGATCACGACAACGTCGCAAGAGTGTTTTTCTACGGTGAAGACAAAGGCTTGCATTTCATTGCCTTCGAATTCGTCGAGGGGGAAACTCTTCGCACGCTCATCGAACGTCATGCCACGCTTCCCCCGGCCGATTGCATTCGGTATTTGATCCAACTCGCGGCGGGCTTGCAGCACGCTTCGGATCGCGGGGTCATCCACCGGGATGTGAAGCCCAGCAACATCGTGATCACCCCGGATGGCAAGGCGAAAATCATCGACATGGGCCTGGCCCGCCAACAGGGATTGCATTCGGTGAACGGCGGTGTGACCCAATCGGGCATGACTCTCGGCACGTTCGATTACATTTCACCCGAACAGGCTCTCGACCCGCGGAGTGTCGATGTCCGAAGCGATATCTACAGCTTGGGCTGTGCGTTTTACCATGCCCTCACCGGTCGGGCACCGGTGCCCGAAGGCACGGCGGCCAAGAAATTGCACGCTCATCAGCACGAGCCCCCGACAGATCCACGTCAGCTCAATCCATTGGTCCCCGACGCCTTGGCCGTCGTGCTTTCGGGCATGATGGTCAAGAACCGAGCGCGCCGGTACGCCTCACCCGAGGCCTTGATTCGAGATTTGCAAACCGTCGCGGAAACACTCGGGATCCCCCTCGACCCGAATACGATTCCGACATTGCCATCCCGCGACGCTTCGAGCCGGGTGAGAAGTTTTTCGACGAACTCACGACCACGTTTTTCACCGGCATTGGTGGTCGGATTCGGTGTGGCATTGATTGCCATCGTGGTTCTTGTGCTGTCGCTCAACGGTCGCAGCGGGTATCAGCCTGCGGCTCTGGCTTGGGATGACGAATTTGTTCGCCCCGATAAGACCCCTCGAAGTCTCGATCTCGTGAGACCGAATCCGATCTTGCCGAAAGTCGCGGCCAAGCTGACCATTTCAGCGGCAACCACGGTCGAACTGATGGCGGCACTCAACAATCCCAACGTCGCTATTCAGTTGATACCGGGCCAAGTGTACGATCTCAGCACCACGGTCGGCGTTCTGTTTCAAGGCAAAGAACTCGATCTCGAATCGCCGGCGGGGTTGCCTCCGGCCACGCTGAAACTCGCCGCCGTGTCGGAGTCGTTCACAAACCTTCGCGAAGGAAGTCTGACCTTAGCCGGAGTCGACGCGGTGCGAATCCGCGGGGTGCGGTTTGTGTTCACTCAGAAACCGGGTATCGTCGATGAGACTCAGGAGATCCCCATCGGGTTGCTAGTCGAGAACACATCAAAACTCGAACTCTTGCAGTGCCAATTCGAGTTGGCCAACACAGTGACGGCAACCGACGGAATCGGTGTCGTCGTCAAACGATCCAACAAAACCGGCATCACGGATTTGAAAGTACGGAACGCGACCGTCGTCCTGCGGAATTGGACGGGATTTGAATTGATGGATTCCGTTAAAGCGGATTTCCATGAGTGTGGCTTGATGACCTCCCGCGTCGGCATCGCACTGTCCGGCGACGGAGCGAAGTCTGCGGTTGAACTACAATTTTGCACGTTTCTATTGGAGAATCGCGGCGTCGCTCTCGATGTTCGCGGTTCGACGGCGACGGCCACGATCGAAGCGGGTTTCTCGGTATTCGCATCGGGAAATACGGATCCCCCCGGAATGATGATGCCGGAGTTGAACGAACGGCGGCCAGCGATGTTGCGCGTCACCGATGGTGCTTCCGTGACGGCCACGGCATTGACCAACCAACCGAACGCATTTTACCGGGTGGATATTCCGACGAATTGGGGCACGGCCATCGATCTCAAATCGCAACCGTGGGCGAATGTCCTCCCGGCGGCCAAGCTCGACACTTCCGAGCCTTGGAAAGCATTTGAATTGAATCCGAATGTGCAGCAGTTGCGCGTTCCGAATCGTGGGGATATCCAGATCCTCGGCGTGAAGCATTTGCCGATCGATACCACCAAAATTTATGCAACTTGGCCACCGAGCGGGAATTCCGCGAACGCCTTGAAGTCCAACGTGAAAGTTTGGTATCCGAACCCGACGCCACAAGATCGGGATCAGCTGCCGACGAATGTCTTTGAAAATCTCGATCAAGCTATGGCCGCGTTGAAGCCGGGCGATCAACTGCACATCCGCGGGAGTGGCGTGTTGGAAGTGCCGACGCTTTCCAGAATCACGAAGCCCGATTTCAACGTCACCATCCGCCCCGAGGACGAGAAAAACCCGGTGATCCTGACCCCCGGTGAAACCAAACGGCTCGATTCCGCGATGTTCTGGATGGAGGAAGGCCGCATCCGCTTCGAACGGATCGAGTTTCGACTCAAGCCGAAGATTGTCAAATCGGAGGAGATGAAATCCCAAGCCATTGTCGCATTGGCTGGCGGTCGGGGATGCGACTTCTACAAATGTATCATCACAATGGATCAGCAGAAAAGTGAAGTTCTCTCCGCTGTGACCCTCGTCGATTTGTCTGCTGAGATGAGTAAAACCGACGTGACCCGTAAACCGATGATCCGGATGGAAGACTGTCTGCTGCGGGGGCGTGGCAGAGCAGTTTGGGCCGCCTCCACGTTCCCATTCGATTTCAACGCTTTGAATGTGCTTGTCGCTTTGGATGCGCCGATGGTCGAGCTCGATGCGCCGGCCAAGCTGCCACCGAGCGGTGCCGTCGTTCGCATCGATCTGACTCGCGTGACCGCTTGGCTCGGAGCGGGTTTGCTCGAACTTCGCTGTGGCAAAGCGGTCGGAGACACGGCGGGGCCGTTCGTGCCGGTTTCCATCCGCACCGAGAGTTGCTTGTTCACCCCCGTTCTCGACAGCACGGCGCCGTTTGCACTCGTCACCGGTGGCGATTCGACCCTCTGGGATCGGTATTTGACCTGGGATATCGATTCTGCGAGTGGGTATGGAAACTTTCCTCAGAGCACGATGATGCTCGAAGTCAGCACCAACGATTACGAAGGAAAGGCTAAACGGGTCGACATCGAGAATTGGTTGCAGTTCACCAACAAGAAGCCGAGCACCTTTGGAAAAGTCACATGGAACCGCAGTCCGGAAAATCGGAGCGACCTCCTCACCACTCTTCCGGAAGATGCCACAGTCAAAACTTCGACATTCGCGCAGGGCATTGGCTGTCCCACTCTCGATTTGCCAACATCGACACGGTGATCGTTCACTTCGATCCTTTGATGCGCAGTAGCCCCGCCGGTGTTCGCATCCAGTCAATGGAAGCTGGCAATTTGGCGTTGCTGGCCACGAGATTCTCGGCATTGCGATTCAATGCCTCTGAGATGGCTAAACCGAACTCGCTGTGGTCGAAAAAGAAGCGCTCGATGATCACGCGGTTTGTGGAGAGCGGCTTGACCGCCAACACGGCATCTTCAAAGAGCTTGTTCGATTCGGCCGGTTGATCGCGGTGAGCGCAGACAATCCCTTTGCCGAACTTCCCCACTGCCAGAAACAGGTTCGGAGAACTTGTCGATTTGACCCCCTCCAGCTCAGCAAACAACGTTTCCGCTTCGTCGTACCGACGCTCCTGGATGCAGAGTAGCCCGAGTTCCATTCCGACTGGCATGTCGATGGGACGCCGTCGGAATTTCTCGCGGAGTTCGCGCTCTCGTGAGGTCACCAAGGGGATCGGTGGCCGTAAGTCCGGTAGCCCGATCGCTGTTACAACCGACACTGGCCCCGCCACCGAATGCGTTTGACCAAAGGCCCACCAACCGACGAGGCCACATACGAAAAGTCCAATCAGTGCGATCATGCGACGAGGCCAACGGTTCGTGCTTTGGAACACCGGAACAAACCCTGATGCAAGGCTGCTCGCGACCGCCTGGGACGCGTTGAGATTCAACGGCGAATCTGCAGTGGGAATCGACCCGACCCCGAGTGTCAACCCCTTCTGAATCCTTCCGAAATCACGCAACACCTCTTTGGCGGACTGATATCGATCTTCGGGTCGCTTCTCCATCAGTTTGCGAACTACGACGCCCAATTCCGTCGGTAAGTCGGCGCGAAATTGTTCGAGCGGTTCCGGGGTTCCATGAACGTGTTGCACCGCGACATCGAATGCGTTCAAACCGGTGTAAGGCGGCTGACCCGCCAGAAGATGGTAGCAGGTCACTCCGAAGGAATAGAGATCGCTGCGGTGATCGACCGGCTTCCCTTGGACTTGCTCAGGCGACATGTACAACGGTGTACCGAGTGTCATGCCACTTTGCGTCAAGCTCATCGGCTTGGCATCCCCGGCGAAATAGCACGACAACCCGAAATCGGCGACTTTCACTTCGACCTTGCGGTTCAGCAAGATGTTCTCGGGCTTGATGTCGCGGTGGACGAGTCCCAACTCGCCAGCACGTTGGAGTGCGGCCGCCACTTGGCGAAGGATGGCGAGTGCCACGGCTAAGTCGGGTGGCCCTTTGCGTTCGAGGTATTCGCGGAGGTTGCGGCCTTCGACGTATTCCAGTGCCATGAAATGCAGACCGTCTTGCACCCCCACGACGTAAACTTGAACGATGTTCGGATGGCTGATTTTGGCGACCGCCTCGGCTTCCAATTGGAAGCGTTTCAATGCCACAACGTTCTCGGCTAACTCTTTCTTGAGGATCTTTAGGGCGACTTCGCGTTTGAGCGATAGCTGCCGAGCGAGGTAGACTTGCCCCATTCCTCCTTGGCCGATTTTGCGCAGTACTTTGAAATCGGCTATCGTTCGACCCAGCAGGTCAACGGGTGGTTCAGTAGCCATCGGATTATCGGGCGAATCAGCCATAACCATCGATTCCTCAAGGTGAGTCGTTACCCGTGCAGTTCGGCTTGGGCGTTCTTGGCCGCGTCGATGATTTTCAGCTCCCAGTCGCTGTCGTTCGGTTGAAACGGGAAGACCACACCGCGCGAAGAATTGACGACGGCGCCCAATCCGTTCGGCAAAAATCCAGCTCGGACATCGCTGGCCGTGCCACCTTGGGCACCGTAACCCGGTATCAAGAACCAGACTTTCGGCATGGCCGCCCGCAACTCGGCAAGCTCCTTCGGATGGGTGGCGCCGACAACCGCTCCGACGTCACCCAATCCGCACTCCCCAACTCCACCTTCGTTCCACGCATTCACTTCGGCAGCCACACGGCGGTACAGAGGCACGCCGTCGGCTGAGGCATTTTGGAACAGTCCACCGCCAGGGTTACTAGTGCGAACGAGAACGAATAGCCCGCGAGTCGGCGTGGAACGGCGTGCCGTTGTGATGAACGGTTCCACGGCATCTTGGCCCAGATACGGGTTCACCGTCAGTACGTCGGCGTTCCAAATCGACTCGCCGAACGCGGCTTCGGCATAGGCGGTCGCCGTGCTGGCTATGTCGCCACGTTTTGAGTCCAGAATGGTGACGAAACCCATTTCCCTGGCACGCTTTAATACGGCTTGCATGGCGGCCATGCCGTCTGGCCCGAGCAACTCGAAAAAGGCGGCTTGTGGCTTCACGACTCCTGAAAACGGCCGTATAAGTTCCAGCACTTTCATGCTGAAGGTTTCGACAGCCACGGCGCGGTCAAACTGACGGTAGGCTACCGGTAGCATGTCGAAACGCGGGTCGATTCCCACGCACAACGGGCCGTACTGACGGACAGCTTCGGCCAAACGATCCGCGAACAGGCTCATGGAAACTCCGGTCAAACCGGTCGGCACACACGCTGACCATGCTGTTGATGGTATTCGACTTCGTCGATTCGGGTGAACGAAATGCGATCTCCGACCCGCAATGGGAAGAATCCCGCGGCCACATCGACGAGAATCAACGGGGTCTGGCCGATGAGATGCCAGCCACCGGGCCGGGCGAGCGGATAGAGGCCCGTCTGCCGACCGGTGAGGCCCACGCTGCCCGGTTCGACCCGGGTGCGTGGCGACGCCATTCTGGGCACGCTGCACAGTTCCGGCGGTAAATAGCCTAGATAGGGAAATCCCGGCACGAAGCCGATGGCGTGGACGGTGTACATTGTCGTCGAATGCAACTCGATGATGGCTTCCGGCGTGAGATTGAGAAGTGTGCTCACCGCAGCCAGATCAGGGCCACGTTCGTAGCAGACGGGAATGTGGATTGTGCGGGCGTTTTCGCTTTGGAGTGCGGGTCGGGAATGGTGGTGACATTCTAAAAGTAGCCACTCCGCAACTTCAACGGATCGAATCCGATCCGCATCGAAATAGACTCCGACCGAAGAGTAGGCTGGAACCACATCCTGCAACCAGTTTGGTGCGATTTCTCGGATGTGCGCCGACAATTGCACGGCTTCCGCTTCTTCCGGGAGGTAAATCAGCCAAACAGATTCGCCGAGTGAATGCAGTTCCATGGTGGTGTCGTTATACTTGCTGATACCTTTCCGACCCGTGTGCCCCACCCTCCATTGGAAAGTAACTTCAGCCTCAGAAAGTACCTTAAAATCCTGTTCGCCATCACTTCCCGACCAGCAACTTCTCGATCGGTTCGCCTTCGGCGAACTTGACGGTGCGGCCGATGGGGGTCTGGCTGACCTTTTCGAAGTCGATGCCCAAGCTCTTCAGAATGGTGGCGTGAAGGTCACCGACTTGGACGGGGTCTTTCGGCTCGGCCTTGCCCTCCGGGTCGGTTTCGCCGATGACTTGGCCACCGCGAATGCCGCCGCCGGCGAGGGCCACACTGAATCCGCTCGGCCAGTGATCGCGCCCACCGGTGGGGTTCATTCTGGGTGTCCGGCCGAATTCCCCGGCACACAAGACGATCGTTTTGTCGAGCAATTTGCGCGTGTGAAGATCTTGGATCAATGCGGCAAAAGCGGGATCGAGAATCTTCATTTGAGACGCGGTGAAAGCGTGGTTGTTGATGTGCGTGTCCCAACCCGTGAGGTTCACTTCGACGCAACGCACCCCGACTTCGATGAGTCGGCGGGCCGCCAGACAACCGCGGCCGAACGGAGTATCCCCGTACAGTTTTCGCACGGCGAGCGGTTCTTGCGACACGTCGAACGCTTTGAGTTGCTCGGAACTCATCATCTTGCGGGCATCGGCAAGGGTCTCCTTGTGCAGCGTCGCCTCCACCCGGCGGGTGCGACCTTTGGCAAAAGATGCTTCCAGAACGTCCAGGTGTTTCAAGCGGTCGTTGTCGCGTTCTGGAGTCAAGAACGATTGCGTGTCGGGTACGGCTCCGGCTGGATCGTCGGTTCGGAATGCATCGAATTGATCGCCCAAGAAACCACCCCGTGCCGGCCACTGCGACGACAAAATACTGACGTGGCGTGGAATGTCGCAACCCGCAGCGGGGAGTTCGTGCGTCGCAATCGCCCCGATGGACGGGTACACAATCGTCGGATCGGGGCGATAACCCGACTTGATCGTGGTCGTGCCCCGTTCGTGGTCGCCCTCTTTGCTCATCACCGAACGCACTAAACTGATGTGCTCCATCTGCTCGGCGAGTCGGCTGAATCCGTCGCCGAGTTGCACGCCTTTTAGCGTGGTGTCGATCGCTTTGGAGCCGCTGGCGATCGTGGTGCCGGGGTGCGGGTCGAACGTTTCGAGTTGGCTCGGGCCACCCTGCATCCAAAGAATGATGACCGATTGCGCGGTGGCAGGCCGTGCGGGTTTCGCCTCGGCGGCA
>JAYSYJ010000089.1:0-6280 GCA_043727675.1 Fimbriiglobus sp.
ATCTCGCGGATCGCCCGCAGCCGCGAACTGCGGTTCGCCGGTTTCAAAGCGGTTGACTTCGAGTCGAAGTTGCTCTGGGACACCATCCGCGATTTGGAACTGACGATCCTCGTCCCGCACCGGCCCGGTCGTCGCACGCTCGCGGAGAAGGAACAATCGATCCGCCGAGAGCACCGCATCCCGCGCGACCTCATGGTCGTGTTCGTGGAAGTGGAGTTGACCGACGCCAGCGAATTCGTCCCGGAGCAAGTCATCCACGTACGCGAGGAACAGGGACGCTACATTCTGCGCATCACCAAAGCGGCGAGCATTTCGCACACCCTCGCGGCCTTGGCGTTAGAAATGGCCAAGGTCGGCCGGGCGCCGGAAATCCACTTCGGTTGGACGGACGAAAGTATTCTCTCGGGCACCCTCGGCTTCCTGCTCTTCGGCGAAGGCAACGTCCCTTGGATGGTGCGCGCTCTGATCCGCAAAGCGGAGCCGAACCCGTCGAAACGGCCCCTGATTATCATCGCCGGGGCGTGAGGTCCGTCCGCTCAATCGTCCCGTTTGGCGCTGGGGAGCGTCACAGTGAATTTGGTGCCGGTGCCAACGGTGCTGCTGACGCGGACATGGCCTTTCATGGCTTGGACGAGGTGTTTGACGATGGCGAGACCGAGGCCGGTACCACCCATTTCGCGGGAGCGGGCTTTGTCGACCCGGTAGAACCGCTCAAACACACGGGGCAGATCCCGTGCGGGAATACCGATGCCCGAATCCTCGACTTCGAACTGGACATCATTTCCGGCGACCTGCCAGCGAACCGTGATCCGGCCGTTGTCCGGGGTATACTTAATGGCGTTATCCACCAGATTATCGAGCAGTTGCGCTAAACCTTCTTCATCGGCCCAGAGCGCGAGTTTTACCGGCGAATCCGCTGGGGTGATACCTTCGAAGGTCAGCCCCTTGGCTTCCGCGCGGGTACGATGGCGATCCAAACAAGCGTGTACGGCGTCTTCCACCAGAACAGACTCGTACTCGAGGCCATTTTCCACCGATTCGATGCGGGCCAAGCTCAGCAGATCTTCGATGAGCATCTGCTGGCGGTCGGCCTGCTCCGCGATTTGCTCCAAGAACATCCCACGGGCATTCGGGTCTTCAACGGCCCCGTCCATCAGCACTTCGACGCTAGATTTGATGTTCGCTAGCGGTGTCTTGAGTTCGTGCGACACGTTGGCCACGAAGTCTTGGCGCAGTCGTTCCAGCCGTCGGAGATCGGTCGTGTCCTGCAGCACCATCACCGCGCCGACGGAATCCGGCCCCGGCAACCGGGCCACATACACTACAAGACTTTTGACGGTCGATCCTTTCCAATCCAGCTCCTCGCGGTGCGGCCCGTCGTCGGCCAAGGCCCGTTCGACGAGTTCGCGCACGGCCCGCTGCCGGGTGACTTCCCAGAATTTTCTGTTCACCGCCTGGCTCGGCACGAAATCGAGCAAAACGCCGGCGCGGTCGTTGGCGAACAAAACCACTTGATCGTTGTCGATGGCGACGACTCCTTCGACCATCCCCGACAAAATCGTGCGGAGTTGTTCGCGATCGCGTTCGAGCTGCTGAAACGTTTCCGCAAGGTGGTCGGTCATCGTGTTGAACACCCGCGCCAACGTCGACAGTTCCCGGCTCCCCGACACGTGGATTTTGTGGTCGAATTCCCCGGCGGCCAACCGCCGCGCACCCGTGGTGAGTTCGTCCAGCGGCCGGGTGAATCGCCGGGCTAAAACATACGCGGGGATCACCGCGACAAACGCAATCACAACCACCGCCACGACGACTTGCTTGCCGAGTTCGAAGAAAAGTGCCGAACCATCCGCACGCTGAAGGATGAGCATCCCCACCGCCGCGACAGCCAAAATCACGAGCAGCAAATAGGTGAGGAACAGGCGGATGAACATAGCGGTGGTCAGCGTTGAGGGGATTCAGATGTTTAGATTGCAATCGAACGACCGGAGGTAGCCAGGTGGTTGGACAGACCGCCGACTTTAATCTCCCCGCGAAGCGGCGACAACGCGTTGTCCGGAGAGTAACCGCGTGCCGAGGTTCAACACCAGCACCAACATGAGCAGGACAAACGCCCCGGCCCAAGCGAGGTCGGTGTCGGCGGGTTTGGGGGGATTCTGCACATAGGTGTAGATGAAGTAAGGCAGTGCCGGCGTCGGTTCCGACGGCGACTCCGCGAAGAAGTTGCTCGTGCCGGCGGTGTACAGCAGCGGGGCCGTTTCCCCGGCGACACGACCGACCGCCAAGAGAATCCCGGTGATAATGGCCGGCAGTGCCGCCGGGAGAATCACCCGGAAGACGGTCTGTCGGCGACTCGCTCCGAGGGCATAGCTCGCTTCGCGGAGGCCATTGGGAACCAAACGAATCGCCTCCTCGGCAGCGCGCACGATCACGGGCAGCATCATCACCCCCAGCGCGAACGCACCGGCCCAAGCCGATGGCCCCCACGATTTATCCGTCGGTGCCAGCCAGAATGGACGCACGAGTAAGGCGTATCCAAAGACGCCGATGACTATCGACGGAACGCCCCCGAGCAACTCGGCGACGAAGCGAATCGGCTTGGTGAGCCAGTGGCTGCGGAACTCGGCGAGGAAGATCGCGGCCAACATTCCAACCGGGATCGCGAAGGCCGAAGCCAAGCCGACGAGGGTCATGCTGCCGAGCACGGCGTTGGCCATTCCCGCACCGGCGGGGTCTCCGGTACGGTTGGTGAAAAAGCTCCATTTCAACCGGCCCGCGCCCATGTAGGTGATGTAGCCGAGAATCAGGAAGAGTGGGATCACGGTGAGGAACTGGGCTGCACCGAGTACCAAGGTCATCACGCGGTTTTGGAATGCAGCTCGTCGGCGGATTCGTACCAGTTTGTCGGCAGACGGTGGCGCGACTTCGACCAGTTCTCCGGACAACTGGATCGGGCGGCGTCCGGCCTTCACACGCGGTTTGCTCGCATAGGCAATGATGCCCCGAGCGAAGAGGTTCATAATCAACGTCACGCCCAGCAGCAGTAAACCGAGTGTGACGAGGGCGGAATAGTTCTGAACATCGGCGGTGGTCGTTTCCTTCACCGAGCCGGCAATTTTGCTCGGTATCGTGTCGCCAGTGCCGGCGACGAACTGCGAGAACGACTCTGGCAAGTACTGCCCGTTGCCGATCACCATGGTGACGGCCATCGTCTCGCCGACGGCCCGACCGAGTGCGAGGAAACAAGCGGCGATGATACCGGGGCGGGCATACGGCAGCACCACCCGCCAAATGGTTTGCCAGCGGGTCGCCCCGACCGACAGGGCCGCTTCGCGTTGGCTCCGGGGCACCGCTTGGCAAACATCGAAACTCACCGCGGTGATGTACGGCAGAATCATAATGGCCAGCACGATGCCCGCCGCGAGGATGCCTTGGCCCGACGAACTGTTTTCCAGCCCCAATGCGTTGTACATGGGGAGCAGACCGAACTTTGCCAAGAATGTTTTGGCCCAGAAGCCATAAACGATGCTGGGGATCGCGGCCAGAAGTTCGAGCAGGAATCCGCAGATGCGGCGCAGCCACGCCGGGGCGATCTCGGACAGGAATGCTGCGGAACCGACACCCAGCGGGACGGCGATGAGCATGGCGATCAACGAGGTGACCACGGTGCCGAAGACGACCACCAAAGCACCGTACTGATTCTTATCCGGATCCCAACGATCGCCGGTGAGCAATTGGGAGAGGTTGTCCCCCATCAAAAACGGCCACGATTGACGGATGAGCACGTACAGGATGGTCGCGGCAATTAGCAGCACGAACAAACCGGACGATTGACACACCCAACGAAACAACACATCGCCCCAGTTGGAGCGAGGCGCGTCAGGCTTTGGTACCGTCGAGGCCATAAATCACTCAGCCACAATCTTTTCGATCCGGGCGACACATTTCTTACGTAATTCTTCCGGCAGTGGGGCGTAGTCTTTTTCGATGGCGAACTTCTGGCCATCGGTCACGGCCCACTTCAAAAACGCCGCGACGAGCTTTCCGCCTTTGTCCGCCGGCGGTTTCGTGAAGACCACCGCGTAGCTGACTCCGACAATCGGGTAAGCTTTCTCGCCATCGGTGTCCGTCAACGAGAACGTCAACTCGTGCAAGCTGTACGGTTCTGCGGTCTGCTTGTCGTTGGCCGCCGATTCTGCGGCCGCGGTCACGCCGGCGGCTTCCGGAGCCACAAACGTCCCTTTGCGATTTTTCAAACTCGCCAACCCGAGGGCGTTCAGCTTGGCGAAGTTCAGTTCCACGTAGCCGATACACCCCGCGTTGGCCTTCACATGGCTCGCGACGCCACCGCTCCCGGCCTGGGCGACTCCTCCTTTGGGCCACGTGGGTTGGGTGCTGACTCCGACCACTGTTTTGAACTCTGGACTCACCTTCGAAAGGTACTCCGTGAAGATGTTGGTGGTCCCGCTCTTGTCAGACCGCGTGACCGGCACGATGGCGAGGTCGGGCAGGGCCGTGCCGGGGTTCAACGCGCCGATGGCCGGATCGTTCCACTTTGTGATCTTCCGCAAATAAATGTTGGCGACGATATCACCCGAGAGCTTCAACTCTTTGATCTCGTTCAAATTGAAAACCACAGTCACGGCCCCGATGGCAAGCGGAATGTGGATCACTTCGCCACCGGTCGTCGTGGCCGCTTCGAGTTCGGCCTTCTTCATCGGGGCATCGGAGCAACCGAAGGCGATGTTTTTGTCGGTGGTCTGTTTGATACCGTAGCCCGACCCTTGCGCGGTGTAATCGATTTCCACCTTGGCGGTCTTGTTATACTCTTCGGCCCATTTCTGCATGATCGGATCGATGAACGTGGCTCCGCCGGCAGTGATCCGGCCACCCGATCCACCACCGTCTGCCGATTTATTGCAACCGCCACACCCGGCGGAGCATGCCAACGCGAAGCTGACTAAAGCAGTGAACGTGGCTGCTGTGCGAAACGAACGCATAATAAACTCCAATACCGCCGGGTCGGGTTCAGACCGAAATCTTACTTGCGACCGGAGTTCGGACAACCACGCCCAGTAAGAAGGTTTGATGAAACTGCTCGAAGGTGACGCGAGGGAATCATGATGGATGCCATTGCTGAAATTCGGGCTGCAGTCAAAGCGGCGAAAGCCGCAGGGAAGTCGGTGGCACTCGTGCCGACGATGGGGGCGCTGCACGCCGGGCACGCGGAACTGATCCGCGCCGCCAGGCGCCACGCGGGCTTCGTCGTCGTCAGCATCTTTGTAAATCCCACTCAATTTGGGCCGCACGAAGACTTCGGCAAATACCCCAGGACGCTCGACGCGGATCGCACTCTCGCCACCGCGTCCGGCGCCGATTGGATCTTCGCACCGACGGTGCCCGAACTCTACCCCCCCGGCTTCGCAACTCAGGTCGAAGTCCCCGCGTTGGATCGCATGCTCTGTGGCCAGCGCCGGCCAGGGCACTTCCGCGGAGTTTGCACAGTCGTCCTGAAAATGCTGAACATCGTCCAACCGCACATCGCCGTGTTCGGAGCCAAGGATGCCCAGCAGTGTGCCGTGCTGAAACGAATGGTGCGCGATCTCGATGTGCCCGTGGAACTACGGATCGAACCGACCGTGCGCGAAGCCGATGGCCTCGCCCTGAGTTCGCGCAATCGCTACTTGAGCGTTGCCGACCGAACAGAGGCCCCGCGAATTTACCGAGCGTTGCAAACCGTACTCCACCGCGTCGCGGCGGGAGAAATCGACGTGGCCCGTTTGCAATCCGGATTGCTTGCCGAGTTGCTGACGATCCCCGGTGCCAAGGTCGACTACGCCGAGATCGTCGACGCCGAATCGCTCGAACCGATCAACTTATTACGCCGGCCGGCACTCGTGGCGGTGGCGATCGTTCTGGGCACAACGCGGCTGATCGATAATGTAATCGCGGGTGGATGACTTTCAGTTCCGACGGACTTCGCGCATGGCTCATCCGCTCTTCGGCCCAGAAATCAAGGACATGCTCGACCACGGTGACACTGCGGGTCTCACGGCACTGTGCGAAGAGCTTCACCCGGCGACCATCGCCGAAACCGTCGAAGACGATTTCTCCCCCGACCAAATCTGGGAAATCATCAGCCAGTCGGACATCCGCACGCAAGCTGCCATCTTCGAATATTTGCCGATCGACGTGCAAGAAAACATGGTCGAAGACACCAAGCGTCCCCAAGTCGGCCGGCTGATCGAGAAGATGTCGCACGACGACCGCGTCGGGCTGCTGC
>JAYSYJ010000090.1:0-18941 GCA_043727675.1 Fimbriiglobus sp.
CGCATCCGAAATCGCCAGCAAGAATTGATTGTGCCCGATCGCGTCGAAGTGATGCGTCGAAGCCTGGTCTTGAAGGAACTCGTTGATCGTGATGGGATCGGCATTTTTGTCGGTATCCCGGTAGCACGTCGGGCAGACCGTCAAAACCGAATTATCGGCTAACGCATTACCGCAGCCGATGCAGGACTGAGATTTGGACACCTGTCACCTGTCGGAAAAAGCGACGTCGGAAAAGTTGGTTACTTGTACCTCATCAAATGTTAGTGAGCGAGTAAAAAAAACGCTAGTTCCAAAAAATTAGCACCAGCATCGGAATGGAATTACAGGACGGCTTCGAGGATCTCGATTTCGGGTATAAATCGCTTCAGCTCTTGTTCCATGCTGGAAATGACGGTCATCAATGTCGCGGGGCAACTGGCGCAGATCGGCCCGAGTCGCACGGTGGCGATGCCGTTGAAAACTTCGAGCACTTCGATTTCGGATCCATCGAGATCCATCGCCGGGGCCACTTGGTTCCGCAAGGTCGCTTGGACGCGGTCGATCAGAGTCATGCCTTGGGCCTCCGGGATCGGTATGTTAATCTTATGCCCAACAGCGTCGAGGGAGTCCACCATGCGCATCTCGTCTTGTCTCGTTCTGCTGCTCGGTGTCGGGTCGTCGTCCCTCGGTGCCGAACCGAAGGCCAAGCCGAATGTGGTGTTGATCATCAACGACGACCTCGGTGCCCGCGATCTCAGCTGCACGGGGAGCACGTACTACAAGACACCGAACTTGGATGCGTTCGCCAAACAAGGAGTGAAGTTGGACGAGGCTTATGCGCCGTCGATTCAAGATCGGGGGCCTCTCCACCCCAGGTCTTCGTTCAAGCTGGAGACTCCTGAGATCAACGCGGTGCCGGCCGTCAAGCGTTCGGAGGTGCCGGCCGGCTACGAGTCCATCAGCCAATTGGTTTGGGACGAAGCCGCTTTCCGCAAACGGGCGAAAGCCGCCGAGGGAAAGCCCTTGTTCGCGGTCATCATGGTCACCGTCCAGCCGACGGCGGAACAAATCGGGAAGTACAAACTTGGCAAGCCGGGATCGCAAGGGAATCCGATTCACGCTACCACGGTCGAGGGGGTCGACCGTGTCTTCGGCGAGGTCGTTAGGATGGTCGACGATATCCTCGGCCCGGACAACGCGATCGTGGTGTTCTCGGGCGGGAGTGGAAATTCGGTGGAGTGGAAGCCGAATGTGCCAACAACGTCGAACGCCCCGTTCCGGGAGGGTAACGGCTACCTCTACGAAGGCGGCTTACGAGTGCCGTTCCTAATCCAGGGGCCTGGGATCAACGTCGGCGGCTTCCCATTTGTAATGGACGATCTCATTCCTACGCTCATGGGCTTTTGCAATGCCGCACCCGAACCGAAGTCCAACGGTATTGATCGCAGCCCGCAGTTCCGCGGCGAAGCGAAGTCCGACCCGAACCGGGCGTTCTACTGGCATTGCCCTTACTACACTCCACAGTTCGGCAAGCCCGGCGGGGCTATCCGCGTCGGCACCATGAAGCTCATCGAATATTTTGAAGACGACCGCCGCGAACTTTTTGACCTGGCCAAAGACATCGGCGAGAACCGCAACCTCGCAGCTGAGAAACCCGAGATGGTGAAGGAGTTGGCAGCGAAACTCGCCGGGTGGCGAAAAGAAGTCGGAGCCAAGATGCCGACGCCCAACCGGGAGTACGCCCCGAATCTGCAGGCGAAAGATGGCACCATCACCCTGCACGCCCGCACCGCGTCCGTCACCGGGACGCAGCTCCGCTTCGAGCCGGCTCCGCACAAGAACACCCTCGGCTACTGGACGAACAAGGCCGACACCGCCCGCTTTGACTTAACGGTGTTGACTCCGGGAACCTTCACCGTGACCGTGCTGCAAGGAGCCGGGAAGGGCAGCGGCGGCGCCGAAGTAGAACTCGCCGTCGGCGACTCGAAGGCGAAGTTCACCGTCAAAGACACCGGCGGCTTCCAAGCCTTCGAGAAGCGCGAAGTCGGCGAATTGACGATCGACAAAGCCGGGGTGCATACGTTGATCGTGACGCCGAAATCGAAGCTCGGCGTCGCCGTGATGGATCTGCGCGAAGTGACCCTGACACCTAAGAAATAAATTCCGCACTCCGAAATTGCCCACCCATGATCCATATCGTTCGTTGGAACCCCGTTTCCAAAAACACCGAGAGTGTCAGCCTCGACGCTCTGCCGGCCACGGCCGCGGAACTACCGGAAGGCTCGGTGGTTTGGATCGATCTCGATTCGCCGACGCTGGAGGAAGAAGACCGCGTGCTGAATGTCTTCTTGCCCATCCACGTGCTCACGCTCGAAGATGTCACCAAACCCCGCCGCACCGGGTTGGCGCACTTGCCCAAGGTGGAAGAGTTTCCCGACTACTTGTTCGCCATCGTCAACCCGCTGCCGCTGGAACTGCATGCGGAACCCGCAGTGGAACCGCTGAAGAAGTCGATCCGCATTCACAAGTTACCGCGGCCGCAGTTGAGTGCGATTCTGACGCACACTGTGCTGGTCACGCATCACGATTCGCCGATGCCGTGCATCCAAGAAGGGCGCGGCCAACTCACCCGGCACGCTTCCAATGTCCAGCGCGGCCCGGACTATCTGTTCCACCTGATTCTCGACGGCATCGTCGACGATTACGCCCCGATGGTCGACCGCATTTCGCAACGACTCGACCAGTTGGAAACGAAGATGTTTCGCCAGCCGACACCGGCGGTTCTGGCGAAGCTCATGCGGGTGAAACGAGAAGTGACCTACCTCCGCAAGACGCTCATCCTCGAACGGGAGGTGCTAGCCCGGCTCATCCGCGGCGAGTTCCACTTGGTCGACCCGCGCGAAATGGCCTACTACCGCAATGTGTACGATCACTTGGTGCGTTACACCGACTTGATCGAGAACGCCCGCGAAATGGTCAGCGACTTGATGCAGACGCACCTCGCAGCGACGTCGAACCGCCTCAACGAGATCATGAAAGTACTGACGATGATCTCGACCATCGGCATGATCTGCACACTGATCGTCGGCTACTACGGGATGAACTTCAAGCACATGAACGAGCTGGAATGGGAGAGCGGCCACTGGTTCGCATTCGGAATGATGATCCTCACCGCAGTCGTGGCCCTCGGCATCTACCGATGGAAAAAGTGGATCTGAACCCCGGTCATCCCCTCACGGCGGCCGAGACCGCCGATGTGATGTAGTCGCGGTTGAGCTGCCCGATGAATTCGGTGCTGATCGACTTGGGGCAAGCCGCTTCGCACTCGTTGATGTTCGTGCAGTGGCCGAACCCTTCGCGGTCGTGCGTCGCCACCATCGCCTTCACGCGCTGTTTCTGTTCGGCCTTGCCCTGGGGCAATGTTCCCAAGTGGCCAACTTTCGCGCTCAAGAAAAGCATCGCCGAGGCGTTCGGGCACGCTGCGACGCAAGCCCCGCAACCGATGCACTGGGCCGCGTCCATCGCGTGATCTTGATCGACCTTCGGAATCGGCAGCGTGTTGCCGTCGGGGGTGCCGCCGGTGTTGACACCGATGAAACCACCACTCTGGATGATGCGGTCGAACGCGCTGCGATCCACGGCCAAATCGCGGACGACCGGAAACGCCCCGGCACGCCAAGGTTCGATGGTGAGGTTGGCACCGTCGCGGAAGCTCCGCATGTGTGTCTGGCAGGTGGTGCTACCGCGTTCCGGGCCGTGGGCTTGACCGTTGATCATCATCGCGCACGAACCGCAAATGCCCTCGCGGCAATCGTGGTCGAACGCCACGGGCTCTTGCCCGGTTCGAATGAGCTGCTCGTTGAGGATGTCCATCATCTCGAGGAACGACATATCCCCGGTGATGCCATCCACGGCGTAGGTGGCCAGTTGGCCCTTGGCGGTGCGGTTCGGTTGCCGCCAGACGTTGAGTGTGAATTTCATATTTGGGTTTTCGCTTGGAATACGGGGATGAATCCGGCCTGCCGGAAATGGTGATCCACAACGCCAACAAATGCGACCGTGTCAAGAAATTCGGTCATCGCTTCGGCGTTCCTAACCGGTAATGATCGTGCTGAATCGCCAAATCTCCGGGGGAATCAGGGTTGTCAACGATGAGATCTCGGATCAGATCCATGAACCAGCCCGGATTCCCTTCGTGCAACGATGGCGTGCCAGCGTCCGGAACAAACATTCCGCCTGTCACAGTGCCTTCCAGTTCCATCGCTTAACCCTCCGTTACTTGTAACTCCGCACGCTCGGTTTCACCGTCTCGAAGTTCAGTGGCTCTTCGTTGCGGATCGGGGTCCTGTCTGGCCCCGCGTATTCCCAAGCGGCCGAGTGGACAAACTTCTCGTCGTCGCGTTTGGCTTCACCATCCGGGTATTGATGCTCCTCGCGGAAGTGGCCCCCGCACGATTCTTCCCGCGTCAGGGCGTCCCGTGCCAGCAGTTCGCCGAACTCCAAAAAGTCGGCGACGCGGCCGGCTTTTTCGAGCGCGGAGTTCAAACTTTCGCCGCTCCCCGGCACACTCACATTGCTCCAGAACTCGGCACGCAGTTCTTGGATGTGATTGATGGCCGTTTCGCACGATTGTTTGGTGCGCGACATCCCGACATGTTCCCAGAGCGTCTTGCCGCAGTCGCGGTGAAACTCGGTAGACGTCTTCTTCCCTTTGATGCCGAGCAGTCGCTTCGTCTGGGCGGCCACGCCTTCTTCGCACTTCTTAAACTCAGGGTGATCCACCGGTTTGCGATCCGTCGGCACACTCGCGAAGTAGTTGCTCAGGGTGTAAGGCAGCACGAAATAACCGTCGGCGAGCCCCTGCATGAGCGCCGATGCTCCCAATCGGTTAGCCCCGTGATCCGAAAAGTTCGCTTCGCCGACCACGAACAATCCGTTGATGTTCGACATCAAGTGGTAATCGACCCACAACCCGCCCATCGTATAGTGCAGCGCGGGGTAGATCCGCATCGGCCGCTCGTAGCCGTTCTCGGCGGTGATGCGTTGATACATGTCGAAGAGGTTGCCGTACTTCGCTTGGATCTTCGGCAGACCCTGGCGTTGAATGGCATCGCCGAAGTCGAGATACACTCCGCGACCACCGGGGCCGACACCGAGGCCATCGTCGCAGACGCGCTTCGCAGCTCGACTCGACACATCGCGGGGTGCCAAGTTCCCAAAACTCGGGTAGAGGCGTTCGAGCACGTAATCGCGGTCGCCTTCGGCGATCTGGCTCGGGTGCTTGTTGATGTCACCCTGATTCTTCGGCACCCAAACGCGGCCATCGTTCCGCAGGCTTTCACTCATCAGAGTCAGCTTCGCTTGGTGATCGCCGGCCACGGGAATGCAAGTCGGGTGAATCTGCGTGTAGCAGGGGTTCGCAAAGGTAGCCCCGCGTTTATAACTGCGGTACGTCGCGGTGACATTGCAACCGTTGGCGTTGGTACTGAGGTAGAACGCATTCGAGTAACCGCCGGTGGCGAGCACCACAGCGTCCGCGTTGAACGATTCGACTTTACCGGTTTCGAGGTGCCGCACGACGATCCCACGCGCCCGGCCATCGGTGACCACGAGGTCGAGCATTTCGGTGCGCGGGAACATTTTAATGTTGCCGGCCCCGATTTGCCGAGACATGGCTTGGTAAGCCCCGAGTAAGAGCTGCTGGCCGGTCTGACCCCGACAATAAAACGTCCGCGACACTTGGGCGCCGCCGAAGCTGCGGTTCTCGAGCAAGCCGCCGTATTCGCGGGCGAACGGCACACCTTGGGCCACGCATTGGTCGATGATGTTCACCGAGACTTCGGCGAGCCGGTGAACGTTCGCTTCGCGCGAACGATAGTCGCCACCTTTGATGGTGTCGTAAAAGAGCCGCCAGACGCTATCGCCGTCGTTTTGGTAATTCTTCGCCGCGTTGATGCCACCTTGGGCCGCGATGCTGTGCGCCCGCCGCGGGCTATCTTGGAAGCAGAAGCTCAGCACTTCGTAACCGAGTTCGGCCAACGTTGCCGCCGCACTGCCGCCGGCGAGGCCGGTACCGACGACGATCACGCGGAATTTCCGCTTGTTCGCCGGGTTGACGAGCTTCTGATCTTTCTTGAACGATTCCCATTTCAGGGGCAAAGGCCCCGACGGAATCCGAGCATCGAGTTTCATAGGGATCGACCTGAGCGGATATCAAAATGGATAGTTCCGAAATCCGAACTACTGAAGAACTTTCGTCCAGACGGCGAGGACGATGGCGAAGTTGCCGAGCAAGATGGCCCCGGCGATGGCGATTCCTAAGGCTTGAGCCGCCGGTTCGAAGCGGCGACCGAGCAACCCGAGCGTACGGAGGCTACTAGGTATACCGTGGCTAAGATGAACGAATAACAGTGCTTGAGCCACCAAATAGAGTGCGGATATCCACCAAGTGGTGAATCCGGCGATCACCATCGTGTAAACGTCGTGGTGCCCCTTGGCATCAATGAGTTCGCCGTAGTTCACGATTCGCCCATCGCTTAACTCGGCCCCGTGGACGAGTCCTAAGGTGTAATGGGCGAGGTGGAACGCCAAGAATGCCCCGACCACCAGACCCGTGTAGAGCATCGACTTCGATGCCGCACTGGCTTGTGCGGCCACTTGCATCTGGTAACCAATGGGCCGTGCGGCCTTGGCCCGGCGTTGTAATCGAATCGTGAAGACGAGGTGCGTGACGAAGAGGACGACCAGACCGGCACGGGCGATCCAGATCAGCACCCCGAGATCGTGCTTCAAAAATGAAGCGTAGGCATTGATCGATTCGCGCCCGCTGAACATCTTCAAGTTGCCAATCATGTGGCCGACCAAGAAGCCGACCAGGGCGACCCCCGTGACGGCCACTAAGATTTTTTGACCCACGCTCGACCCGAGATAGGCCTGATTCCAAGCGAGGGGGCCGGTGCCATCGGCATACTTGCGGGCACCCTTTGGGTTGATAGCGACTGTGCTCATAAATGATCGAAACAGGCTCGTGGTAGGTTTAAACTTATTATAGGCGTAGCCTGCAAGGCCGACTAGCTAGCTGACACCGATGGACGCGATTTGCAACCGGGTTCACTCGTGTTTGATTTTGCGATCATGGAAGACTCCAATACCTTTTTTAATTACACTAGTGTATATACGATGCAGACGAATGGTTGTCAAATGCCTGATGTGAAATTCTGTACAAATAGTGGATTTTGAATAAAAAACGACCGGTTCCACCCCCAGTTGCACTTGCTCCGGCTACGAGATCCAGACTATCTTCTGGAACATTCCGGGCAGGGAGGCAGGCGATGGCTAGCAACGGGCGGACATGGATGCGACGGATCGGATTCGGAATTTTACTGCTGGTGCTGGCCGGAGGCGCTGTTGCGGGCATGCAATGGAAGAACCTGAATGCTCGGTACGCTGGCTACAAACTCCGCACGGCCATTACCGATGAGGCCCGACGTGAGGCTGCACGCAAATTGGTGAACGGAGGTGACGCCGGGACACCCTATTTGACGGAAGCATTCCATGGCAGCGATGTCGAACGCTGCTCCGCCATTGCGAGCGCACTGCTCGAGAGTTTGAAATTACTACAATCAACCGACCCGCGCTTTGCAACGCTTTGTCGACCGCACCTCCACGGCTTTGCGGACTATTCGGAAGTCGGTCAAGAGTCGCTCTTTATCCTCGTGCCCGATTTTTTGCGTGTCCCAGATATCGACACATTACCACGTTGCCGAGAGATTGTTCGGCAAGCGCTTCAGCACCGTTCAGCCGACGTGCGAGTGCAAGCGATCCAGTTGACCATGCGGCCTGAGCTAAATCAAAAAATGGAGGTTGTCGCTTGTTTGCAGGCCCCGGAAGCGGACGTACGCCGAGCGGCGATGCTCGCCGTCGGCCCTGCAAGCTCTGGGTCGGCCGTGATTGGCGACGAAGATCTTTTCCCGTGGCTCAACGACGCCGATCTGCAAGTCCAGATGCTCTGTGAAGCGGCCCTGAGCACGCGCGGATTGGAGCCCGAACAAATCACGGCGGCACGCAAATTATCCAGCCCAGATGCCTCCGAGCGGCTGAAGTTGCTCATCGATCTGCGTTCGAACCGCGAAGCCATCCGCGACCCCGGGCCATGGCTCGAACGTCTCAGCCGCGATACCGATCCCGCCGTCCGTGCCGGTGCCGCCCGGGTGGCTTACGAGTGCAAATTATCATTCGCGAGCTGGCTCGACCGGTTGGCGAAAGACGATCCGGATGGTACCGTTCGGCAGATTGTCCAGTTCCACCGGAACCAAGCGGCCGAACTAAAGCAAGCCAATTACGGCGGCGATTGACGTGCGATTTCGTACAGATGCAACGAGGCACCACGGGCGTCAACTGATTCTCGACACGAACCGGCGCTGGCGAAATACCTACGGATTACAGACTCTTCGTCGCGGTGTCGGTGAGTGAACAGCACCCAAATCCGACCCGGTGGCAGCTTCGTAATTTCAATTCGGTACAGCGACGGATCGTCGCGGTGGATGCCCCCGCGAACCACGCTTTCGGCTGGAAACAGATACCGGGGCGAGTAAAAGTCGAACGCCGGCCCAGCTCCGGCATCACCGGAACCGCCGTAAACGTAGATCCGATCTCCCGGCTGCCAATTCGATTGCACGTGGTTCAACATCGGCTGAATTTGTTCGGTGCGTGCGGGTTTTTGAAACTCGTTCACCAACTCAATCCCAGGCCAGACGAGCACGAGCCATCCAAGGATCATTCCTCGATGGCCACACTGCGACGCCAGCCAGTTGGCGCCACAACCCCAGATGACACACGACATTGGCACGAGGAACAGCAGGAGTCGTCCAGCAAACGGATACAGATACGACCCCGACGAAACCAACGTGAATATGACGGTGACGATGAAAGCGAAGACGAGCCAACGACGGATTCGTGCGAGTGCGATCAAGCCGACAATGCCCACCGAACCAACCAGCAGTCCAGTTACCCGTTGACTACCTGAAAGTCCGGCCGGTTCGTGGAGGAACTCCAAGGCGTGATCGACAAACCAGACCAAGCCGCTCCGTGAAACCGGCAGTGGAGCGAAGTGCCCGGCCCAGTACGTGATCAGGTAATCGTTATGCCCGAGGTGCTGGAGGTTGATGATGTAGACAGCGGCGAAGCTGAGGAGCCACGACCCGCCTAGCAAAATCAGGCCGAGGATCCGGGCGCGATCCCGGTGAATCATCGCGCAGGTCAACAACGAGACGCCGAGGCCTGCGAGTACGAACAGAGCAGGGTGCGAGCACCAGACCGAGACGGCCCCGACGATACCGAACGTCAACCAATTCTGCACTCGGACCGGGCCGAGAAAGAACGGCGCGGCGATGGCCAGCAACACTGCCGCCAAGGCGGCATCACTCGAATACTGCTTGCACTCGGCGGCGTAACTGACGATGTGTGGCGAGATTGCGAACAGCGCGAACACCAGCGGCGCGGCCGAGCGTGGCAGGAGCCGGTACGCTGCAAAACCGAATGCGCCGAGTCCGACGAGCGATGCCAAAAACGCGGGCAACCGTAGTGCGTACTCTGTTGCGCCGAAGAGTTCGACGCTCGCTTTCGTGGCTAACAAGAAACCGACTGGGGCACCCTGATTGCGGTCGAGCGGTTCGATGAGCCGGGCGGGGCTGCGTTCGACGATGTTCAGCGCCACCATCGCTTCGTCGATCCAGAGCGAGCGCTCCGACAGAAACGCAAATGTGCGCAGACTGAAGCCGAGTAAAAAAATGGCAAGAATCGACCACCGCATGCTGTTCACCACGCCACACGACCGGGATTGAAGAGATGTCGCGGATCGAGTGTGGCTCGAATCTCGGCCATCAGTTTCCGATCGCCACGATCGCGGCCCCAAACGGGCAAGCCGACTTTCCAAGCACTCGGGCAGCGCAGAATCTGCAAGTTGTCTTCGCGTCGATCACTCAGCAATTCTTGAACGATCGTCGACAATCGCTCCGGTTTCGGCTCGTTCGGAACGTGCACGAAAACGATGCCACTGCCGGCGTGGGCATGAATCATCGCCTGCGAATGGGTGGTCGCCGCCGTCAGTGCCAGTGCGGCGACGGCACTCGGCCGGGTGTTGAACTTCAACGTGCTAAATTCCTCGTTTCCGGTTTGCAATGAAGTCAAACCGATCCAAAGTTTCGCAGCATCGTTGCCGTCGATGATGGTGAGATCGCGAAGCGGAGTACTGATCGACTCGTGTTTCAAGGTTTCGACTTGCCACGTGACCGTCGCCGCTTTCTCCTCGTAACCGCAAGCGATCAACCAGGGTTCCGAGTCTGGAAGGGTGATACCTAAACTCTTGGCAGCGTTGCGGTTCAATAATTCGATGGCCACCGGTCGGCTGGCCGAGGCGTGCAAGCGATCGAGCGTCGGGGCAATCGCCGATGTCGGCACGCCGAAGATTACAAACGCGGATCTTTCGGGCCGGGGCTTCACTTTCAAGGTCACTTCGGTGATGACGCCGAGTGTGCCAAGTGCTCCGCAATGGAGTTTCATCAGGTCGTAACCCGCGACGTTCTTGACGACACGGCCGCCGCCTTTGCTCTCGATGCCGTCGTCAGACACGAAACGAATACCGAGGACAGCATCGCGCCAAGTCCCTTGGTTCAGCCGCCGCGGGCCGTTGACGTTGGCTGCTATCGCCCCACCGACGGTGGCCACGTCGGGGTTGGCCACGTCAATCGGGAGCCACTGCTGTTCTTGCGTCAGCAACTGTTGGACTTGCACTAGCGTGGCCCCGGCTTGGACAGTCAAGGTGAGGTCGCGCGCCGGGTAATCGACGATTCGATTCAGTGCCTTGATTTCAAGCACAATCCCGGGCCGACTAGGCACGCCGCCGATGTGCGTGTGTGTGCCACCCCCTCGCGGATAAATCGCGGGGTGGGTTCGCACCAATTCGGAAAGCTCGGCGACCGTCGTTGGACAATGCACTGGCAAAGGCCCGAAACCATCAATGGAAATAGCATCTGGCACGGAAGACCCCGGGCGCGAGTGACATCGAGAGAGCTTGTTTTATGAATTCGAGAAATGGCGCAGATTCACAACCTCGACTCGTAAGGTCGCGGTCTCCAGCAACGTCGGGAAGTAATGATCCACAAAGCCCGCTTCGCTCGCTTGTTTCCAACTCAAATTTCCCGGAACGTCCGTCGATTTCAGCAGCACCAACTTGGAGGCGTTGCAGGCGAGTGCCACCCAGGCGGCCAGTGAATCGGTCGTGACACTCCACGATTGCGGTGGCCCAGACTGCGTTTGGAAATACGGGTACGGATCGAGTATCCCCGGCAACGGCCTTTCGACTACCTGCAACTTTGGCACGATTGTGTGCAGAAACTGAGCGCCGAGCGATAGGGAGCGTATCGCCAGCCAGTGTGCCGGTTCTTCCCCGAGTTCGTGAACATGATCCCAACTTCGCACCGCGTCGGCCGCTTCGCCGCCACCGGGAAAGAGCAGCACCGGCTCGTTCTGCGCGTCCACCCAAGCATTCAACGTGCGTCGCAATTGCGGCCAATCGTACAGGCTCCCACCGACCTTCGCGACGATCATACGGGCATCTCCGTGGCCAGCACCGCGACCGCATAGGCCGGGGCACACTCCGACACATCGGGGCCGAGTTCCTCCTTGAGCGAGACGATACGGGGCTTGAGTTCAGGGTAGGCACCGCTCCAGGCTTCGCGGGCAAGCCATTCCCCCGCCCCGCTCACGATGAGAGTTCGTACTTCGGAAACATCGACACGGTGAATCCCACTCACGATCTTCGCCCGTTGTCGCTGGAAACATTGGATGGCGAAGTCTTGAACGATTTCAGGCCCGAGGGTCTCCAGATCGCCGCCGATCATCCGCGCCATGCGAGCAAGGCAATGTTCCATCGTCGCCGGTCGCCCATCAGCCGTGTCAGTCGCGGTAGGGTCTTCAGGGGCTTGCCCGAGCACAATGTGCATGTCGCGCGCATCGGCAAAATATTCCGAACAGATAGCCGGGTGCCCGAGGGCCATAATCGGCGTCCGTTTCACACCGACGTAGACGAGTTCTCCGCTGTGGAGGCGATCCCAATCCGTATGGCCGAGAGTTTGCGGCCACCCGTTAGACAATGGAATAATGTCCGTCGTCGTACTCCCGATGTCGACGAGCAATCCATTTCCTTGAGGTGCGAACCGCCCAGCAAACGTGGCCAACGCGTGCCAATTCGACCCGGCAACCGCCAGCGTCTGCACGCGGGCCTCCTGGATGGTAAGCCATTCGCCCGCCGTATTCCAGATGCGTATCCGATAAACCCCGGTGTCCCGCCGATCCTGGGTAGGGCCGGCGTCCCGCCGGTTCGCCAGTGAAATGGAATCGACATCCGTGATTTTTGCCCCAACCGGCGGGACGCCGGGGGTACCCGGTACGGGCTGATTTCTGTTGATGCTGGCCGCTGCGAATTCCACGGCGTCCAAGATTCGGTTCACCCCTTCGCGCTTGGTGGCGTAGCAATCGCAGAGTTCCCCTGTCATGGTGATCGCGAGTTCGTTGATCTCAAGAAATTCCGCAAGTAGCGCGGCGAGAGCGGCCGGCAACTCGTCCGGTTGCTTCCAGAGTGGAAAGGGTACCGAAATTGCTCGTCCGGTCGCGGTGGCGGCCTTCAAGTTCGCCCCGCCGATGTCTAGCCCTAGAACAGTTGTGCGGTGGGGTTCCACGGTTCGGTTTCCGAGTTTCGGCATTCGATTCGTTCCAGAAGATACAGGATTTCGGCATGGCCCGCTACCTCATCGGCATCGACTTGGGCACCACCAACTCGGCGCTCGCCTACGTCGATTTGCAAGCGAAGGGCAAGGGCGGCGTGAAATTGCAAACGTTCCCCGTGGCCCAGTTGGTGGCCGCCGGGCAAGTTGCAGAGTTGCCATTGCTACCGTCGTTTCTGTACCGGCCGGGGCCACACGACTTGCCCGCCGGAGCGACCGCATTACCGTGGGACGCGACGGCGTCCGATGTCATTGGTCAGTTCGCCCGCACCCATGGGGCGAAGATTGCCGGTCGGTTGGTCTCCAGTGCCAAGTCGTGGCTTTGTCACCAAGGTGTCGACCGCACGGCACCGCTACTACCGTGGGCGGCGCCGCCGGAGGTCGAACGGCTCTCACCCTTGGCGGTCTCGGCGAAGTATCTGCGGCACTTTGTGGATGCTTGGAATGCGGCACCGGGTCGCAAACCGGAAGATCATCTCGAAGAATGCCCTGTGGTACTCACGGTGCCGGCCTCGTTCGATGACATGGCTCGAAACCTGACGGCCGAAGCCGCCAAGCAAGCCGGGCTCAAGTACGTCACTTTGATCGAAGAACCGCAGGCGGCGTTCTATTGCTGGTTGGGCATGCACTCGGTCGAAGAGAGTGGCCAACTGAAACCGGGGATGCGTTGCGTCGTCATCGACGTCGGCGGTGGCACCAGCGATTTCAGCCTGATCCGGGCCGCTGAGGATCAAGGTAGCTTGGCGTTCCTACGCGATGCTGTTGGCGATCACTTGCTTCTCGGTGGCGACAATATGGACTTGGCGCTGGCCAAAGCGGTGGAGGCAAAACTGCCGCAGAAGCTCGATGCGGGCCAATTCGGCACGCTCGTCCAAGCCTGCCGGGGAGCGAAGGAATCGCTGCTCGGGCCGAAGTCGCCGGCCGAGTACATCGTGACCATCATGGGAAAAGGGCGCTCGGTGATTGCGGGCACTCTGAGCGCCACCGTGACGGCCGCCGATATCCACGCGGCGTTGCTCGACGGGTTCTTCCCACAAGTGCCCTACGATGCCGAACCGCAGCGTGCGGCACGGGCTGGACTTCAAGAAATGGGTCTGCCTTACGTTGCCGATGCGGCCATCACCCGTCATCTCGCGTCGTTTTTGCATCGCCAACTCCCCGCCGGTGAAGCCCCGGATGCGATCCTCTTCAACGGGGGCGTCTTTCAACCGCAGGCGCTTCGAGATCGAATTATCGAGGTCATGAAGCCTTGGTTCGACCGTCCCGGGAAACCGTGGAATCCGACGGTGCTCTCGAACCCGTCGCTCGACCTCGCCGTGGCTTGGGGTGCGGCTTACTCGGCGTGGTTGAAACAGAGTGGCGGTCGGCGGATCGGCGGTGGCACGGCCCGCAGTTACTACATTCAAATTGAAACTGCAAATGATGAACCGACCTATCTGTGCGTCGTTCCCCGGCGGATGCAAGAAGGCGACGAGATAGCTATCCCGAAACCGGAATTAGAACTCGCCCTCGGGGAACCTGTCCTCTTCCCGTTGTTCACCAGTACGGCCCGACCGGATGATCACCCTGGCGACGTGCTGAAACTCAAACCCGACCAACTTCTACAATTGCCACCGTTGCACACCATTTTGCGCGGCGGCAAGCGTGCCGGGACCAAGCGGATTCCGGTGACCTTGGCCGCGCGTTCCACGGAAATCGGCACGCTGGAATTGTCGTGCGTGTCGCGGGAGGGTAACCGTTGGAAGCTCGAATTCAATACGCGGGAGGTCGCACCGCCGAAGTCGACCGCTGCGGCCCCGAATGCCGATCTGGTGACGTTTGTGGATGTCTTCCCCGAAGAGAAATTGCAAGCCGCTGGGGAACGGGTGAAGGCGAGCTACACGACGGACAATCCGACGCCGCAGGAACTCACCAAACAACTCGAAATAGCACTGGAATCGACCCGGCCCGAGTGGCCCACGGGGTTGTGTCGCCGGCTTTGGGAACCACTGATGGACGTGGCCGAGCAGCGGATGCGATCGCCGGCGCATTTGTCACGCTGGTATAACCTCGCCGGATTCGTGCTGCGGCCCGGCTTCGGGGATACCCTCGACCGCTACCGCGTGGAAGCGCTGTGGAAATCGATCACCGCGACGGCCAGCGGAGCCATCAGCGGCGGGAACAAACTGGTGGTGCCCGAAGGGGGTGCCGACTATTGGATTATGTGGCGACGCGTCGCCGGTGGTCTCAACGGTGCCTTGCAGCAGGCACTGTTTGCCCGCCTCAAGCTGGTGTTGCTGCCGTCCAAAACGAAAGCGCCGATGAAGCCATCCGCAAACGAATTGACGGAAATGTGGCGTGCCGCCGCCAGCCTCGAACGCATGGACGCCAAAACCAAAGAGAATCTCGGTGATGCGTTGGTCACGCAATTGAAGCGTTCGCCGGTACCGAATTATCTATTCTGGAGCCTGACGCGGCTCGGGGCTCGTGTGTTGTTTTACGGCCCGCTGAATACCATTGTGCATCCGAGCATCTCCGAGCGTTGGCTCTCGGCACTGGCGGATTACACTCCGACCCACGAGAACGACCGGCTGGCTTGGGCCTTCTGCTTGGCCCAACTGGCGCGGCGCAGTGGACTGCGCGGAATCGATATCCACCATGAGCATCAAGAAGGAATTTCGACGTTGCTGCGGTCGATGAAGGTGCCGGAAACGTGGGCCCGCATGACGGAAGAGGTGATCGAACCCGAAGGCGACGAACAATCGCGGCTCTTCGGGGAATCGTTGCCGATCGGTTTGCGACTCAGCTCGTGATCGTTACTGACCGGGATACATGGCCGGCGGCTTCATACCGGGTTCACTACCCGATGCGGTTTGTGGCCCGTTGGTCGACGAAGGCTGGGCGACTCGTTTGGCGGGTGGCAAGCCACTGTCGATTGGTGCACGGGGAAGTCCCGGTGGTGTGGTGCCACCGAATTGCGAATCGGGCAACTTCCGGTAAGCGATATGCATTACACCGTCATCCTTCGGCGTGAGCATTCCCGGTTTCGCGTCCAGCTTCGCTCCGGCACGCAACTTCGGATCGTAGGTCTCTACGATTTCGTACTGGCTCCCTAAATGCTTCTCCATCAGTTTGCGGGCTTCGCCCTCATCCGCATTCACTTTGAGAGCGATGATGCCGCCGTCTTTGTTTTTCTGCACGTACTCGGCGTTGCCCATGCAACCGAGCCCAGAAAACAACCCGCCACTGACTAACAATGCCGCGATGAGTTTCCGCATGGCGGACCCCCCCCTTGAGAAAGACTCGGGCTTCCCCGCAACCGAGTAGACGGGCCGATAACCGACCCAGGCCGGACAAACAAGCCGAATTCCACGACAGCGATTTAAGCCAATTTTTAGATTGCATTTTTCTGACCGTTTGGCATAAGTCCGCCGGGGAATTGTCGAGGACTTGGGGGCTTGCCATGGACGGTGCTGAACAGGTGCATGTGGTCGGGGAATTGATTCGTCTTGCGGACGGGGCCACTTGGCCGTTGAAGTTACCGATCACGTTGATTGGCTCGGGAAGTCAGTGCGATGTGCAGATGCCGGCGGCTGGCGTTGCCGAATTGCACTGCGCGCTGTTGCTCACGCCCGCCGGATTGGCGTTGCGTTCCTGGCATCCCGAATCGACTTTTGTCAACGGATCGGCCACGGCGGCCGCCCTGCTGAACGATGGCCAGGAACTCCGGATCGGGGCGCACTTGTTCCAATTGAGTTGGAATGTCCCGGTCGAAGCGGTGTCGGCGCCGGCCCTGTTCGATCAATTGCACATTCTCCGCGAACAGCAGAAGTTCGACCAACAGCGGATTGATGCGGACATTAACCTACGCACGAAAAAGCTAGAAAAACGCGAAGCTCGGCTGTCCGAAGAGGAACGGGCGGTCGCGGTGGAGCGAAAACGGATTCGTGCGTTGTATCAGCGTTGTTTGCAGCGGATCAAGTTGAAATGGGCTGCCGATCGGGCCACGGCCAAGCAAGATTGGGCGACGCTCGAAGAGTCGCAAGGCCGGTTTCAAGAGTATTCTCAACGCCGGCGCAGCGAATTGGATCGCTTCGCCGAACGGATCGCCGACGACAAAACCCGGCTGCAATCGGCCTGGGAACTGATCGCCGAGGGGCAACGACGCACGATTGCCGATCGTCAACAGTCCGAAGACTGGTTCACGCGGCAACGGGACGCATTCGAAATGCGCGTGAAGATGTTCCAAGATCAACAGAAGCTGTTCGAGTCGAATCGGCAGCTGTTCGATGGACGACAACCGCAGCTTCTCGGGGAGATTGCGGGCTTAGAAACGCGGGCAACTCACCTCCGGCAAGCCATGGCAATATTGGAGACGAAGCGAAGTCAGTCGCAGATCACCGATGGGCGGAATCCTTCCGTGGCCCAATCGAGTATTTCACTGGCGGCGCCGACCGGTTCGAGAGCGTCGGCTTATCAAGCGGATAATCTGCTGACCGAATTGCAGAACCGCGAACAAGAACTTTTCCGTGAACGGCACACACTCGCGACGACCCGGAACGAATTGGAAATTCAGGTGGCCGAGCTGGCCGATCAACGGGCCATCTTGTCGGAACAGGTGATGGCTCTTTCGACGGCCCGTGAACTATGGCAGAGTGCCGAGGCGCAGACGGTCGAAGAAATGCACACGTTGGCCCTCAGTATACGTTCCGCTGAACAATCGCTTGAGGAACGCGAACGCGAACTCATGGTGGCCGAACGGCGACGCCGAACCGACGATCACGTTCTCGTCCAACTGCGGTTCAAACTCGAACATTGGCATTTGGCCCTTGCGGCCAAGGAAAGCAGCGTGCAGTCGGAAGCAGATCGACTCGAAGCCCAGTTGGCCGATAAACAATTGCAGATGGATCGCTGGGAAGTTTCACTCGGAGCGACCGCGTCGTCGTGGGCCAGCCTGCGCGAGCGCGAAACGGCGTTCCTCCATGCCGAATTGGATCGTCTGGCACTGACTCAAGCCGAGCAGATTACGGCGACCACGGAAACGCGCCAGGTTCACGAAGAACTGACCCGACAACTCTCGGAAGTGGCGGCGCGGGATTTGGCACTGACCGGGGTACCCCGCGGTGCGACACGACGGGTTCGGGTACTCGAAAAACGTTGGAAAACTCACTTTCGCCGCGAAGAAAAACGGTTGCTCCATTGGGAAGCACGCCTGCTCCAGGAACGGACAGCGGTGGACGAACGTGATCGTCGACTGCAGCGGGAAACGAGCCAATTTATTGAAAGTCAACTGAGCGAAAACCGCATTCGCACAGCTCACGACCGGGAGCGGCTGGCCTCGGAACGGAAACTTTTGGAAGCACGCAGCGAAGCGGAACTGGAAACGCAACTGCGATTCCGAACCGAAGAAGATGCCCGCCGTTTGCGTGGCGAAATCGCCCGGATTGCCCAGTCGATCCTCACGGCGAACTTGGGTTCACCGGAAGAGCCAGATGTGCTGGTCTTCGCACTGCAATCCGCCCAAGCGGCATAAGAATAGCGGTTCGAGGTCTGCTAAATTACCTAATCGTTAAACCCGGCGCCATCACGCCGGGTCTTTTCGTGGAATCGGCTGAAATTCCTGATGGAGACGAAACAATCGCGTAAATTACTGGTTGTAAAGGTTACAAAGTCCGGGAGCTAATCGTGTTCCGTTTATCGCTCCTTCTAGTTGCAACGGTCTCAACTTTCACGGCGGGTTGTCGTCACCACAGTTGCAACGATTGCGATTCGGGTGGCCGACGGAGCTTGGGCGACCGGCTTCGGGATCGCCAAGACGAGCGCCGCGATGGTCGACGCCGTGATGATGGCACCAGCGACCCGGCGATTCCGCCGGGTGTCATCCCACCGCGCGGCGAGTTTATCCCGGCGACTCCACTGCCCGTGACTCCGAGTCGGAGCAGCACTTTCGACCCGACTCTGTCGTTGCCAGCTCCACGAATTTCCGAAAAGCCACCGAAAACGGTGCCAGCCGATCCGTATGGCCCTTCGAACCGCACGCTGTTGCTACCAGATCCGCTGTTGCTCGCACCGAGTTCATCGGTCGTACCCGGAATTCTGGGGGAACCGATTCAGCCGGAGTTGTTAGGTTCGTCCATGAAGGAATCGGACAACACGAAATCGACCAGTTCGAAGCTGTCGACGGATCTCCCGGCCGGCACA
>JAYSYJ010000091.1:0-6205 GCA_043727675.1 Fimbriiglobus sp.
GGGAACGCCGACCGGTTGCCGTGCTTATTTGTGCGTGGTGGGTGGTTTCGCTGGCCCGGTGATTCTCGACAGCCAATCGGCATTGGCACCGATCCGCCGGAATGATTTGTTGCTCTGTGCGACGTCGGCGCTGAAACCACGTTACGGAAACGCACCGTCGCTGCGAAATGCCAGCGTCATTCGTGTGTTGCCTGGCCCGCAGGCGAATTGGTTCGTGGATTGGCAGTTCTTCGAACAAATTTACACGGTCGCCGGGGCCAGTGATCGCATGGGTGTGCGGCTGCTCGGAACGCCCCTGAGCCGGCCGACCCGCGAACTCGCGTCCGAACCGGTCGCACCGGGGGCGGTGCAAATCACCAACGATGGCCTCCCGGTGATCCTCGGCGTCGACGGCCAAACCATCGGCGGTTACCCCAAGATCGCCCACGTCATCCGCGCCGATCTCGATCTCGTCGGCCAACTTCGACCTGGAAGTACGGTTCAATTCGTAGAAGTGACCACAGAGCAAGCGGAACTGGCCTACCGGGAACAAAACAAAACACTCCGACGCACAGTCGCCTTCTGGCAGGCAAGTGCCCTCGTTTGAATGTTGGGCTATTTGCTAGGGTGTGAACGCCAAGAATTCCCAACACTCGTTGTTACCACCATTCGCAAACTCGGCTTGGAACCGATGCCCAACCTTGCTATCTCCCCTCACCCGACGTAAGTCCCATTGGTCGCCCAAGCACTGTTTTGCAGCGTGAGCCACGGGGGTGGCGAACCGACAAAGCCGATCTTGGACGAATAAATTCGGAGCTGGCCATCCGATTTGGCCATGGGACTGGCAATGATATCTTCACGGCCATCGCCATCGAGATCGGCTGCCGCGACACGGATGCCCGCATGACTATTCGGATCGCCCGCATAGAAACTGGCAACGAAACTGGTTCGCCCCTTCAGCAGGTCGCGGCCGTTGAATGCGACCACCCGTGGGGCGCTGCCGGCCCCGGCGCCAACGATGATCTCGGCGAAGCCGTCGCCATTCAGATCGCCGACGGCCAGAGAAATTCGACCATTGAAGTTGACATCGAAAGCCAGGAAATCGCTGATCAGCCGAGTGGGCGTCTGCCCGGCCCGAATCGTGGTGCCATCGAACGTGGCGACGCTGCCACCGAGGGCACCGACGACCAAATCCGCAGTGCCGTCGCCGTTGACGTCACCCGTGGCGAGATCGAGACCGCCCAAATAGCCGGGGTCGAAGGCAAAGAACGAGGCCATTTCGTCGTTGGGATGCTTTCCCGAAAAGACTTTGACATGGGGGCCGCCGCCGAAGCCCGCGGCGACGACGATATCCGAAAAACCATCGTGGTTGAAGTCGGCCGTGGCAACGTAAATTCCATTGCGGAACGCCGGGTCGAAGGCGAAGAACGAGTTGATTTCTTGTCCGGTTGCCCCGTCGAGAATCACCACGCGTGGCCCGCCTCCCGGCCCGGCCGCCAAGATCAAATCGGCGACGCCATCCCCGTTGACATCGCCACTGGCGACGCGCACTCCACCCAGAAAATTGGATCCGAACGGCACGCTGGAAAAGGTCTGCTGGCCACCCGTTCCGAAGCCGGTCACAGTGCCGACGGCACCATCGCCACCACCGACGACGAAGTTCGTGATCGCCGTTGGGGCGGCGGGTGTGCCGACAGTCGGACTGGCAAAAATCGGTGCGACGGGGGCCACGACGATCTGCGTGGGGGTCGAACTCCAGCCAATATCACGCAGGGTGGCGTATTCCAGCGCCCCGAAGTGCTTGACTTGGCCCGCTGCCAGGGAAGGCGACATCACCGCTTCTTGACCCTGGAACTTGGTGCCGGGTGCAAAATGGTCGGTCTCCCCAGATTGCAGTTGAACCGCGTAGCCGGTGGTCGCCACGACGTTCGGCCCGGTGAAGGCACCCGTGCTGGTGTACCGCAGGTAAGAGGGGTTCGAGAGACCGAAACCGAAGATGTGCATCATCTCGTGAGAGGCGACACTTTTGAAGTCGAACTGCGAATTACCCGGCGCTCCCGCGAAGTTGAAGTTCGCCGAATTGTTGAAGGCGATCATCCCGCCCCACGTCGAATAATCGGTTCCGTTATCAACCCCGGCCTGACCACGAGTCCGAACCGAATTGAGCCACTCTTGCGAACCGGACGACGCGTAGGCACCACCTGAGGCAATTCCTAACGCACCGCCACTCAAACTCCCAGCCGAGATGAAAATCACCAGTTCATCGGAGCCGACCGACAAATTGTCGACGTTGATCTGCGAATTCGTGGCACTATTCCATGCCCGCGCCTGCCATTTGTTTCCCGCAGTGGGCGTGATCGCCGTCAACGAGTCGCCGATGTTGGCCGTGATGGCGGATGCCACTTCGTTCAGTGCGTCGCGGCGTTCGGTCGAATTGAAATAGCCGAGAGTGTCGAAGGTGTAATCGAAGCGGACGTGGACGGCAGGGGTGATTCGGTCTTCGAGTGATTCGCAACGTGGGATGGCCCGAAAATTTGCCCGGACGGCTTCTGGGTTCGGTTGGGGCATGCGGCACTCGGAATCGAGTTGGTTTTGAACTTGACAGGCGAATATTCCGCCTGAGGAAGATATACCGGTATTGTCGATTGAAAGGAATGGGGTTCTTAATCCCAATCGAGGAAATTCGTGTCTCTGTCAAATAAACCGACGCCCCAGAACCCGACAGCTCTGGCAGGCTGCGAAATGTAAGGTGGAAGTGCTAATTCAGGCAAGTTTTGAGCTGGGGCAATAGGTTGTGTCGGACGTCGCGGGGATTTGACTAACCGACGAAATCCCCGCGGTCCAGTTGCGCGTATAAAATCCAATGCCTCTTCCCGTAGTAACCCTGCCTTGCTGTGCCGGACGACTTTGGGGTAGAGTCCACTTCCATGGTCTCCCCGCAAGGATGCGCGTCGGATGCTCGATCCCGAAATTGGTTTTCGCACTCGCCCAGTTTGGTTCGTCGCGCTCGCCGTGCTCGTCGTCGGCCAAGGGGCACTCGCACTCCAACTGTTCGGAAATGGGACATTCGCCGCCATCCACGACGACCGACCCATTCTCAACGGCCGGCATCCGTTGCACCTGTACCACGGGATGCTCGGGGCGGAAACGTTCCGAGAAACGCGGGCCGTCACCTGCTACGATCCGCATTTTCAAGCGGGCTACCCCAAGACGCCGGTCTTCGATTCCGGCTCGCGGCCCGCCGAATTGTTCGTATTCACATTCGGGACACGCACTCCCGCGGCTGCTTACAAATTGGGCCTGTTCTTGGTCTGCGCCGTCGTTCCGTTGGTCTTCGCCAGTGCCGGACGAGGCCTGGGGTTGTCGGCGCCGGTCGCTTGCCTCGCCGGAGCGGGTGGTTGTTTCATCTGGTGGTCTCCCGCCGTCCGTGGACTCCTCGAAGCGGGCCACGTCGATGGGTTGATCCTCGGACTCGCCTGGATTGCATTCTGCGGTGGTCTCGCCCGCTACGCTTCCGATCCCGGCCTGACCGGTTGGTTCCTCATGGCCCTCGCATCGCTGATCGGCTGGTACGTTCATCCGGTGGGTTGGCTGGGCGTGTTGCCGATGGTCGCCGTCTATTACCTCGTGTCGGCTCCCCGGCACGGGTTGGCTTGGCACTTGGGTTTGCTCGCCGTGCTCGCTGTCGGGGTCGTACCGAATCTCTGGTGGCTCGCCGATTGGAGTCGCTTCTGGTGGCTGCGACAGCCAGTCCCCGGTGACTCCGAAGGTGTACCGGCACTCTTGCAATTGCTCGGCCAGTTTTCGGATTACCGTGATATCTTCGGCCCTGGGCCATTCGGGATCGCACTGCTCGTGCTGGTGGTTCCCGGTTTGTTCCTTTTGGCCCGCCACGGCCGGAGCGGCTCGGTCTGGCTGACGTTGGCGGCTGGCTTGAGCGCCGTGGTCGCCGCCCGTCTCGGGCAAACCTGGATGGCTGCTCGCACTGCGGAATCGGTCGGGGTGGCCCTGCCCGCGCTCGCTGTTCTGCCGGCTTCGTACGCACTCGGTTATGGCTTGCAGCGCTTTCGTGCGGGTGGGGTGCTTCTCGGTGCCGCGGCCGCATTGCCGGCCCTCGCCGCTTGGTTTGGGGTTGGGAGTCTGGGCTTGGCCATCGAACCGTTGCAACTCGGGCCGACTCCGGCATTGCAGCAGTTGCTCGATGCCATCCACCAGACGACGACACGCGAAGCCCGACTTTTGATCGAGGACGATGGCACGAGCCTCGCCGAATGGAACTGGCCGGCATTGCTCGGATTGCCGGGTGATCGCTACTGCATCGGCGGTTTAGACCCCGAGGCGAATATCGAACATTTGGCCTGTGGAATGAAAGCCGGCAAACTCCAAGGGCGGGCTTGGGCCGAATGGACGCCCGCCGACCGGGAGGCGTATTGTCACCGTTACAACATCGGCTGGGTGCTCTGCCGCACCCCGGAAAGCGCCCAGTGGTGGGCGAGCGATCCGCATGCGAAAGTCATCGGACGTTACTTCGCGGGCACCGACTGCGTGCTGTTCGAATGGAACCGACCCCAGACGTTCGTGCTGAGTGGTCGGGCAACGATTTCTCAGATGGATCGTGAGCGGATCGTGCTCACCGACGTCACACCCGACGAGACCGGTTGGGTGCGGTTAAGCCTGCACTACCAACAAGAACTCCTCGTCGCTCCGCTGAACGTGACCCCCGCTCCGGACCCCGATTCCAGCGATCCCATCCCCTTTTTGAAGCTGCAACTTCCCGGCCCCGTTTCGCGCATCACCATCTCTTGGCCGCATCCGTAGAAACGACTGCTCGAAGTCGACCGGCGCGACAAAATCTGGTGATGAGACTGAGCGAAGCGCACAACGCAACACACCGGCAGAGCGGCCGGTGTGTGAGGTGCATTCCGAATCGCCGACGTTACTTGCGGTGGCGAATCTTCGCCCGCATCCGACGCTTCTTGCGACCGACCTTACGTCGTCCCGTTCCTCGGCGGCTGGCCATGCGCGAACTCCTCGATCAATGAAAACACGTGCAAATCGTTTGGGTCAACCCAATCGGTAGTCAGACATCTTAAGCGCCCCGACCCAACTGGCAAGGGAACCTGATACGCGTGGGTGATTGAGGATCGGGGGTGATCCTGAGTCGCTCTACACCAGAATCCCTTTCACCACCTTGCCGTGGACGTCCGTCAGGCGGAAGTCGCGGCCTTGGAATTTGAACGTTAGTTTCTCGTGTTCGATGCCCATCAGGTGAAGAATCGTCGCTTGCAAATCGTGGACGTGGACACCGTCTTTCACGACGTTCATCGCCAGTTCGTCGGTCTCGCCGAAGCTGATGCCGGGCTTCACGCCACCGCCGGCCATCCAGACGGTGAACGCATACGGATGGTGATCGCGGCCCCAGCGCTTGCGGTCATCCAAACTCCCTTGAATGAACGGGGTGCGACCAAACTCCCCGCCCCACACGACGAGCGTATCGTCGAGCAACCCGAGCCGTTTCAAGTCTTGAACGAGGGCCGCCGAAGGTTGATCCGTATCCTTCGTTTGGTTGTAGAGTTCCGTCGTGATACTGTTGTGTTGATCCCAACCGGCGTGCATGAGTTGCACGCAGCGGACGCCGCGCTCGGCCAGCCGCCGGGCCATCAGGCAGTTGTAGGCGAAGGTGCCCGGCTCCTTCACCGAGGGGCCGTAACTCTCGAGCACTTCTTTGGGTTCTTTGCTGAAGTCTGTCAGTTCCGGAACACTGGTTTGCATCTTGAACGCCATCTCGTATTGGCTCATCCGCGTGGCAATCTCGGGGTCACCGGCTTCTTGCAACTTGAGTTCATTGAGCTTGGCGAGGTCGTCGAGCACGCCGCGGCGCACTTCGGCCGAGACTCCTTTGGGGTTCTTGAGATAGAGCACCGGGTCGCTGCTGCCGCGGAATTTCACCCCTTGGTATTTGCTCGGCAGAAAACCGCTGCCCCAATAAAAGTCGTAGAAGATCTGACCGCAGCTCGTGCCTTTGCTGATGCTCGTCATCACGGCGTAGGCCGGCAGATTCTCGTTCAGTGTCCCCAAGCCATATGTCAGCCAAGAACCGAGACTAGGTCGGCCGGGAAGTTCGCCGCCCGTGAGCATGAACGTGATGGCCGGAGCGTGGTTCACCTGTTCGGTGTGCATTCCTTTGACGAAGCAAAGTTCGTCGGCAATTTTAGCGGTGTACGGC
>JAYSYJ010000092.1:0-50002 GCA_043727675.1 Fimbriiglobus sp.
GCGGCGCGGAGTTCACCCATTGCGGCTCTCCTCGGAGGGGATCGACCGTTTGCGGAGCATCATCACCGAGGCGACGAGTGCGAGGATCAAGAGTGTCAACACGCCGAGTTCGATCATGAGGAACCGGAACATTTCTTCGGTCTGATTGCGTTTTTCAGCCAGCTCCGCCGTGATGACCAACACCCGTCGGACGCCGGCGATCAAGCCGATCAACAAGAATGGCTCGGGGGCCAGGGTGTGTTCGCGGAACGACACTTGAACGGTGTAAAGGATTTCGACGACGAGTAGGATCAAGAGCAGTTGTTCGATCAGCTCGACGACTACTCCGCCGTTCAGATTCATGCGATAGATATGCTCGGCGAAGTTGCCGATGGCGGCAACGAGCAAGTAGATGGCACAGCCCGCCAGGAGCATCCCGAGACCGACGAAAATCACGTCTTCGAGCAGGCGAAAGACGCGTGTGATGATTCGGCGGGTGCGGTCATCGACCAGTGGTTCGGACGTCATGGAGCTTCTCACGAGTACTTCCGTTCCAAACGGGTGATTTCATCCCGAACAGCATCGAGTGCCGGGCTGCTGGGCACGAAGTTTGCCAAGTCGGCGACGGCATCCGCGAGCCATTCGCGCACGCGTCGGGCGGGGTCGGAACCGAGTGCACTCAGCAGATCGCGGGCGAGCGCCGCGGCATCGCCGTGGCCGTCGGCGAGTTTGGCACCACGGGCTTGAAGCGGGTCGAACTGCAAAGCGGGCAACCGTTGGGCCGCCCAAACCCACGGCCAGGTGACACGGCCGTGAATTAAATCTTCGGGGTGCTTCAGTGGCCCAGCCGCTCCGGTCAACTCCGACAAGTCATTCTGCATTTGCAACCCGACCCCGAGGTTGACGCCAAATGCGGCGGCGGCGGCGATCGTCCGAGCGTCGGCTCCCGCCGCCGTCGCCCCGAGTTCTGCGGCCAGCCCCATCAACACGCCGGTCTTTCGCTCGCTGACGGCGAGGGCCACGGCGCGGAGATCGTCCGGGTGCAAGTCGCCGACACGGGCGCTCAAATCGAGAGCTTGTCCCTCGTGGCAGCAACGCAGCGCGGCGGTCGCCGCACGGTGGAGCCTCAGTTCGACGGCCGGTGATAACCCCATGTCGGAAAGTAACGACAACGGCAGGAAATAGAGCCAATTTCCGATGTTCAACGCGGTCGGCATCCCGACGAGTTTGTGGAGCGCGGCCCGTCCACGGCGCTGCAGACTGCCGTCTTCGATGTCGTCCACAATCAGCGAACCGGCGTGCAATAGCTCGACAATTAACGGGAGATAAGGCGGTGGTTCGTCGTCGCGGCCAGACAATTGCCAAGCCAGTGTCACAAGTCGACTGCGGAAGCGTTTGCCCGGCCGTGACAGAAACTCGCGTACCGGGCCGACGAGCGATTTGACCCAGACACGCCGGGGGACGCCCGGCGGTGGTACAGCCACCCGGTCGAGCAATTCGGTCAACGGATCGGTCGCTTTTTTGGCGATACTCAACGCGGCAACGGTGGGCACGACCATACCTCCGGGCGGGTGATCAAGCGGATCGGGTCGATAGGTGGCGGCTGCCCTACGAGAATCCGCGCGGCATCGACCGCCGAGAATTCCATGGAGTAAAAACGAGCGAGCGTGGTGTCCGGCAGCGAGCGGTAGAGTCGTCGGAAGACGCGCCAGCGGTTCGCCGGACGCACCGCTCGGAATAAGAGTCGGTTCAAGGAGCGGGCGAAGCGGAGTCGCCAGCCGAGTCGGCGTGCCAAGCTCGTCGCCGCATGGGTGGCCTGTTCGGGTTCCACGGCGGCAATGGCCAGTGCGAGTCGCAAGGCCACGGGGAACGAATAGCCGGTGGCCGGGTGAAACCAACCGCCGGCGGCACCGGTTTGCAGCGGTGCCACCGGCGTTGGTGTCCGGCCAGACCATGGCATCGGCAGCGCACCCGATTCTTCGCGGAGCACACGCCAGCTGTTGAAGCCAGCGGTTCGGAGGTAGTCTCCGACGCGTTCTCGGAGTTGATCACGATTCAATGCTGGCGAGTCGGCGAAATACGTCTCTTCGACCAAAACCCGGGTCGGACTTAGCGGCAGCACATAGACGAATCGGTACCCGTCGTCTTGCGGCACGGTGGCGTCCATGATCGTCGGCAACTCGTCGGGCCACGGCGAATCGAGTTCAACCTCCAGACCGAGAAAAGTCTGCCAGCCGCACGGTTCGGCAATACCAGCGCTGCCGCGGGCGTCAATGACACAACGTCCGCGGTACTCCGTGCCATCGGCCAGTGTCACCCCGTTGGTAGTCAACGACGACACTTCGGCACCCAGCCGTAACATGCTGCCCGGAAGTTCGACCGCAGCGCGGATGACCGCATCGAAACGATCCGAGACAATCGAGTGGTATGGGCTACGAACGATGCGTTGCAGACCGGGGAAACGAACCCGGTAGGCCGGCCAACTCGCGGTGATCAGGGGTCGGATGACGGGCCAAGCGCCGGCGGGTACATCGGTCTCATGGAACGACCAGGTGTGGTTTCCACCGAGTCTGTCCGCACGTTCGATCAATGCGATCCGGGCTGTCGGTTGACGGTGCCGGAGCGCTAAAACCAGCAGGCCCGCTTGGAGTCCACCGCCCGCGATGAGGTAGTCAAATTGCATTCGCCACCTCTCGTGTGTCAACGGTGAATGGATTCAGACCCAAACGGGACGCGAGAGCGTGCAACAAAATATGCGGCACGGCGACGGCGCTCAGCCCCAAGAAGACCGTCTGAACTACCACAGGGCCTATCGGTCGATCATCGAAAACGAACCAAGCTCCGAAAGCCGCCATCAACGCGGACAAGATGGACATCGGAGCGGCGGCGACCAACACTCGTCTCAACCCATTTTTCGGATGCAACGGGTCGGTGTTCTTCGCCAACCGTCCCAATTCACGCAGCGAATGCCAACCGCAAAAGGAGATGGCGAAGCCGACTAACACGGGTGCGGCCATAAACATTCCGGCAAAGACGGCGATCCGGAACGAGTCGAGAAGCGCCACCGGATCGCGGTGCATCAATCCCTTCGAAACTTCAAAACCCCAAATCACCAAGGCGATTCCAGCGATGGCGAACAAGGCTGGGCGTGCTGCCAACAATGTTGCCGAGGCGTCGATGTTGGTCGGTGTAATCCAACTGAGTAAGAGCGTCGATTCGTTTGGCCGTGCTAAAAGCGGAAGCCAGATGGACATCCCGCCGAAAACTATGGCACGCCACTTCGGGCCAGATTCGGTGTCGGAGAAATGGAACGCGGACAAAGCAAAAAACAAAATCATCGTCAGGAATGGCACCGCGATCCAACCACCGATCACGGTTCCGCCGACGATCAAATAGCCAGACAGAAACGGGAGTGGCCACCAACTCCCGAATTTTGGTTCGCAAACGGCCCGACCGACACGATTGTCGAGTCCACCGTGTGGGAGACCCACTACGACCACCATGAGAGCGAATCCGAAGATGATCCCAATCGGAGGAATCGCCATCGCAAATGAACTTGTTACTACGGCCAACAATGCGATCACCGTGATGATGATCGCATGTCGGTCGAAGTTGCTCGGGGTCGAACGGATCGAGACAGTAGCCATTCCGCGACTCCGACGGGCGAGTTACGCCATGACCGCTGCGGCGCGGGTTTGTTCGGCCATCTCGGCATTCGTGAGTGCATCCGTTTTGCGAACGGCGATCAGGTAAATCAGAACACCGAATCCGGCCTTCGCCGTGATGTCGGCAATGGCGTAGCCCACTTGGATTCCGACAACCGCAAGACCGGTTTTGTCACCGGTCATAATTCCGGGGGTGGCACCTGGCAGCGAGTCACCGTAGATGGCGTATGCGATCGGGTAGAACGCCCAGGTCACGAGTAACACGATTCGAGCGAGTGAGATCAACGGACGGGCTTCCGCGGGTTGCGTGTCGAGCGACTTCGTCAGTTCGACCCACAAAACGTAGAGGATGTAGAAGAAAGGAATACTGCTGAGCACGCCCCAAATCAAACGGGTGTTCCAATTGCTCGAGAGTTCACCGGGGTAACCCAAGCCGATCATCAGCGCTGCGGCAACCACCAGTTTGATCAGCAGCGGGCGGCTGATATGCTTGGCCAACGCCAGCACCGAGACCAATTCCACCATCAGCAGTGGCACCGTCAAAATCCAGTCGGCATAGCGATAAAAGTCGTTGAACGACTTGCCGCTGGCCAAGTATTGGCCGGTTCCACCCGTCGCGGCTTCGTAAGTGAAGGCCGCTTGCCAGCTCCCGCGGATCATGAAGTAGTGGTAGCAGGCGATCGACACGACGATTCCGGACACCATCAGTGCTGGACGGAACTTCGGGGCCACTTGGTTGCGCGAGAGGAAGAAGAAGAGCGCGGCGGCGCCCATCGTGGCGACAGTCATAGAAAAGACGTTGTCGACAAGGTTGTACTGAAACAGATCCAGCGAGGGGATCGCACCGAAAATGGACATTGGAACGCTCCAAACGTGTTGGGAGAAAAAACGAAGTGACCCGTCTCACATAAAAATGTGTACGCGGAGTCAGGATCGGAGTAGGTCAAGTGAAATTCCGGAGCCGGCGGCCAGGCGGCATCGGACTTCAAAACAGGATCGGTGCTGACGGTCAGCCGATCATATTGACTTACGCTGAAAGCATTAATACCGCCCCATGCTCTGCCAGTTCAACGCCGCACCGAAAAACTTCTTGGAAAAAAGAAAAAACTCGAGCCACTCTTCTCGAACTCTTCACTACCGTGTTCGATCCGAACTTTTCATAATGCGAAGGGTATCACTTATTCGACTCGCGAAAGGATCGAACCATGCTTTGGAAAAAACGATTTGGCCCGACGCTCCTCGTTGCGAGTGCGATCGCCATCATGATGGTGCCGCGCACCCACGCCGAGGAAAGAGTGGTGCAGGTGTTGCCGGGCCTGCAAAAGGACGGTTTCATGCAGTTGCCGAATCAGTGGAAACTCAACCCGGCGGGGACGCACGTCGAAGTCGGCGACCTCCCGTCCCATATCCAAATCCACCCGACGGGCCAGTTCGCCGCGGTGCTGCATTGCGGTTGGAAAGAGCACGAAGTTCACATCCTCGATCTCAACAGCAAGAAGCGGAAGATCGTCTGCCGCGTGACGATGGAGCAAGCGTTCTACGGGCTGACGTGGTCGCCCGATGGCAAACAAATTTACGCCAGCGGCGGCGAATTCGACCTCGTCCACATTTGGGACTTCGACAAAGGATTGCTCCACAACCACCGTACACTGGATGTCGCCGGTGTGCCGGGTGTCAAGCGGGTGGTGCCGGCGGGATTGGCCCTCGATGCGGCGGGTAAAGAACTCTTCGCCTGCGCTTTGTGGGCCGATGCGATCATCCGGGTGCCGCTCGAGAACCCGGGGAACAAGGTCTTCATTCCGTTGGTCTTCGTCGAACCCAAAAAAGAGGGGCCGGCCGGCGATTTGCCCAGCCCGTCGGACGGTCGCAAGGAAGTCGACAAACTACTCATCGACGATGAAGACAGCGGCGTGACCCCGGCGAAGAACAACGGCTACCCGTATGCGTGCCTGCCCGAACCGGGTGGCAAGCGGCTCTTTGTCAGCCTCTGGGCCAAGAGTGGCGTTGCGGTGATCGATCTCGAAACCAACAAAGTGTCGGCGGTCTGGAGGACGGCCAGCCACCCGACCGAACTGCTGCTCGATCCGAAGGGGAAGTCGCTGTACGTCGCCTGTTCCAACAGCACTCAAGTGACCGTGATCGATGTGGCAAACGGGAACACGATTCAGACGATCAACGCGGCGCTCTATCCGCAAGCTCCATCGGGGAACACGCCCAGCAGTTTGGCGATGACCCCGGATGGTGAGATCCTGTTCGTAGCCAACGCCGACGCCAACAACCTCGCGGTCTTCAACATCGCCGATGCGAAAGAGGCGAAGTCGCTCGGGTTTATCCCGACGGGCTGGTACCCCACGAGCGTGCGTTACAACAAGCTCGACCGCACGATTTACGTTACCAATGGGAAGGGGAACGTGGCGAAGGCCAACCCTAGCGGGCCGAATCCGTTCTTGTCGTTCGATAAGGGAATCCTCGAATACATCGGCGGGCTGTTCAAAGGGACCGTCTCGGCGATCCCGATGCCGACGCCGGCCGCGATGGCGAAACACTCCAAGGTCGCGTATCAGTGCAGCCCGTTGAACAAAGATAACCTGCCGAAGACGGACGACGTGGCCGCCGACAACCCGATTCCGAAGAAGGTCGGTGACGCGTCACCGATCAAGCATGTGATTTACATCGTCAAAGAGAACCGCACCTACGACCAAGTCTTCGGCGATGTACCGCAGGGCAACGGTTCCCCGGAGTTGTGCCTCTTCCCCGAGGCCATCACGCCGAACCATCACAAGCTCGCCAAGGAGTTCGTGCTGCTCGACAACACTTACGTGGATGGAGAAGTTTCGGCCGACGGTCACGAATGGTCGATGGGTGCCTACGCCACCGACTTCGTAGAGAAACTCTGGCCGCTGAGCTACCGCGGAAGTCCCGGCAAGACTTTCGGCTACCCGAGCGAAGGTTACGTTGACCAAGTGGCCCGGCCTTCCGGCGGGTACTTGTGGGATCGAGCGGCTGAGGCGAAGGTGAGCTACCGCAGCTACGGTGAGTGGATCGCCAATGGTAAGAAAAACAAGGATGGCACCTTCGAGGATAGCAAGGCCACCGTGAAGGCGCTCGAAGGTCACTTCGATCCGAAGTTCCGCGGGTACGACTTGGACTACACCGATGTGAAACGAGCCGAACGATTCTTGAGCGAACTCAAACGGTTCGAGAAAGAGGGCGAGATGCCCAAGCTGCAAATTCTGCGGTTGCCCAACGATCACACATCGGGCACGCGGATCGGCAAACCGACGCCGACGGCTCAAGTGGCGGACAACGACTTGGCGCTCGGCATGGTGATCGAAGGGCTGAGCGAGAGCCGATTTTGGAAGGACACGGCCGTGTTCGTCATCGAAGATGATGCGCAGAATGGCCCCGATCATGTCGATGCCCACCGGGTGATGGCACTGGTGATTTCACCGTACACGAAGCGCAAGCATGTCGATTCCACGATGTATTCGACGACGAGTCTGCTGCGGACGATGGAACTGATTCTGGGCCTGAAGCCGATGAGCCAGTTCGACGCGGCGGCCCGGCCGATGTATCACAGCTTCACGGCGAAGCCGGATGTTGCGAAGTACAAAGCCGTGCAGCCGAAGACCGACCTGGACGCGGTGAACAAGCCGGGTGTGTACGGTGCGGCGCTCTCCGAGAAGTTCGACTTGACCAAGGAAGATCAGGCCGACGACTTGCTGTTCAACGAGGTGATCTGGAAGAGCGTGAAAGGAGCGGCGAGCCGAATGCCGGCACCGGTGCGGGCCGGGTTCTTCGTACCGGTGAAATAGAATGCACTGTTAAAATCTACAGTTTGAGGCCACCCATGTTCCTCGGCATCGAAATTGGTGGTACCAAACTCCAACTCGGTCTGGGCGAGGGTGACGGCACCATCGTCCAACTCTGGCGCGGTACTGTCGATCCGAAGTTGGGCGGAGCCGGCATCCGCGCTGAGATCGTCCGCAATTATCCGGCTCTACTCCGATCGGCAGGATTGACTCTTGCCGCCATCGATTGCATCGGCGTCGGCTTCGGTGGGCCGACGGACGATGCAACGCAATCGACCATCACCTCGCACCAAATTGAAGGCTGGGACAACTTCCCGCTCGCGGAGTTCCTCCAAGAGAATTTGGGTGCCCCGGCGGTCATCTGCAACGATGCGGACGTCGCCGGGTTGGCCGAAGCGCATTTCGGCGCGGGCAAGGGGCTGAGCCCGATCTTCTACATCACGGTCGGAACGGGCATCGGCGGCGGGCTGATTATCGACGGGAAGATTTATCGAGGAATGGGCCGCGGCGCGGCGGAGATCGGACACGTGCGACCGGCATACCCTGAACTGATGCCCCAACGGCAGTGGACGCTCGAAGCCCTCGCTTCGGGGACCGGCCTTTACTATCGGCGTATGGATCGGCTGGACTTCGAAGGGTTTCCGGAACCCCCTCCCGATGGGCGACATGTTGTGAATCGGGCGAAGGCGGGTGAAGCCCTAGCGCGCGAGATCATTGATGAAGCCACTCAAGCGCTCGCCGAGGGCATCTGCACCGTCATCAAGCTGCTCTGTCCGCGTCGTGTCATCATCGGCGGGGGCGTATCGCTGATGGGAGACGACCTCTTTTTTGAACCCATTCGCAAGTACGTCGCCGAGCGCGGGTTCAAGCCCTTCGCCGGTCTCACGGACATTGTGCCGGCGGCGCTCGGTGAAGAAGTCGTCGTTCATGGTGCACTGGCGTTGGCCCGCCAGCAGCTTGGCGGGTAAGATGGAAATCACGAAGGAGAACACCTGATGACGACCGCTACGCTCACTGCACCAACAACCGCGCCACCACATCTGATGTCGGTGGACGAATTTTGGGACTTCTGCCAACTCCCGGAGAACCAAGGCCACAACTACGAGCTCATCCGAGGTGAGGTGGTTGAGATGCCGAACCCGACTCGCAAACACGGTCGAGCCTGCATGAAGATCGGCTTCGAGCTCGAAACTTACGCCCTGAGAGTCGGCCGCGGTTATGTTGTCAGCAACGATTCGGGCGTTATCCTGTTCGACGATCCCGCAACGGTGGTCGGGCCGGATGTCGCTTACTTCGAGGACGCTGCGACGTTCGCAGAGATCTACCCGAAATGGGGTACGAACGTCCCGATCCTGGCGGTCGAAGTCTTGTCACCGTCCGACCGCAGGCGAGTCGTCATGGAAAAGATTTCCAACTACTTAGTCAGCGGCGTGTCGGCGGTTTGGCTGGCAGACTACGAAGAACGGTTCGTGACGGTGTTCCGATCAACAGGCGTACCCAAAAACTTCGGGGACACAGGACTATTAATCGGCGACGACTATCTGCCCGGTTTTTCCTGCGAAGTCGCAGCGTTATTCCGCCTGCCAGGCGAACCGCTTGCCGCAGCCGCATCATGATTCAGGTCAAAATCTGCGGGGTCACCACCCCGGAAGATGCGCACGCCACCGTGGAAGCGGGGGCCGACCTCATCGGCTTGAACTTCTCGGCCCAGTCAGTGCGACGCGTCACGCTCGAACAAGCCCGGAGCATGATGGAGGTCGTGCCGGGCTTCCACCATTTCACCGGCGTCTACGTGGAACAATCGTGGGACGAGATTGCCATGATCAACCGCGAGGCGAAACTTCGGTGTTACCAGTCGTACACGTCGCCGTGGCCTGCGGAACGTTTCACCCCGCTGGGTCACATCGCGGCATTCCGGGTGCGCAGCGCCCAGGACATCGCCGACATCCATGCGATGTTGGCCGTTTCGCGCAAACCGATGTTCCTGCTCATCGATTCGTTCGTGCCGGGGGCAATGGGTGGCACCGGTCACAAAGCCCCGTGGGAACTGCTCGCCGGGGAAGACTTCGGCGTGCCGTTGATCCTCGCCGGGGGGCTGACTCCGGAGAACGTCGCCGAGGCGATCCGCATCGTGCGGCCAGCCGGTGTCGATGTGGCCAGCGGAGTCGAGAGTTTGCCCGGTCGTAAAGATGCCGGCAAAATGCGGGCCTTCGTGCAGGCGGCGCGCGATGCCGGCGCGGCGCTCTAGAATGACCGATTGCCGCGATGAGGAGACCAGATGAGCAACGGGTATTGGCTAGGAGTTGATCTCGGCGGGACGAAAATCCTCACGGGGCTATTCGACGACAATCTGCAACTGCTCGGGCGCAACAAGCAATCGACCGGAGCCGAATCGGGGCCGGCGGGAGTATTTGGGCGCGTCGTGCAAGCCGTCGAATTGGTGATGCGGGAAGCGAAGATCGAACCGAGCCAGATTCGCGGGATGGGCTTCGCCATTCCGGGGCAGATCGAACCGGGCAAGCCGGTGGTGCGGTTCGCCCCCAACCTCGATTGGCGCGACCTCGATTGCCAAGCTCTGTTGCCGAAGACGTGGCCCTGGCCGGTGCATTTGGAAAACGACGTCCGCATGGGCACCTACGGCGAGTTCGCCCACGGTGCCGCCAAAGGGGCCAAACACGTATTCGGGATTTTTGTCGGCACGGGGGTCGGCGGCGGTTTCATTCTCAACGGCGAATTGTTCAGCGGTTTCAACGGGCACGCCGGTGAGATTGGGCACATCGTGCTCGACTGGCGCAAAGGGGCCACGCTCGAATCGATCGCCGGCCGCAAGTACCAGATGAAACGGGCGAAGGCACTGCTCGATGACGCCCCGAAACGGATCCGCAAAGATTGGAAGAACGTCGATACCGAGAAGGTGAAAAGTTCCCAACTCGCCGAGTTCTACCTGAACGACGACCCCATCGCCGTGAGCATCATCGACGATGCGGCCCGGGCGATCGGCGCGGCCATCGGCAGCGTGATCAACCTGATGAGTCCGGAAGTCGTGGTGATCGGTGGCGGCGTGACCGGGGCACTCGGCGAGAGCTTCACCGAACGGGTCTGGGACATCGCCCAGCGTTACACGCTGCCGGGTGCCACGGCCAACATGAAGTACGTGGTCGCCGCTCTCGGAGACGATTCCGGAATCGTCGGGGCCGCCGCGTATGCACGATCCAAAGTGGGGCCAGCACTGTGAAACCCGAATGGCGCAGCCGGTACAATTTAGCAGTCGAAGCGGCACGGCGCGGCGGCGATTTCGCCAAAACGATTTACGATGCGTCGTTCCAAGATCGGGCCGTGCTCGAAGTGATTCGCAAAGCGGATGATAGCCCGGTCACGCTGGCGGATCGCGGGGCCGAGCAGCTCATTCGGACTCTGATTTCCAAGCACTTCCCCGGCGACGGTTTCCTCGGTGAAGAATTCGGCGATCAGCCGAGTTCCACGGGGTTCCGTTGGATCATCGACCCCATCGACGGCACCAAGTCGTTCATTCGGCACGTGCCGATTTGGGGCACGCTGATCGGGCTGGAGTACCACGGCGAGCAGATCGCCGGGGTCGTTTACATCCCCGTCTTCCGGCAGATGTACCGGGCCTTGCGCGGCGACGGGGCGTACCTCGACGACATCCGCATCCGCGTTTCGGACACGCCGACGCTGGCGGAGGCGATCCTCTGCTATTCGAGCATTGGCTGGTTCACCCGTGCCGGCCGCCAAGAGACGTTCTTGAAGCTTTACCAACAAACCAGCCGGCAACGTGGCTACGGCGACTTCTTCGGCTTTGTGCTGGTCGCTCAGGGTGCCGTCGATTTGATGATCGAGCACGGCGTGAACGCTTGGGATGTGGCCGCGACCAAAGCGATCATCGAAGAAGCCGGGGGGATGTTTACCGATTGGGACGGTACGCAGACCATTCACCGCCCCGATGTACTGGCCACCAATGGCAAACTGCATGCCCCGGCCCTGGCGTTGTTGAAAGAGTAGATAATTCGCCCCCAGACATTGCCATTTCGTAGGGTGGCGGTGAATAATGACGCAGTGGATCCTACCGCATCGCTCACGTTCCTCTCTCTGGAGTCTCTTCCATGCGAAGTTTGTTGCTACTGTCGGCCTTATTTGCCGTCGGGACACTCGCCCAAGCGGACGAAAAATATGTCACCATCAAGGGCACCGTGAAGTGGAATGGCGAGAAAGCTCCTGCCGTCGTATTGATCAATTTAAACAAACACCCCGACGAAAAAGCTTGTTGCAAGAACGGTCCTTTGGCAGCCACCAAAATAGAAGTCGATGCCAAGTCTCTGGGCGTCAAGAATGTCGCGGTCTGGCTGCGACCAGATGACAACGATCGCACGAAGACGTTCCCGTTGAATCAAATTCACCCGGATCTGGCCAAGCCAAAGTCGAAGGAACATGTCATCGATCAGCCGATGTGCCAGTTCGAACCACGGATCACGCTGGCCCGTGCCGGGGATACGATTGTGATCAAGAACAGCGCCGGCATCGCGCACAACGTGAACTACTCCAGTGACATCGAATCGCTCAACGTCCTCCTCCCGGCCGGAACCGAGAAGAAACTCCAGAAACCACTCGAAGCGCAGCGGACAGTGATCAGCGTCGCCTGCAATATCCATCCGTGGATGGAGGGGAAAGTCCGGATCTTCGATCACCCGTACTACGCCCTGACTGACAAGGACGGCAACTTCGAGATCAAGGACGTTCCCGTCGGCAAATGGCGAATTGTGTACCAGCACGAAGGTGGCTACCACAAAGGTAAAGAAGGCCTCCTCGGATTCCCTGTGGAAGTGCCCGGCGCTAAGAAGACGATGGAACTCGAAGCCATCAAGCTGGAATTGCCGAAATTGTAGATCACTTCCCATCCCCATTTCGTCCGTCGGTTCGCAGTGCAGATTTCTTCAAGCAAAATGCTTGACAGGTTGGGGCCGGTCGTTATTGTCCCGACGCGAATACTGCACCGCACACGGCCGGCGTGCCAGCGCATCACACGGCGACGAACTGTTCGGGGGAACGGTTCGTCGACGGCGCGGCACCCCGGTCCGAACCACGCGACGAAGAGGGGAAGTCGATGGCCCGCATCCGGACTCGATTGATTGCCAGCGGTTTACTGGCCGGTCTCACCGGGGTCGTCGGCGCGACCGTCGGCTGCCTCCCACAACAGAAGACCAACCGCGCCCAAGCCGCTGACGATCCCGAGAAGGATGCCAATGCCACCGTCGGGATGAAGACCGTCGTCGGGAATGCCGAGCCGATCCCGATTTCGGCCGTCGGCCTCGTCTACAACCTCAAAGGAACCGGGAGTTCCCCGACGGCAGACGGTTGGCGTTCGATGCTCGAAAACACGATGAAGAAGCGCAAGCTCAATCCGAAAGAGCTGCTCGACGACCCGGCCTTGACGACGTCGCTGGTGCTGGTCTCCGGCACCGTCCCACCGGGCTGTCGCGGTCAAGATCGCTTCGATTTGACGATCACCCTGCCGCCCGGCAGCAAGACCACCTCGCTACGGGGTGGCACGCTAGAAATCTGCGATTTGAACAATTTCGAAGCCGCTGGGAATGCCCGCAATCAACTGACGAGTTCCGGGATTCCGGTCGGCAAAACGCCACTGGCCGCGAGCAGTTCCCTCTTGATGGGAAGCAGGCTGGCCACGGGCGAAGGCCCCCTGGTGAGCGGACAACTGCTCCAGATCAAAGATGCGAAACCGGGCGATGCCGAAACGCCCGTCGTCAGTTCGAACAGTGGTGAAAAGTTCGGGAAAGTCTGGAATGGCGGCGTCTGCTTGCTGGAACGCCCGTACTATTTCCTGCTCAATGAAACCGCGTCGCAGCCCCGGCTGGCCATGGTGATCGCGTCGCGGTTGAACAGCGTCTTCCACGGTTCCAACGATCGCGGCAACAAAATCGCCGAAGCCAAAGTGCAGGGCAAGCCCCTCGTTGCGGTCTTCGTGCCACCGACCTACCGCCACAACCACGGTCGGTTTTTGATGGTCGCCCGGAACGTGCCGCTGACGAACGTGGGGCCGAACGATGCGTACCGCAAGAAACTGGAACAGGAACTGATCCAGCCGGAAACGGCCCAGCTCGCGGCGGTGAAACTCGAGGCGCTCGGGTGCGAGAGCGAAGACGCGCTCCGCATCGGTTTGGAAAGTAGTTCGCCGTGGGTGCAGTTCGCAGCGGCTCAGTCGCTGGCCTATTTGGGCAAAGCCGATCCGGCCGCGTCGAGCATCTTGGCGAAGCTCGCGGAGCGGCACCCGTCGCTGCGGACGCATTGCCTCATGGCACTGGCTTCGCAAGACGATGCCCATTGCATCGATCAACTCGGCGAGCTGATGAAATCGAAAGATGCGTCGCTCCGATACGGGGCCTTCACCGCAATGCGGTTGATGGATGAAAACCACGATTCGGTGCGCGGTCGCAAAATGGCGAATTCGTTTTGGCTGCACACCATTGCGGAAGGTTCCGAACCGCTCGTGCATTTGATCACCGAGCGCCGCAACGAGATCGTCCTCTTCGGGACGGCTTGGCCGATCCGCGGGCCGTTCTCGTTCCCACTCGGCACCGACTTCACCATCACCATGAAAGACGGCGAGGAATCGGTTCTGATCAGCCGCATCGTCACGAAGGACAACGAGCCAACGACGGTGGAAGCGAAGTACCGGGCCGACCTCAGCTACATCCTCAAAGGGATCGCGGAGATGGGCGGTAACTACAGCGACGCCATCGAGTTCATCCGCCGGGTCAACGGGGCCGATTGCCTCGGGGCCAAGCTCGCGGTCGACGCCACCCCGCGCGGCTTGACCATCCAACAACTCGCGGCCTTGGCTCGCACCGACACGACCCTCGCCAAATCGGACATCGATGTGGAGAAAGCCCACGGCGATATTCTCCAGGTCGGCTACGAAGCACCCGGCGAACGGAAGCCATTCGAGAAAGCGCCGATCGTGGAACTCGAAGTGACCCCGAACCGCGACCAAGGACGACTCTTCGGCCCGCGCCCCGCTTCGACGAACACGATTGGTGTCCTCGGCGAACGGAAGTAGTGAGTCGTGGTCAGTGGTCAGAATAGGAGCGATCCGTTCTGCCCACTGCCACGGTTCATCGCGGTCTGGCCACTGCCCACTCGCCACCGACCCCTGCTATGCTCCAACGCCTAGAACTGATTGGCTTCAAATCGTTCGCGGACAAAACTCGCTTCGAGTTCGCGCCGGGGCTAACGGCCATCGTCGGCCCCAACGGCAGCGGCAAAAGCAACGTCGTCGATGCCGTGAAATGGGTGCTCGGCGAACAATCGGCCAAGTCGCTGCGCGGCGGCGACATGACCGACGTGATCTTCAACGGCTCGAGTACACGCAAGTCACTCGGCCTGGCTGAAGTGACTCTGACGTTCGACAACCAACTGCGACTGCTCAATTGCAATGTGAACGAAGTGCAAATCGCCCGCCGGGTCTACCGCGACGGTCAAAGTGAATACCTCGTCAACGGGCAAATCGCCCGGCTCAAAGATGTCAAAGATCTCTTCCTCGGCACAGGTGCGGGCCACGGGGCCTACAGTGTCATCGAGCAGGGGCGCGTCGATGCGCTGTTGACCGCGAGCACGAAAGATCGGCGGATCATCTTCGAGGAAGCGGCCGGGATCAGCCGGTTCAAGGCGAAGAAAATCGAGACGCTGCGGAAGCTCGAACGGGTCGATGCCGACCTCACCCGCGTCCGCGATATTCTTCTGGAACTCGATAAACAACTCCGCACGCTCCGGCTCCAAGCTTCGAAAGCGCAGCGTTACCAAGAGTACACAACGGAGCTTCAAGCCCTGCGGGTCGGGTTGGCCGCACAAGACTACCGAGAACTGAGCGGCACCTTGGAGGAGCAGCGCCAGTTGCTCGTCAATCTGCGTGCCGAAGTCGCCGATGCCACCCAAGAAAGTGCGGCCCGTGAGGAGCGGATTCAAAACCTCGAACGGGAGTTGGCCGCCACGGAGGAGACGCTCCGCCGCCACGAGGCGGAATTGGCCCAAGCCAATCAGCAGATCGCCACGCAGCTCGCCACGGCGAAATTCGAGCGAGTGCAATCCGCCAATTTAGAAGGCGAGATTCTGCGGTTGAACTTGCAGCGGGTCGACCTGTTACGCCGGCAGAAAACACTCGATCTGCAGATTCAGCAAGCGGCCGTGGAACTCGCCGAGTGCGAAGCGCGCACGGCACTGGAACAGATCCGGGCAGACAGCACGACCCAAGCCTTCGCGGATGTCACGGCCGCGATCGTCACGTTGACCCGGGAGAGTCAGCACGATCGCCAACAGCAGTACGAATGGATTGCCAAGGCGGCGCGATTGCAAGGCGATACCGAAACCGTGCGCCACGATGCCGAACGATTCCGCCGTGAATTGCAGCGAAAATTGACTGAAGGCGAGCGCACCGGGCAGCAGCACGACGCCCTCGCGGCGGTACTGATCGATCTCTCGCGCACCGATGCCGACGTTCAACAGAAGTTGACCGGTGCCAAGGGGAATCACGCGGAGCACCTGCGTTACAAAGACGAACTCCGCCAGAAAGCCGACCGCTTGCAGTTGGAATTAGAGAGCCAACGCGAAGCCCGCAGCGGCCTCGGGGGCCGACTCGAAGTGCTCGAAGCGCTCGAGCGGAGCCAAGACGGCTTTGGTGCCGGCGTGCGGGTGGTACTCCTCCAACTCGAAGCCGAGCACCCGGCTCTGGGCGGGGTCGTCGGGTTGATCGCCGATTTGTTGAACGTCACCCCGGAGTGTGCCCCGTTTGTCGATCTCGTACTCGGCGAGACCACCCAGCGATTCTTGATCCGGAGCGTTTCGGAAATCGACAGTGTCGCCCGGGCGTTGCCCGAGTTACCCGGTCGCGTCGGCTTCGTGCCCCTGCTGGCCACCGTGGGCACTGTCCACCCGTTGTCGTTAGCGCACGCGGTCACGTGCGAGAGACCCGAACTGGCGGCGCTGCCCCAGCAGCTTCTCGGTTCGACGTTGCTCGTGGATGACCTGGCGAGTGCCCGCCGTCTCGCCGCGGAGTATCCGGGCACCCGCGTGCTGACGCGTGGAGGGGAATTACTCGAACCGGATGGGACGCTGAGCATCGGCCCACCGCTGTCGTCCACAGGGTTGCTCTCGCGGAAGAGCGAGCTCAAGGAATTGCGGGCGCTTTTGGCGGAATGCGAACGGACGATCCAAGAACTCGAAACCCGACAGGCGGCGTTCCGTCGCCAAGCCGATTCTCTCGATGCGCCGATTGAGGCTCTCGAAACCGAGATCCACGCACTCAGCGGCGAAGCCGGGACGCTCCGCGATCAACTCCGCGATCAACGCTTGATTCAGCAGCAACTCGCCGGCTTGCGAGACTTGATTCGCCAAGAGGCCGGCCAGTTGGAACGGGAACAGGCCACGGCCCAAGCCGCGTTCCAACGGTCGCAAGCGGAGTGGCAAGAAGCCGAGCAATTCGCCGAGAGCATCCGCAAGAAGCTCACCCGCGCCGAAGCCGACCTGGTTCAAGCGCAGCGCGACCGCGATCTGAAACAGTCCGAGAATGTCCTGGTGCAAGTCGCGTGGAGTCGTGCCAAGGAACAATTGCTGGGTCTACAAAATCGCCGCGATGAGTGGGACAACGAGCGAGTTCAACGGCAGCGCGACCTCGATAGTACGGTCGCACTGGAACAGTCCGCCAGCGCGAAGTACACGACCAGTCAGCTCGCGATTCTGTTCGCCTCGGCACTCGCCGCGTCGGCGTATTCCCAAAAAGAAAATGCCGAAGTTCTCGTGATCCAAACCGCGGCCACCCGAGATGGACTGCGGCGTGACCGCGATGCGCGGCAGTCGGAATTGAAACAGTTCCGCGATTCGTGGGCCACGCAACGGGATCGCGCACACGCCCACGAAATGCTGGTGCAAGATCTGTCCTTCCGCCGGAACACCGTGATCGAACGCATCCGCGACGATTACCACATCGACCTCGCGGAGTGGACGGCCACCCCGGTTCCCGCCGACGAACCGATTCCGCTGGTACTCGCCGATCCGGACGGAGTGCAAGATCAAATCGACGAGTTGCGCCGCAAGATCGCCAAGCTCGGCAGCGTGAACCTCGAAGCACTCGACGAACTCGCCGGAGTCGAAGCGCGCGAAGGAGACCTGCGCGGCCAGCACGACGACCTCGCCGACAGCCACAAGAAACTTCAAGAGATCATCGGTCAAATCAACAACGATAGTCGCAAGCTCTTCTCCGAAACGTTGACCTTGGTGCGCGGGCACTTCCAGGAACTCTTCCGCAAGCTCTTCGGTGGCGGCATGGCCGACATCATTTTGGAAGACGAGGCCAACCCGCTCGAAAGCGGCATCGAAGTCACGGCGCGGCCACCGGGGAAGGAATTGCGAAACCTGTCGCTGCTCAGCGGGGGCGAACGGACACTCACCGCGATCGCTCTTCTGCTGGCGATCTTTCGCAGCCGCCCCAGCCCGTTCTGCATTCTCGACGAAGTCGATGCCGCACTCGACGAGGCGAACACGGCCCGGTTGGCCAACGCACTGCGCGAGTTTCTGGATCACTCGCAGTTCATTATCATCACCCACAAGAAGCGGACGATGGCCGCCGCCGATGTGCTTTACGGCATCACGATGCAAGAGAGCGGCGTCTCGAAACAAGTGGCGGTGCGCTTCGAAGACTACGCCGAGGAAGACACCGCGGCGGCGGCGGCCTGAGCCGTACGGAATTTAGTCTGTTTGAAAGGGTGTTGGCGGTTGTCGGTATCACTTCATGGCGTGTTCGCTACAATAAACTTACACCATTATTCTCGAAAGGATTGTGCAACATGGGTAGCCCCAACGTTCTCGAACTCACCACGGACAACTGGGCATCGACCGTCGCCGCAGGCACACTGGTCGTCGCCGATTTCTGGGCTCCTTGGTGCGGGCCGTGTCGGATGCTGACGCCGACCATCGAAAAAGTCGCCGACTCATTCGCCGGCAAAGTGGTCGTCGGCAAAGTGAATATCGACGAGAACCCCGACCTCGCGGTGAAGTACGACGTGAACACGATTCCACGCGTGCTCTTCTTCAAGGGTGGCGATAAACCGGTTCACGAACTCGTCGGCGTCGTCGGTGAAGCCGAATTGTCGAAGCTCATCAACTCGCATCTGTAATGAATCCGTGGCCACGTGAACTCCCCGCGCCCGGTCGCGGGGATCATTTCTTTCGATTTCGATCCGATCTCATTTTTCGAGTCCATTTATGGCCAAGCCGCTGACTGTGGTCTTCAGGGGAGACACCGTGCATTTGGAACTCGAGAAAGTCGAGCGTTCCAAGTTGTACGGCTACGTCGATCATGAAGTCGTCGACGATTCCGGCAAACCGTGCGAACTCGCCACGCTCATTTCCGACGGGCACTCCATCGCCGGCAAAGGGGCACGGCCTTGGCTTACCTCAGCCCGGATGGACTGTGGCGGAAGAAATCCGACCTCAAAGCCGTGGACATCCACGGGACCACCATCGTGCCGGTGAAATCGACGTTTGACAGCCCGGTGACACTGGACAACACATCGACCATCGACGAGTACCTCTCGCACAACATCCACCTCATTTACCGGATGACCGCCGATGAAATCTGCGCCCCGCTCGAAGCCGAGTTGAAAGCGGGTACTATTTTTCAATTCCCGTTCAGCTACCGAGGTGGCTTGGAAGCCTCCGCCGGGTTCTTGCTGCTCGGTTCGGACGGCAACACGTTCCTTTGCGTCGGGACGCCGACCGCCGCCGAGTTCGTCGATTTGAAAGCGACCGCCGTCGTCGTTCCCGAAGCCGACGAGGCCGCCGTGGAAGACGATGCGCTCGATTTCAACTTGGTGTAATTCGACCGCACTGTTTACGAATCCTCTCGATCACCGGAGCAGTCCATGCCGGAAATTGCCATCTCCAATAGTAAGGGGCGCGACGCGGCCGTGGCCGCCGAAAGTATCCGCGTGCCGATGCGCATTTGGTGGATCGACGCCGAGGAGCGCAACGCGACCTCGGCGAAGATTCTCAAAGGGACCATCGACCGCGACTACGATGCCCTCCTGCAAAAGTTCGGAACGCCGGACAAAGTCGCCGAGGAGCTGATCGGAGCCGATCCCGAGATCGACCTCGAATCGGTCGGCCGATATCTGCGGGACACTTCGCGGGTTTACGTCAATTCCGATCGCCAAGTAGTGTACGGTGTGAATCAAGTCGATGTCGTCCGCAACCCGGATGGCACCGAGAAACTGCGGCGACCGAAGAAGATGGCGGTGCCCAACGTCTCGCCGGAGCAGCCGCTGTTGTGGAGCGGCAAGTTGCTGGCGAAGAAGGATGTGTTCAACAAGTTCGTGATGGTCAGTAAGCTGCAACTCGTCCACATCAACGGCCTGACCTACGACTTTCTGTACGACATCGCCAAAGAACTCGAATCGAAGAAGAGTTTGTTGCTGCTGGGGGCGGGGCCGAAATCGAACCAGCCCCTGATCCTCCGACGCGGGGCGACCGCCTATCGCGGCTTCCTCGAAGGTCGCACGCGCGGCAGCGAATATTTGCTCTTGCTGCACCTGTCGAACATCGAACTCAAGGCTCCGGAACCGATTGCAGAGGACAAAGGATCATGAGCCTCGTTCGCAAAGACAAAATCGAAGTCAAACTCGCGGGCTACTCCGTCGGCACTCCGGCGGCGCTCGTCGATCCGACACTGCTGACACGCACCCAAGACTACAAACGGCAGACGTCGCAGCGGATGTTTCCACTCGAAGCCGCCGACGTGCCCAAGCGATTGTCGTCGGCCGAGTACCACGTGAGTTTGAAGATCGATGGCGAGTTCAGCGTGTTGGCCTACGCCGACGGCGAAGCCATCCTCGTCAATCCGGGTGGCACCGTCCGCGTCGGCTTGGCCCTCGAAAAAGAAGCCGCGGAGAAGTTGAAAGCGGCCGGGATCAAGAAGGCCCTGTTCGCAGGGGAACTCTATTATGCCCGCCCCGATGGCAAGCGCGGGCGGGTTCATGATGTCAGTCGGGTGGCCCGACAACCGGCCAATAAAGCCGAACTCGACGGCCTGCACTTCGCCCCGTTCGACATCATCGAAATCGATGGCGCGGCACCGTCGGCGGTCTACCGCGAGACCTGGATGCGGCTCGAATCGCTCTTCAAAAAATGCGAGCGGGTGCAACTGCCGGAGTCGCATTGGCTAAAAGAAGGCGCGGAGGTCGCCAAGCAGTTCAAGGCGTGGGTAAACACCGGCGCCGAGGGGTTGGTCGCCCGCAGCGACAGCGCCGGCACGTTCAAGGTGAAGCCTCGTCACACGCTCGATGCGGTGGTCATCGGCTTCACCGAAGGCGTCGACGACCGGCATGGTATGATCCACGATTTACTGCTGGCGGTGATGCGGCAAGACGGGTTCCTGCACGTCCTCGGGCATGTCGGTGGCGGGTTCAGCGAGCACGACCGCCGGGCTTTCTTGAGCGATCTCAAAGATGCCGTCACGGCCAGCGAGTACGTGGAAGTGAACGACCAAGTGGCCTACCACATGGTGCGACCGGAGATCGTGATCGAGATCAGCGTGCTCGATCTGATTTCGCATTCCACGCGCGGCACACCGATGAACAAAATAGCGCTGAACTGGGACGCCGCCGAGAAGAAGTACAAGATCGTCCGGCGGCTACCGTTGGTGGCGTTGATCTCGCCGCAGTTCATCCGCCGGCGCGACGATAAACAGATGAACGCCATCGATATCCGCATCCGGCAAGTTTCGGATCTCGTGGAAGTTCCGAAGGCCGATCTGGACGCGCGGCAGATGAGTTTGCCGACGAGTGTGCCCCTGCGGCGCGAGGTCTACACCAAGGTGCTCAAAGGGGCGACGATGGTGCGGAAGTTCGTGATGTGGGAGACGAACAAACGGGACGAAGCGGATGATTTCCCGGCGTATGTGATACACTTCACCGACTTCAGCCCGAACCGGAAAGCGCCGTTGGAACGAGACATCCGCGTTTCCAATTCGCGCGAGCAAATCGACGAGTTGTGGAAAGAATTGCTGACGGAAAACATCGCCAAAGGTTGGGCCGCGGTGGAGGGGACTCCAAGTACGGAAACGAAACGCGAAGCACTCCCCGAAGCCGCCTTGGCCAAGCCAGCACCCAAGAAACGGGCGCCGGCCAAGAAGAAGGCAACCGACGAGTGAATGTGTTACAGAGCCGACCGGCGCCAGCCGTCGGTGCGGTACTAACGAACCATCGGCTGGCTTTGTAATTTCCATGCGGTGTTAATGATCACACCTTCGTGTACCGACTGCGGTAAATGGGCCGGCCCTCTTGGCGGAATTTGCGCTCGAAGTTCGTCAAGTAATCCATGTCGTGTTCGGGGGCCAGCTCTTCCGGGGCGGTGATGGGGCGGAACGCCGGTGTGCCCTGTAACAGTTCGGTCACCATCTCGAAGTAGGGTTGCACATCGGTGACGAAATGCAAGATTCCTCCCGGCTTCAACACCTGCAAAACCAATGCGGCGAAGTCGGCGGTGAACAGCAACCGCTTCTTGTGGGCGGTCTTCCACCACGGATCGGGGAAGAAAACGTGAACAACCGCGACGCTGCCGGGGGCGACCACTTCGCGCAGAATCCGCTTGGCATCGGCGCAGCACGTCCGCACATTCGGCAGTTGTCGCAAAGCGATCCGCTCGGTGGCGTAAAGCTGATACTTGCGGACGATTTCGATGCCGAAGAAGTTGGTGTCCGGGCGGGCACTGCCGGAGTTCGTGAGGAACAGCCCTTTGCCGAAGCCGATTTCGAGTTCCACGGGCTGGGCATTGCCGAACATCGTGGCCCACGACACGGGGGCTAGCGGCTGGCCCGCCATCGTCCATTCGGCGGGCACATCGAGTTGGTAGGGCGCCAACTCGTCGCGGGACAGTCGCTTGGTTTTCCGCACGGCGTCAGCTCCGGATTTTCAAGGGCACGCCGGTGATGGTGGCTTCGAAGATGAGTTCCGCGCCGACGTAGCCTTGGGTGAAGAATCGCGTGAGGCGGCGATCCACTTTCACCCCCCGGCCAATGAGGACGAGTCGATCACCGGGGCGTACCATCCGTTTGAATTTGGCGCCGTCGATGCCACCGAGGCCCATGAGGACGTCTTTCACGATCCCCTCCGAGACGGTGTAGTACCCCGTCAATTGCGCGGCCGCTTCGAGCATCAGCACCCCCGGCATCAGCGGGAAACCGGGCATGTGGCCACGCACCCAAAAGTCGGATTCGAGGATGTCTTTGTAGCCGACGATGAGGTGCTGGGATGCATCGACATGGACGACGGCCGTGAGCATCTCCATTTCGAAGCGGTGCGGATTGATCGTCCGAATCGCAGCGAGGTCGGCGACGATTTTCGTGAGGTCGAAACGTTGCGGATCGAGGTCGGGCCAATCGGCGGTCGGGCGCATCGAACAGACTCCCAGAAGCGAATCACGAAATCACGTCCAACAATTGAATCAGTTCCGTCACCAGGACATCGGGGCGCAAGGCCGGATCTTTGAGCTGATCCCCCGTGGCGGCCAACGATGCTTTATCCCCGGCGAACAGGGCCGTTTTCATACCGAGTTTTTTAGCCGGGGCAATGTCCCGCAGCAAGTTCGAACCGACGTGCAGCGTCTCGGCTGGGGAAATTCCCCGTGCCGCCAGCGCGGTGATCGCCGCTTGAAAAATCGTGTGCGACGGTTTGCGCGCCTTGCAATCCGAAGACAGTACACGTAGGGGGCCGGGCAACGCGATGTTCATGTCGAACCCGGCGTCTTGGACATGCAAGCCGCGCAGCAATTGCACCGGCGTGAAACATTGGCCATCGCCGAGTAGACCTTGGGGAATGCCGCGATCCGCAATCAGCTTCAACGTGTCGGCTGTGCCGGGGTAGCAACCAGTGCCTTGAATGCTGGCGTGGTAGAAGTAGGCAATCTTCTTGGTGAACTCGGCGGCGGAACCGTACTGCACGGTGTCGATTTTGTACTCGCGCACGATCAGCTTCTTGATGATCTCGTCCCAAATGCGCTCGGCGAGCAGTTCGGGATGTTTTTCCCCACCGCTGCCACTGAGTCGGAACGAATCGAACGTTTTCTTGAACAGCTCGCGGAGTTGAGCACCCGGTTTGCCGGGTTTACGACTCATCGCCTGCCACATTTTGAATTCGAGCACGGTTTTGTCGAGCGCCGCTTCGGTGACGAAATCGAGCTGAGCCTCGAATTGCAACTCCCCCGTGGGGATGGCCAGCAACGTGCCATACACGGTGTACAGCACGGCCCGCACGGGGAGCGTCACCAAGCTCGGCCGCGCTTTGGGCAACTCGACTTTGGGCATGGCGGGCCAAGGTAGACCACGCGTGTCCAAGTAGTCGAGGGCATACTGTTCGAGGGTGAGCGCCATGGGAATCGACGGGCAATCGAGGTTCGATGTTTCCTGAGGCGACACTGGCGTAAGTTAGGAGGAACGCCCCCGCGTTCAAGGGAACGGTGCACCCGGACTCCCCCACGGCGCTTGCCGAGCAGTCGCTTGGGTGGCATGATGCCAACCGGACAAGGGGGTCTGTTAGACGGCAAACCGGGAGTCGGATGATGGATGCGGCTGAAGCCAAGGCGATCTTGATTCACCACTGCGACGGCGGTTCCGAGGACGACACTCTGCTCGGGTGCCTGTCCCCGTATGCGGGCCACGAGCGTCGCCACTTGCTTCAAGTCCTCCAAGCCCTGTCCGTCGTCGCGCCTGAGTTGAATGGCCGCACGGAAGTTGATCGCGATCTCGTCCGCGCGATCTGGGATCTTTGCCGAACTCTCCGGAACTGGGTGCGGCAGATTCCACCCGAGTTCAGGAAGTCGCTGGAGGATTGGACCGAAGAGTTTGAAGCGATCACCCTGCATCTCCTGCGCGGTCAGCCGGCCGTGCTGGCCTTCGGCGGAGTTGCGGATCTGATTCTTGAATATCGGCTCGGTGCCGAGGTCGCCTTTCTGGTTCCGCTCCTGATTGAGCAGCTGCAGCTTCACCAGTTGGACGACCCGACCGGCGAAAACTCGGACGACGAGGGCCCGGTCATCGTCTGCCGCGCCTTGGGGTCAATGGGGGTCGCGGCAACTGCCGCCTGGCCCGCACTGCTGGCCGCCCAAAGAACCAGCCCGCATGCCCGAGTGCGAGATTCGGCCACCCAAGCACTGGCAGATGTTGCATCCGATCGCGGTGCATCAATCGTTGACTGAACCCGGGCTATTTCTTGGGTATTTCCTTCCGGCACCCTTAACGAATTCGTACTGGATCATGCAATCTGGACTCTGTTCACTCAGATTCGGGTGTGGCAAATCTTTCTGGCGGTCGGGTCCGGAGGATTTTGGCCCTGAAAGGGCCGTTCTATCAGCCCAGGTCGGAGCCGGCGCCGCCTGCGGAGGCCTGGGAACCCCGTACCGGAAAACGGCCTCCGTCCTGAAGGGACGGTTCGGAGCTGTCCTTTGAACCGCCCTTTCAGGGCGTCTGTATTTTGCGAATCGCAGTACCCAGGCCTCCGGCCGCTGCGCGACCTTCGACCTGGGCTGATAGAACGGCCCTTTCAGGGCCGAAATCGAACGCCAGAAAGATTTGCTCTACACGAAAACCCCCGTTGACAATTCTGCGCCGACCCGGCATACCGTCGTTTCGTTTTGCAGGGGGAGCATTCACATGTATCGCAAACTCACGCCGATCGCGTTCGCGTTGGGGCTGGCGGTCATCTCGACCGCTCAAACGGGCTGTTCGACCATGAGCAACACCGAGAAGGGTGTCGGGTACGGTGCCGTGGGCGGCTCGATCGTCGGCACGATCATCGGTGCCGCAACTGGTAACCCGAAGACCGGGGCCGTGATCGGTGGCTTGGCCGGGGCGGGAGTCGGTGGTCTTATCGGCGACGACATCGATCACACCGAAAAGAAGAAGAAAGATCGCCAAGAGATCGCGGCCGCGGCGGCGTATTCCGATGCCCAACCGACTCGGATCGACGAAGTCGTGCAGATGGTGAAGAACGGGCAGAGCGACCGCATTATCATCAACCATATCCGCCAAAACCGGATGCGCTTTGTGATGAACGCCAACGACTTGAACTATTTGAAGCAATGCAACGTGCCGGACACCGTCATCGTCGAAATGCAGAATGCCAGTCAACCCGTGGTGGTCGCTCCGCCGAAACCGGTGATCATCCGGGAACAAGTGATCGTCCACGAACCGGTTTACTTCGCCGCGCCACCGCCGCCAATTGTGTATGTCGAACCCGGCCTGAGCATGCATTTCCGTCGCTAGCAGTACGCCGGTGTTGGAATCATGGGAACGGGCTTCGCAGGAAGTCCGACCATGTACGGTTTCTCGATGTATCGATAGAGCAGCCAAGCTCCGGCGGGCACGGCGACAACGCACAGCAATCCGGCCCCATAAAACGAACCGGCTTCGCGGATCGGCGTCGGCAAGCGGGTTTCCAGCGCAAAGACCATCCGCATGATCGGCATATGGACGAGGTACAAACTGTAAGAGAAGTCGCCGAACCAGCCGAATCCGCGCACCGCCAGTGATTCCACCTCGCGAACCTGACCCCCGATCAAAAAGCCGACGACCCCGAACGAACCGATGGCGAACGCGACTTCGTGGATCGCCCACGAGATGGGGTTCCCCGTCCCGGCGACCCCGGCGGCGAACCCCGCCACGGCCATCAAAGCCATGTTCCGCTTGGGAAATGGCTGCCCCGCCGCCAACCGTTCGGCGAGCCACATTCCCAAAAACCACTCGAAGTAACGCCGCAAGAAGAACCACTCGAAGTTCGGCCGGAGCGACGCGAGCGATTCTGGAGCGGGCACGAGTGCGAACAGCAATTCCACCACCAACAACAGCCCAGCGACGGGTGCGAACCCGCAACGCCGGCAGACCTTCAATAAAAGTGGATACGCCAAGTAAAACTGAACTTCGTACCAAAGTGTCCAATAGACGCCGTTGAGACCGAGCGCCTTCGGTTGAATGGCCAACATAAACAGCGCATTGATGCCGACCCAACCGAACCCGGACGATTCGACAATGTAATCGAGTGTCAGACCCCCTTCCCCGAGTGGCCGGCGCCAGCAAATGTTCATGAGGAAGTAGGCCAACGCGGCGACCAACAAGCTGGCGAAGAAGGCCGGATAGAGTCGCCAAAATCGTCGGGAGGCAAACGGGCGCAGCTCGAGACCATCCCTGCCGGTACGGTGGAATCGCTTGGCCTGCGGCAGATGGATACAAAAGCCACTCAATACGAAAAAGAGACCGATGCCCGCGTACCCGAACCCGAAGATCGGCAGCGTCGCGAGCACTCCGAGTGGGGTATCGGCGTTGAGCGGGAGCATGTCGCTCGGGCTGGCTTGGCGCGAGTAACCATCGCAGAAGACGTTCCAGAGGTGGTAAGCGAAGACCCAAAGGGCCGCAAACCCGCGCAGGGCATCGATCGAGCGAAAGCGTGTCGGCATAGTGGCGAAGCTTAGCACGCGAAACGGATCCCGGCGATTCAAGCTCCGATCACGACCTCGGCGGCGAGTTGCCCACTGCGGACGGCGCCTTCCATCGTGGCGGGCCAACCGGTTTGGGTGTAATCGCCCGCTAACACTAACCCTGCCAGCGGCGTGCGTTGCGTCGGGCGCAGCGCATCGATTCCGGGCGTCACGCTGAACGTCGCGGTCTGCTCCGTTACCACTTTCACTTGCAAAACTTTGGCGTCGATCATGACGGGATAGAGCCGTTTCAATTCGTCGACGATCCGGGTTTGAATCTCCTCGCGGCCGAGCACTTTCAATTCCCGCGACGCGCTGACGACCACTTGCAAGTAGTGCCGGCCGGGGGCCACTTCGCCGCGGGTGAAGACCCACTGCCCGAGGCTATCCACGAGCACGGCGTGCGGGTGATTCAGAATCTCGCGGTCGAGCCAGAGGTGGACGCTGGTGATCGGCGACGGGGTGAACTGTCCGATGCGAGCGAAGAACGGCTGCGAGCGAATCGGCTCGGGAAGCAGATCGAGAACGCGCTCGAAGGGGACGGCGAGCACGACCGTATCGGCGCTCAGCACGTCGCCGTCACGCAGAGTGACCGCGCCGGGCCGGACTTCGCGGACACCACTGCCGAGCCGGGTGACCACCCCGTGTTCCAGCATCCAGCTGCGAAACTCGGCGCCGTAGAGCCGGCCCAGTGGCACCGACGGAACGTGAACGGTATGACCGTCGCGGGTTCGCATGAAGCCGTCGACAAAAACTTTGCGAGCGTATTTCAGGCCGACGTTCGCCACTGTCTCGTTGAGTGCCGAGACGAGCACCACGCTCCAGAAACGGTCGATGGTGCGGCGCGTCTGTTTGTGCTTCAGCAACCAGGCTTCCAGCGGCGGGTCGGCCTCCGGCGACTCAAGTATCATCCGGACCATGGCGTAGGCGATGCGGAGCTTCTCGGTCGCGGTGAGGTAGTGGGCACCGAGCAGGGCGCGGCCGAGGTGGAACGGAGCGGGCCACGGATCGGCGGCGAAGATGCTTTCGCGGCCGTCGGGGGTGCGGAACCAGAGTCGCTTCTGCGGCTCCAACAGCCCGCGGACGCCGAGTGTTTCGCACAAGCCGTGAAACGCGGTGCAGCAACCCATACTGACGTGCTGGCAGGCATCGACGAGTTCGCCACTGATGGGGTCGGTGAAGCTCGAAGCGCGGCCCCCGAGTCGCGGACGCGATTCCAGCAACGTGACGGCATGGCCACGCCCGGCCAACGACACGGTCGCGGCGAGGCCCGCCAAACCACCGCCCACCACGATCACGTTCGCCATCGGTTCGCCCACGCCCCGGTCGCCAATTTGAGTTTCTGCACCCGGCTCAGACGCACCCGGCAATCCAGCACGCCGGTGCCGGTCTCGGCGATGCGCTCAAGCAGTTGCGAGTAAGCCCGCCCCATGAAGCGGAAGATCGTCGCCCCTTCGGATGTCAGCATCTCCGCCAGCCCGGCACTGGATCGGTAGTATCCGCGGGCGCGGTCGATCTGAAAGTATAGTAGTTCGCGCAGGGCCTCCTCGTGCTTGGCCTCGTGCCACGTCGCGGGGTTGAGGGTGAACCGCGCCAGTTCGTCGGCGGGCAGGTAGACCCGGCCACGCCTCCAATCTTCGCCGAGGTCGCGGAGGATGTTCGTCAGTTGGAAAGCTTGGCCCGCTTCCACCGACAACCGGTTGGCGGCGACACTGTCGGCCCCCGGCTTCAAGCCCCAGATGCGAACGCAGGCCAGCCCGACCACGCCGGCGACGCGGTAGCAGTATTCTTTGAGTTCGTCGAACGTGCGGAGGCGCACCGGCTGCAAGTCGGCCTCAACGCCGGTGATGACCTCGTGCAGGTACTCGGGCGGAATGGCGAATCGGGTGACGGTGTCGTGCAGCGCGGCGTGGCAGCGGTGAGTGTAGCGCCCGTCCATCGCCCAAATGAGCTGCTCGCGCCAGCGCGGCAGTGCCAAGCGCGGGGCGGGGTCGTCCGAGAGGTCGTCGGTCTCGCGGAGGAAAGCGTAGAGGGCCTCCATGCCGCCGCGTTTGGCCGGCGGCAGCAGGCGGAAGGCGAAGCGAAAGGAACTGCGAGAACGGGCCGTGCAACGCCGGCAATAGGCGAACGAGCCGGGGAGGTTCACTGGCCGAACGCCACACGCACCGGCTGGCCGACACGGAGGGGCGGCTTGCCGACGGGCGTCGGATCGAGGACTTCAATCACGCATTCCAGCACTTGGGTGGGGTTCACCGCGAGCACCGCACCGCCGCCGCGCTTGGGCAAGAAAATCTTGTCGATGAGGGTGACTTTGCCCTCGTAGGTTTGGCTGAAATTATGCGAATCGCAGATGGTGACTTTCTGGCCGAGTCGATCGTTGATCTTGTGGGCGAACTCCGCTTCGATCTCGGCCCGGACGATGCGGGCCCCCGTGGGAACGATGTACAGCGCCGGTTCGCGGGTGGCGGGGCCGAAGGTCATCCCCGGTTGGGCGGTCAACCGTTCCACGATCCCGGCCGTGCGGGCCTTGACCTTGGTCAGCTCGATGAAAGACTTCGCTTCGGCGACGGCGGCGGTCAACCCTTTGATCTTGGCGGCCGCGAGTTGAATGTCGATGTCGACTGGTTTGGCCATGAGTCGCTTGAGGTCAATTTTTTCCTTGGCTACGGCGAATTCCAAAGATTTCGTGATCGCTTCGGCCTTGAGCAGGTCGAGATTCAGGCGACGCTGAAGATCCCTCAAGGCGGGGGTGGACGACTTGTCAGCTTCCACTAACTTCTCGAAGCTTTCCCGGCCCCGGATCGCGCCTTCCGCGGCGAATTGCAAGTCGGTTTCGGCTTTCTTGATGGCCAGCTTCTGAAGTTCAATCAAGTCGGGCAAGTCATCCTTTTGGGCCTTGGCTTTGTCGGCCTCCGACTGCGCCGCGAGCAGTGCGGCTTCGGCTTGGTCGAGTTTCGAGCGGAAAGCCGAGTCGTCGAATGAGAGGAGCGGGTCGCCGATGGCCACTTCTTGACCTTGTTGGACGAACACGCTCACGACGGTCGCTCCCGACAGCGCAGGGAGCGCCGGAGCATCGACTCGGGCAATCCCGAGTGGCACATCGACCGTGCCGAGTACCCTCAATCCTTGCCCAGTCGGCGCCGCAGCCGGCACCTTGGCGTCCTTTTTCGCTCCGGCGGCACCATTGTTCGGCTCTTGGGAGTGCAAGAGGCGATTGGCCGCCACAAAACTGAAGGCGAGCAAGCTGATACCGAGAATCCAAGGCATGGCTTTCCAACGGGCGGCAGTCATGAGAAACCCTCCACGGGCAAATGAATCGGCGTGGGGGCCGCCGGATTGTGTTCGACTTCGAGTCGGCCTTCGTTCAAATGGTAAATCACGTCGGCGTATTCCTTCATGCGGTCGTCGTGCGACACCACGAAGATCGACGCTTGCCGCAAGTGGGCCGCCGCCCGCAGCAGTTCCAGCACCACTTTGCCGTTCTCCCAGTCGAGAGCGCTGGTCGGTTCGTCGGCGAAGATGAACGTCGGATTCTTCACGAGTGCCCGGCCAATGGCGACCCGCTGCTTCTCGCCACCGGAAAGCTGCGCGGGCTTTTTCGACTTCTGCTGATCCAACCCTAAGCGTGACAGCATGTCTTCGGCACGGGTGCGGGCGTCCGCGTTGTCGAGGCCCGCGCCCCACTTCAACACGATTTCCAGCTGTTGCAGCGCCGAGAGCGCGGGGAACAAATTATATCCCTGGAAGATAAAGCCCGTGTGCCGCAAGCGGAACTGCTCGCGTTCCGATTCGGACATCGCCCAGACATCGGCCGTGCGGCCCTGATCTTCGGCCAACACTTGGCCACTGTCGGGTGGCAACAACCCCGACAGCACCGCGAGCAGGGTCGATTTCCCGCTCCCACTCGGCCCCATCAGCAACGCGAGTTGGCCGGGAAACAGATCGACGGAGACATCTCGCAACGCGAAGCGTTTGAGCGCACCATCTCCGAACGACCGCGACATGCGGACGGCTCGGAGAACAGGACTGGATGAAAACCCCGGCATCGTCCCTTTCCAGTTATCGCAACAGACTCATCGGTTGAATCGAACGCACGGAACGCAAGGCGAACAACCCCGAACCGAGTGCGGTGAGGATCGTCAGCAGGGCGGCTCCGACGAGCACTTCCCAGCGCAGTACCACTTTGGCTCCTCCGGCCGCGGCCCCCAACGACAATAAGTACACCACCGGCCACGCGACCACAATGCCGGCCGCCCCGACCCAGAACGATTGCTCCATCACGAGGCCGTAGATTTTCTTGCGCGGGATGCCCAAGGCCAGCAGCGTGGCGAACTCGCGGGCGGAGGCCATCGTCGCACTGTAGAGTGTCTGCGCGGTGATCACGGCCCCCACGAGCAAACCGAGCAGAGCCGCGTAGCCGATGGCAATTCCGGCCTTCGTGCGCGTCAACCAGTACCACCGGCAACTGAAGCTGAAGTCGTCGGCCGTGTGCGCTCGCATCTCCGGATACTCGGCGTTCAACTCGTTGACGATCTCCTTGGCCCGCTGCGGCGACTCGGCCCGGACGAGCAAATAGGTCGTTTGATCGGGTTGCAAGTACGTGGCGAGGATTTTACGAGCGGTCGTGAGAGAACACATCACCCAAGGGGCCGCGAGACTCTTCATTCCGCGCACGGTGCCGACGAGGGTGACTTCGACGCCGTTGATCTTGGTGCGATCCCCCAAGCCCGTCAATCCGGTTCGGCTCAAGTCCGATTCGTCCATCACGATACTATCGGGCATGGTCAGGGCCGACTTCAATTCCGGGGTCAGCACGTCCGCAGCGCCGGCGGCGTCGGATTCGAGACCGCTCCCGAGAATGAAGCAGCGCTCCATGCCACCATCGGCCCGCGTCTGGTTGGCATAGTTCGCCAGGAACAATTCGGGTTGCCCGACGAGGCCGGACTTTCCGGTGAGGCGGGCCATGTGCAAATTCACACCGATCGGCACGCCGAGATCCACGCTGCGTACGTCTTGCGAACCGACCCAAATATCGGCGCTCGTATGGTCGACGGGAATGCTCGTGGTCTCGAACAGCCCGAGTAACAACCCCACTTGCAGCACCACCAGCACCGCACTGAACGCGACGGCACCCACCCCGGCCGCATAGCGGGTTTTCTCGTGCCAGAGGGTTTGCAGAGCGTAGCTCATGCGGCCACCGCCATCGCCGGCGTCGGCAACGCACTCGGTAGTTCGCAGAGGTCGGCCTTCAAAAATAAGTGGTGCCAGAGCTGGGTCGCCATCACGGCGGTCAGGCCCATTTCGAGAGCGGGCCGACCGAGCGAGCGGGTTCGCATTCCCGCGAGTTGCGCCCTGGCCACCTGCACCGCTTGGGTGTCGAAGTAACCCGTCTTGCGCAGCGATTCTGGCGAGAGCACTTGTTCGATCCACGGCATCGGAGCTTGGTTCTTCCCGAACCAGCTGTCCATGGGCGCGCGGAACATCTTTTTGCGACGCCAGGCCACATCTTTCGGCAACCAACGCTGGGCGACTTTGCGCTCGATGAACTTGTCCTTCAACAGCCCACGCAGTTTCCAACGCGGGTGCAACTTCGCCATGAAGTCGACAAGTTCTTCATCGAGAAACGGGTACCGTGCCTCCACCGACGAGTGCATGGCCACGCGATCTCCCTTCGAACTCAGCAGGTGCCCGGCCAGCATCACCCGCGCCCCCAAGTACATCCCCCGGTGGAACGGATGCCAGCGTTTCAACCGCGTCGGCAGCTGCAGATCGTCGAACGCCGAGTGCTTCAGCACCGCCGTACGCATGTCTCCCGTCAGGAACCGGAGCTTGCTCAGACTCATCATCCCGTAGATGTCGAGCCAACCGTTGCGTTCGCCAAACAGTTGTTCGGGCCGTTTGTAAGTTTCGAGCGGAAATGCCGGCTGACCGGCGATCTTCATAGCCGCGGTTCGCACGGCGTAGCCCAACGGCACCCCGGGCACCATCTCGAGGAACTTCGTCAGGCGACTCACTTTGAACCACGGATAACCCGCCAGCCATTCATCGGCCCCTTCGCCGGTCAGTGCCACTTTGTACCCGTGCTTGTGCACCGAACGGGCCAAATGCATCAGTCCGAGGCAAGCGGTATCGATGACGGGGCACTCCGCCGCCGCGATCAATTCCGGGTAGTCGCCACGCAGTTCGGCGTCGCCGCAGGGCACGACGATCGGCGCACAACCGAGGTGCTTGGCGGTCTGGAGTGCTTCGCTCTCTTCGTTGAACCCCGGCTTGGTGACAGCCACGGTGAAGGTCGGAATCGCCCGTCCGAGTGCCCGGCAGGCCATGGCCACCACCAGCGACGAATCGACCCCGCCGGACAAATACGACACCACCGGTACATCCGCTTGCAACCGACGTTCCACAGCGGCGTAGAGCAGCTCCTCGAATTCATCGACGACTCTCGTTTCGTCGGCTCCGTAATCTTCATCGCCTTTGTCGGGGTAGTTCACTTCCCAGTAGATGCGTTGCTGCGTCTGATTTGCCACACTGGCGCGGCCCGGTCGCAAATGGAGGAATCGTCCCGGGAGCAAGCTTTGAACGCCCTGGAAGACCGTAGCGGGGCCAGGCATCGCAAAGAAGCTGAGAATCTGGCTCAGCCCAGCCGGATCGGCCTGCGGAGTCACAAATCCGGACGCGAATAAAGCTTTGATTTCCGATGCGAACAGTAACCAATCGGTACCGTCGATTCGCTGGATGCTGTAAAAAAGCGGGCAGATTCCCGAGCGATCCCGGCCGAGGACGATTTCCCCAGTTCGGCGGTCGTACAGGCAGATGGCGAACTGGCCACGCAACTGATTCCAGAAGTCGGTGCCGTGCTCTTCCCAGAGGTGCGGGATCAATTCGGTGTCGGTGTGCGTGCGGAATCTGTGCCCTTTGGCGATGAGTGCCGCCCGTTTCTCGGGGTAGTCGTACAGTTCGCCGTTGAACACGGTGCTGACCATGCCGTCTTCGTTGCTGATGGGTTGGCGACCGTCGGCTAGGCCGACGATGGACAAGCGTCGATTGGCGAGATGCAGGCCGGGTTCGTCGAGAAAACCGTCTTCGTCTGGGCCGCGGTGGACGATCGCTTGGGCCATGCGCACAACGGCTCCACGCGGGGCCAGTCGCCGCCCGCCATTCAAGTCGATCATGCCCGCGATTCCGCACATGCTCAAACCTTCCCGTGCCGGGCCGCAAACTTTTGCACCTTGCGTTTCATCACCCAGCGCAACACCCGCGGCCACAATCGCTTCGACCACCAGACCGTACCTGAGACGAATCCGACCGCTTGTTCGCGACGATTGCGAATCAGGCTTCGCACCACACTATCGGCGACGCTGTCGGCTTTTTGGGCGCCGTCGAAGTTCAAGTAAATCTGCCCCTCGTTGCGAATCAGGTGCCGGTTGAGATCGTCTGATTGCACGACACCAGGAAGCACTAGTAACACGTCGATGTGGAACCGGGCATACTCGGCCCGCAGTGTCTCGGTGAGGCCCACAAAAGCGTGCTTGCTGGCACAATGCTCGGGCAAGCTTGGAATGCCACAGCGGCCACAAATACTGGCCACGTTCACAATGGCGGGCCTCCAACCGTCGTTGTTGAGGGCGCTCTGTTGCAAGTGAGTCCGGGCGAGTCGGATCAACTCGACCGGCACGAAATAGTTGATTTCCATCACCTGTCGCAAAATTTCCGGTGTCGACGTGGCGAACTCGCCGAAACTGGCGACCCCGGCGGCGTTGACCAGAACATCCAGCCCGCCATAGTGTTCCGCTGCGGCGGCCACGAGCAATTCCCGATGGAGTGGGTCGGTGAGATCGACCGTCACCGACTCGGCTTCGCCCCCGAAGCCTCGAATTTCGGCTACCAATGAGGCGAGTTCATCTTCGGAACGCGCCGTCACAATCAACCTTGCACCCAATTTGGCCAAACGGAGGGCAACCCGTCGGCCAATCCCGCGGGATGCACCGGTGACAAGGATCGACCGTCCGGTCAAATTTCGACGCATCGACCGTATCCTTTCATCGACTCCGGACAACCGAGACAATAGTGCCAAAAGTTCAGTTTACGACAACCAACCCCATGGTGTAGCTGTCTGACCTGTACTGCCGAGAATCAGTCTTGTGACAATCGGCAAAGTTTACACAGCTCGCCACGTTTGGGTAAACCCGAATCCAATAGAGGCCATTACCCGTTTTGAGCGTCCGCCAGAAAAATCTCACAACAACCGAATTCTTTTGTTGACAAGCCAACTTTTGTTTGTCACGATGTCGCCACCTCTCACTTTACTAACCGGCCATTCTGGCTCTGGCGTGTTCATCATTCGAGGCAAATCATGGAACCCGTTTACAAACCGTCCGGACGAAGGCTTGGTTTCACCCTCATCGAGCTGCTCGTCGTCATCGCCATCATCGCCATTCTGATCGGGTTGCTGCTCCCCGCCGTGCAAAAAGTTCGGGAGACGGCCGCCCGAATGAAGTGTGCGAACAACTTGAAACAATCCACTCTGGCCATGCACAACTACGAGTCGGCCGTTGGCCACTTGCCACCGTCGTACAACGGGATTGGCTTCGGCCCGGGGTGGTCGTGGTCGGCACTCCTGTTGCCCTACGTGGAACAAGATCCACTGCACCGGAATTTGAATGTTGAAACCACCATCTTCGGTTTGGGCGTCGCCACCGTCACCAGCGACGATGTTCCCGGCGGCTTCAGCCAAACCAAGCTCAGCATTGCCCGTTGCCCCTCCGACACCGGCCCGGACATCAACCCGCGCCGTCAGAATCATGCGATGTCGAACTATCGAGCGGTCGCCGGGCCAACCACCTACCCGTACTTCACCCCGGAATTGGACATGGGCGGCGTGATGTTCCAAAACAGCAAAATTAAATTAGTCGGCATCACCGACGGTACCAGCAACACCTTGGCGATCGGCGAAGTGAAGTTCGATTTGACCATCAACAAACTCGGCTGCATCTGGGTCGGCATGACCGGCTATTTGGGTTCCAGTATTCGCATCAGCGACGTCATGTGGTGGGTCGATGAATCGACGGCCAAAGTGAACGGCCCCGCACCGCAAGCGTTCAGTAGTCGCCACCAAGGCGGGGCCCAATTCGGCTTCTGCGACGGTTCGGTTCGCTTCTTCAAAGACAGCACCGATCCGAATCTCGTCCGTTGGCTCGCCGGTCGCGCCGATGGTGTTGTCGTCAATGTGGATTTCTAATTACGGGAGGCCGACGATGACTCGACGATTGCTCCGCCTCGCCTTGGCCCTCGGTATCGCTTGGGGGTCGGTGGGCTGCGACGATGCGAAGACAGCACCGAGCGTGCCGAAATTCGAGGAGACGAAAACGCCCTCGGCTTCGCAACCCGCAAAAAAATCGCCCTCGAAGAACGGCTTCGAGTGATCGGACCTTGTATACCGAACCGTCCCTGCTGCCCTCAGGATCGGTTCCATGTCGTATCGAACGTTGCGCGGCCCGATCCTGCTCTCCTTGCTCGCGGCCGTGCTCACCATCGGTTTGAAGGGCACCGCCTATGCCCTCACCGGCTCGGTCGGCCTCTTCTCGGATGCCCTCGAATCACTCGTGAATCTGTTCGCGGCGACGGCAGCCTATTTCAGCCTGCGCTATTCCCACAAACCGGCCGACCCCGAACACGCCTACGGCCATGAGAAGATCGAATACTTTTCGAGTGGCCTCGAAGGGACGCTCATTTGCGTCGCCGGGCTGGGCACCGCTTGGTACGCGGTCGGCCGCTTGATCCGACCGCAAGAATTGCTGCAACTCGACCTCGGAATTGGGCTTTCGATCCTCGCTTCGATGATCAATTTCGCCGTGGCGATGGTATTGCTGCGCGTCGGTCGCAAGCACGGGTCGGTGATTCTGGAAGCCGATGGCCACCATCTCATGAGCGACGTCGTCACGTCGCTCGCGGTGGTGGCCGGGCTGGGGCTGGTCGCACTGACCGGGTTGGGGATTCTCGACCCGCTGCTGGCCCTGCTAGTCGGCTTGAGTATTCTCCGCACCGGTTTCAAACTCGTCCGGCAGTCGTTCGATGGGCTGATGGATCGGGCACTGCCACCGGAGGAACAGGCCCGCTTTCGCGAGGGAATTCGCACGGCGTTGCCGGCGGGTTGCCACTTCCATTTCTTGCGGACACGCCAAGCCGGCCGGCGGAAGTTTGTCGATTTTCACCTGCTCGTACCGGGGACGTGGACGGTGCAGGCCGGACACACACTGGCGCACGAGATCGAAACGAAGTTGGAGGAGACCCGCGCCGAATTGGAAGTGACGATCCACGTCGAGCCGATCGAGGACGAAAGTTCCTGGGAGCCGGCCGCCTTAGCCCTCTTGGGCGAAGCGGAGGAGCTTCAAGGGTAGGTTGCGGAATTCGGACACTCCTTCGGAGTGAAGAATTCCCAACCCTCTGGGATCAAGTTTTGTCATGGCTCGGAAGATGTCTTCGCGTCCGGAGGATGTCTTCGCGTCCGGAGGATGTCTTCGCTCCAACGGAGCGTTCGATTTTAGCCAGGCCCGGGAGGGCCTGGTATTGGCCGGAAGTGTTTTAGCTCCGAAGGAGCGTTCGGAATCGGGCACTCCTTCGGAGCTAGAAATCCTAAACCGGCTCCAGTCCCTCCCGGGCCTGGCTAAATCGGAACTCAATCGTCGTCGCCCAAGGCGAGGGAGTTCAGATCTGTACCCTGACCGGGGCGGGCTTCGGGGTGGAGGGCCCACCATTCCGTCGCACGCGATTCTGTCCAAGCGGCCGCGCTGGGGCAGGCGGCCAAGGCGGCGTCCAGTTCGGCGGCGGTCGCGTAGCGCTCTTCGGGTTCCTTGGCGGTACATTTCGCCAGCACCAAGGCCAACTCTTTGGGTGCGTACGGGTTGCTCTCGCTGAGTTTGGGCATCGGGTCGGTGACCACCGCCATCAGCGTCTTCATGGGGTTGTCGCGGTGGAACGCTTCGCGGCCCGTGAGGAGATAATACATCACGCTGCCGAGGCTGAAGAGATCGCTGCGGCCGTCGATGGCGATGCCGCTGGCCTGCTCGGGCGACATATATTCGGGGGTGCCGACGATCAATCCTTCGCGGGTGATTTTCGAGTTGGCGTCGCCCTCCCAAATCAGCGAATGCACTAACCCGAAATCGACGAGCTTCACTTGGTCGTGCGGGCTACCATCCGCGAACACGAGGATATTGCTCGGTTTGATATCGCGGTGGACGAGTCCGTATTTGTGGGCTTCGCGGAGTGCCCCGCAGACTTGCCGCAGAATGTGGACGACGCGTTCGGCCGGCTGAGGGCCGTGCCGACCGACGAGATCTTCGAGACTCAACCCGGGCAAGTATTCCATCACATAGTAAAAGGTGCCATCTTCCGCGATGCCGTAATCGTAGATCTCGACGGTGTTAGGGTGTCGCAGTTGGGCGGTGGCTTGCACTTCGCGTTCGAACCGCTTGAGCTGTTCGGGGTTGTTCAAATACTTGGCGTGAATCCGCTTGAGGGCGCAGGGCCGTTTGAGCAAGCGGTGCTCGGCGAGATAGACTTCGCCCATGCCGCCGGAACCGAGTTTGCGGCGCAGGCGATACTGGCCCATTTGTCGCACGGCGGCGCGGGCCGACTCCACTTCGCGTTGCAAGGCCACCGTTTTTGCGGTGCCGAAGATCGCCAGTCCCCCGCCGGCGGCCAAGATGGTGCCACCGATGGAAAAGAGGACGCCCGCATTCCGCGTGATCGGCGAGTGAATGCCCACGGCCATCGTGTCGATCGCCAGTGCCGCCACGCACATGGCGACAGTGATGCCGATGCCGCGCGAGATGGTGTTCGGGACCAGCACCGCGTGGAACACGATCAACAAAAGCCAGTTGAAGTGGCTCATCCCAGACGCGGCGAGAACGAACGCTTGTTCGTGGCGACCACCTTCAAACCCGGTTTCGGGGCTGGCCGTCAAGATCGCGAACTGCCAGTAAGCGAAGAAGAGCGACAGTTGACCGAAGATCGCCACTTCTAATACCCGCAGCCAGCGTTCGGGAAACGGCCCGGCCCGGAACATGACGCCGGCGGTGGTGGCCAGGGCGAACAGCACCACCCCGGCCAGAATGACACCGCTCCAACCGAGTGTGATGTGGCCGAAGAGTTCGATGAAACTCGTGATGCCGCAGAGGAAAAAGAACGCCATCGGCACCACGGCGATCAAACAGCAGAGTCGCAAGCGGTGGTGGAACAACTGCGCGGTGGCGGCATCGAGGTACTGTTTGCGGACGGGGGATTGGCTCGGGGAACTGGCACTGTCCACCACAGGTGCGGTCCGCGGTTGACTGACCGACGCCGAAAGTTGGTAGTCGGTGGTGTCGAGTTCGATGTTACCGAAGGCCGCGCGGATCTTCCGCGTCCGAGGCGACAACACCGGTTGTGGGGACGACGACAAAGCCATTGAAGCGAACCGCCGTGATGGGAGTTGACCGAATCATATCATGCCCGGCCTCACTTTGCTTTCGGCAAATCCTTTTCCCAATCGCGCCAGAGCCAACGCAGGCTCTCGGCCAGCACCGCGGCGCCGTGCTTACCGTTGTGACCACCGTCGCCGTAAGCGAACTTGTAATCGTAGTTCATGTAGTTCAACGTCGCGGCCATTTGCTGATTCGCCAGGGGCCAGCTGCCGTGGACGTTGTCGAGATCGCCCGAACCATCTTGGAGGTAGCAGCGGATCGGCTTCACCGCGGTCTTCCGGATCAAACCGGGGTAGACATCGCCGCCGCGAATGTTGGTGAAACTGCCCACATGGCTGAGCACCTTACCGAAGAGTTGAGGTCGTTCCCAAGCCGCGGTGAACGCGCAAATGCCACCGCTGGAAATACCGCAGATTGCGCGACCGGCAGAGTCGCCTCGGAGTTTGTAAATTTTTCCCACTTCCGGAAGGATTTCGGATTCCAAGAAGCGAGCATATTGGTCAGAAAGAGAGTCATATTCGAAACTTCGGTTCTGGCGGGGCTTCCCATTTTTTTCGATTTGATTCGGGAAGACGCCGGGATCTACGAAAATGCCGATCATTGGGGGCAGTTCTTTTTTATGAATGAGCACGTCGAACACCGCCGGCACGCGCCACCCGCCTTTGGGATCTTGGTACCACTGCCCGTCTTGGAACACCATCACACTCGCCGCCGTCTTCCCGTCGTACTGTTTCGGAACGTAGACCCAGTATTTCCGGCTCGTGCCGACGAAGACTTTACTGTCGTTGAAGTCGTGCTGGGTGATCGTCCCTCGCGGCGTGTCCGCATCCGGGGTCGACTCCGGACAGAGTTTGTAATTGTCGACGGCCCAGGCCACCGGGGCGAACAACCCCCCCAGCAACAAGGCAACGAGAGGACGAAGCAGCATAGCGGAGACCTTTCGACACGGGGAACAAACAGTGGCACGCCGCTTACGGTAACACCGCAGTCGCCGCCGTTCAACTACAGAACAATGGGGGCTGATCGGCGTCCCGCCGATTCTTGGGTAGAACCGGCGTCCCGCGCGGAACGGCGTTACCCAGACGCATCCTCGGTGGAGGTGCGCCGATGATCGCCCTGCCCCCACCGGAATTCCATGCCCGCTACGAAGAGCGCGATTGGCGTGCCATCCGATCCCAGATCACCGTGGAACGCCCGGCTCAAGACGAAGCGTTGATCGATACCAAGCTGCACCATTCGCTCGATGATATGATCGCGGCGAACTCGGGATTTCCGACTGCGGAAGAACTACGCTTCGCCACTCTCGGTCGGCTCGTGCCGGGCATCGCCCACGATGTGAACAATCTACTCGCCGTGATGTGCGGCTACGCGGAATTGCTCTCGGAACAATTCGCCGTGGGGGATCCACGCCGCGACTTCGCCACGTTGATCGGGGGACTCGGCCAGCAAGCCGGGGAACTGCTCCGGTACGTCAGCGGCCTGAGCCGGGTGCCCGAAGGAGCCCGTGTCGACTTGCCCGAATTATTCGACAAGGTCGCCCGGTTGTTGCCACGCTACGTCGGGGCCAACTTGGAGTGCCACGTCGAATGCGCCCCGGAGTTGGGCAGCATCGCCGTCGATCCGATCGAAGCCATGCAACTGATTCTGAATTTGGTGGGGAATGCCCGCGACTCCACCCCGACCGGGGGAACCATCGCCGTGCGGGCGGGCAAAGAATACTTGAAAGTGGCTCGACCCGGCTGGCCGCAAACCGTGCCGAGCGGACAATTTGTCGCGGTCAGCGTCTCCGACAACGGTTGCGGAATGGACGCCGAAACCCTGCAGCGAATCTTCGAACCGTACTTCACCACCCGCGCCGATTGCGGGGGCACCGGTATCGGCTTGGCCACCGTCGCCCGGATTGTCGGCCACGCCGGCGGCTTCATCCAAGTCGAAAGTGCCCCCGGCTGGGGCACCCGTTTCCGACTCTATTTCCCGGTCACTTCTTCAGCTTGATCAACCACTCGTCGACGGCTTTGAAATTCTCTGGTGTCCCGGTCACTCGAATGTAATCCGCAACCAACTCGAACTGGATCGTTTCGCCAGCCATCACCTTGCGGAGAACGTCGACCAACTGTTCCCGATCCCAAGTGCCGTAGTCGACCACGTTGAAAACACGCGAGTTGCCAGCAACCTTGGTAGTGTCTGTTAACAACTTCTGCACTTGCTTCTTGAGTGCGGCGATCTTGGCTTGGTACTCAGCCTCAGTCTTCGGACTGAGCTTTTTCTCCCTGGCGGACGGGGAAGGTAGCAAATTGGTCGGGGGTATCAATTGATCGTGGTCGTCGGATTTTGCCGGTAGCGGTGGTAATAACGGGATCGCACTAGGAATTCGGACTAGAGTTGGGGGCAATTCAGGCCCGTTCTTGTACATGAGGAAGTTTAGATCGGGAATGTCGGGTCTCGGCTGAGTGGGTCTGAGTAAGAGGGATTCCCCGGAAGGATCGGTTGGAAATGGCACTTCAAGATTTGGCCCCGAGTAGCTTACTGGGGGAGCACCCTCACTACCTGCCCCACTGGGCGTTACCTCAGTCGGCAACCCGGACCCGCCCGTAAAGCCCGATCCGCTAAAGCCCGATCCACCCATTCCTGGCATTCCCGGCACTGGGCCGCTCGACCCGTATGGCGAGCCCATCGCCGGCCCCGCACCTGGCCCACTCGGAAATGCACCTGGCGGGCCCATTGCCGGCCCCGTACCTGTCCCACCCGGTAATCCACCTGACCCAGGGAAGCCTGCTCCCGCAGGCCCCCGGCCCGGCTTGTGGAATGCTAAATATTGTTTCGAACTCGGTTCACCGACGTTGAGTGACACTTGACCTAAAAAGCTCCAGCCGGACTTCCTGCGCTCCGTGAGTTTGGCCTGAAAGACTTCCGTCCGCAATCCCTCCTTCGGCACGTCGTCGTAGGCGTACTGCTCGGCGGACTCTTCTTTGCGCTTCTTGTCCATCAGCGCATCGTAGTCGCGCTTGCTCTTTTCGTAAGCGGCCCTCGCCTTTTCGAGATCGGCCTTCAATTCGTCCGCCTTCGGCGGTGCTTTCGCAGCAGCTGGCCCACCTGGCCCAGCATCCGACCCCGCCGGCCCGAATCCCCCCGAGCCTGGGGGCACACCACCAGCCGGGGGCGCACCACCAGCAGCCCCCGGCCCTTGGGCTTCCACCGAACTCGACCAACCCCCGCCGACGCTCAACCCGAATCCGGTGGCGACGAGCACCCCGGCGGCGAGCAATTTGAGACGGATCATCATCATGCCAGTCACTCCATGTGTGAGAGTTACAATCGAACTGGGAACCACGACACCCGACGGAATCAGAGCGAGCGTGCGAGCGATGAGGGCGGCCGGGGCGAAGGTTGATGTCCCGGTGATCCCGCCCAACGCCAGGACACCGGCACCGATTCCCCGCTTGGCGAGCCGGTTCAACAGGGTCTGCTTGGCCCGCGTCAACCGCGCAGAGAACGTGCCGAGCTTCTGCCCGAGACTGGCGGCCGCCTCGGTGGTGGCTCGCCCCTCGATACAGCAGAGGATAAACGCTTCCCGTTGGGCTTCGGGGAGTTTCTGCACCTCGTCGGCGACCGCGGCAAAGGCCACTTCCCACGTTGTATCGGCGACCGGCCGATTCGTTTCGGGCAGTGCGGTCGCCTGTTCGCGCTTCGTCCGCCGACCGTTGGCGCGGCGGGCGTTCTTGGAGACTCGGAAGGCCACGCCGTGCAGCCACGGCCCGAGTGGCGCCCCGGAACGAATCGTTCGTGCCGAGCGAGCCAACGTGAGAAAGACGGCCTGGAAGGCGTCGTCCGCATCGGCGTCGTTGGTCAGCAAGTTTCGGCACTGGCCCCAAACGAGCCGGCTGTACCGTGTGAGCAACTGGGCGAAGGCGTCGTCGTCTCGCCCCTGGACGTACCGCTCCAGCAAGTCCGCATCCGGGACTTCGCTTTGCAGTTGTCGGGCCACCCCGGGCCATAGGGATCGTCGCACGTCGTCGTCTCCTCTACAGCAGATTGTGCACGACCGGGACTGTTCTGCAAAGATTTGTCGAACCCGGCACTTATTCGCCGACCAAGGGGTCTTCCCCTTTTCCGTTGATGGTGAACATCGAGCGGGTCACGGCGGAATTCATCCGATCCGAGAAGAAGCGGGCGCTGCCGTCGGCGAGTCCGAAGCCGGCCACCCGGTTGTAATGACCCCCGAATTGGCCACCGACGATCGGCGCCGCCGTCGCTGAAACATCGAGCATCCGCACGGTACTCGGCCCCCCGCGAATCCAGGGCCCGAGTTCGTAGCTCGTCTCGGCGAACAGGAGCGTGGTGCTCAGGCCATCGCCATCGCGGATGGTCAGAAGTGGCGTCGGTTCGTCGTATCGGAAACAACCGGCGCGGTTGGGCACCGGTGGCCCGAGACCGAGGCTGGCACCATCGGGGCCGATCCCGCCGAGACCGACAATTTGCGTGATGCTCGCTTCATTGGGTTTGCGATCCGGAGCGGCACCCGGGCAGAGAAACAGCACGAGCGGAGTCTGGGCCACGTCGCGGTTGCGGTCGCTATCCCACGGGGCGGTGCGCTCGAGTTTCTCGGCGAGTGAGACGGTGCCCTGTCGTTTCTGGCTCAACGATTCCAGTGAATCGGCGATCCAACTCAGGCGCTGCTCCGGGGCGAGCGCGGCATTCTTGATGGTGCCAGCGGGGACGGCCAGCAATCGGAGTTCCGGCTTGGTGGTTTCGAGTTGGCCCTTTTGGTACAGCGCCGCAAACTGGCCGAGTTCGCGGAAGTTGTTCAAGCACGAGACTTGGTCGTGGGCCGCACGCTGCCGGACGATGCCCATGACGATGAACGCCACCACGATCAATCCGAGTACGACTAAAATCGCTACGCCGACCCGCGTTGTCATCGCAGTTCCCCTTTTCAACTAGGGCTACGAAAACCCACCGAGTCGGGCACCCCCGTCTCGGGCCAGGTTCGGATCAATCCTACTTCGCGGGTAGTGGTACCGCCGGACTCGACGTGACCACCTTCAGTCAGTGGAGATCCCCTTTCGGGTGGCGAATTCCGTAAAACATCCACCACGAATGAGGTTCCACGAGGTGTCTATGTCCGTCTTCCCGACGACGCGTGGCCGGCCGCTTCCTTTAGGTTCGAGCCGTGCGCCCGGTGCCGTCAATTTCGCGGTGATCAGCCGCCATGCGGAGAGTGTGACACTCGTGATTCTGCCGGAAGCAGGTGGCTCGCGGCCGTTGGCCGAGATCCCGCTCGATCGCAAAGCGCACCGCACCGGCGATCATTGGCACATCCGCGTGGAGAGGCTGCCCGAACTGTTCTGTTACGGATTCCGAGTGTCTGGCCCCAAGGGGCTGATGAACCGTTTCGATCCGACACGGTTGCTGATCGACCCTTGCGCCACCGCCATTTCGAATGGGGCCGATTGGGCCAGTACCTGCGAAGTCGACCCGGAGCGAACCAGCCGGCGCAGCCTGTACGTTCGCTCGGGGCCATACGATTGGGGCAGCGATGCCCAGTTGCACACCCGCCCCGAAGATTCGATCATCTACGAATTGCATGTCCGTGGCTTCACCATCGGCCGCAATGCGCACGTCGCCGCACCGGGAACCTTCCGGGGGCTGATCGAAAAGATCCCGTACTTATCGTGGCTCGGCATCACCGCGGTGGAACTGTTGCCGGTCTTTGAGTTCGACGAATGCGACTGCCCGTTCACGAACCCGGACACCGGCGTGAAGCACTCGAACTTCTGGGGCTATAACCCCATCGGCTTTGCGGCCCCCAAAGCCGCGTTCGCCGCATCGGGGGCCACGCATGGCCAAGACGACGAATTCCGCGACATGGTGAAGGCGTTCCACGAGGCCGGCATCGAGGTCTATCTCGACGTGGTCTTCAACCACAGCGGAGAAGGCGACGACCGCGGCCGGACTTACCACTTCCGAGGCTTCGACAACGACCTGTACTACCTGCTCGACAAAGAAGGCCGGTACCTGAACTACTCCGGCGTCGGCAACACGATGAATTGCAACCACCCGATCGTCCGCGAACTAATCCTGACTTGCCTGCGCTACTGGGTGACGGACATGCACGTCGACGGTTTCCGCTTCGACCTGGCTTCGGTACTCGGGCGGGATCGGCGCGGGAACGTGATGGACAACGCCCCGGCTATCGAGATGATCGCCGACGACGGAATCCTGGCGAGCACCAAGTTGATCGCCGAGCCGTGGGACGCCGGTGGAGCCTACCAAGTGGGGCAGTTTGCGGCGGGGAACCGCTGGGCGGAGTGGAACGACCGCTACCGCGACGATGTCCGGAAGTTTTGGAAGGGCGACCTCGGCCTGACCGCGCTCATGGCCAGCCGGGTCTGCGGCAGTGCCGACATTTTCGGCCCGGTCGGTGGCACACCGGGCCAGACGATCAACTTCATCACCTGCCACGACGGTTTCACGTTGATGGACTTGGTGAGTTACAACGAGAAGCACAACGAAGCCAACGGCGAAGGCAACCGCGACGGCCACGGGGATAACTGCTCGTGGAACAGCGGGGTCGAAGGCCCGACGGTCAAGCCGGCGATCCTTGCACTCCGGGAACGGCGAGCCAAAAGCTTGATCGCCACGCTGCTATTGTCGCAGGGAGTGCCGATGATCTTGGCGGGGGACGAGCACTTGCGCACCCAAAAGGGTAACAACAACGCTTGGTGCCAAGACAACGAACTATCGTGGCTCGACTGGAGCCTCGGCGATTCCAACGCCGGATTCGTCCGGTTCGTCCGCGAACTCATCTGGCTGCGGAAACGGCATCCGGTGCTGCGACGGAGCAATTTCTTGCAAGGGACGATTACTCCGCTCACGTCGGACATCCGGTGGCACGGCACAGTCCCGGAAGAACCCGATTTCAGCCCGGAATCGCAACTTTTAGTCTACACCTTGGATGGTCGATTCCACGGCCGCGACGACTTGGAGCTGGTCGCCCCCGACAACGATTTTCTGGTGGTGATGAACGGTGCGGCCACCCCGGATACGATCGCGGTGCCGAAATCGCCAACGGGCCGACGCTGGCGACAGTTGATCGATACGGCGGCGGCCAGCCCGGACGATCTATTCCCGGAAAATTTGGGGGCTGTCGTGAGTTCGGGCGCTCCGCTCCTCGTGGCGGCCTTCGGCCTGGTGGTTCTCCTATCCGAGTCGTAAGTTTCGTCCGGTTCGTGAAAAACAGGAAGGGTCTTCTCAACCCGTGTGAAGTTGTATTAACAGTCCGTCCGGTATTCCGCCCAATCTGCCCAGCTTTTCCGAACGGATTGTCCACGAAGTTGCCAGCATCGTTGGCTTGAGCGGCGACTGTGTGCCATGCTTCCAGAAGCCCTCGATACCCCATTAATCGAGGTTCTGGCTGGGATGGTGCCGAAATGAATATCTGCCCGATTTGTCTGTTTGTGAACTCGAACGGTGCGGACGCCTGCGCCCGGTGCGGGAAGTTCAAATTCCGCGAGAATGGCGTCGCCACGGCGACGGCCGATCCCCCGCAACTCAACCCGACGCTCATGGTCACGCCCAGCCCGTATCAGCCCGATAGCCACTCGACCCCGCGTTCGGAAACGTCGCCGTCGGTGTTGACGCGGCTGTCCGGCAGTATGAAGCACTCCGACGCGATCCGGGCGACGCCGAACAACTTCGACTCTCCGACCAAGCATACCCTCAGTAGCGATACCGCCTCCGATCGGTCGACGCCCGCACCGGGTACCCGGATCGTGGTGAAGCCGAAACTCGAGGTCATTCGCGGGGAGAAATTGGGGGTCAGTTTCCCCATTTTGGAAGGCAAAAATTTGATGGGGCGGACGGTGCATCAGCCGGTTGATATCGACCTCACTAGCCAAGAGCCGGTCGAGCGCGTCTGGACATCCCGCCAGCATTCGTGCATCCAGTTCGACGGACGCATGGTCTTGATCGAAGATTTGAACAGTTTGAACGGCACCTTCGTCAATCGCACGCGGCTCTTCCCGGGCCAGCAACGTGTCCTCCAACCCAACGACGTGATCCAAATCGGCACGGTGCAAATGCGCCTGACCCTGCAAACCGAACGGGTCGACTGCAATTGAATGGGACCGGGTTCTCAGGCCCTGCCCCTGAGCTCCGTCGAGCTGAGATCGAGTCGGAAATCTTGCTCCGTCAGCACTTCGAAGAGTTCTCCGGGAATTCCCCACGTTTGGAAGATTCCAGCGCCATCGATGCGGCCACCGACGACGAATCGACAGCCCTGTTCGGCGATGGCGCGCAGACTGGCATCCCGCGCGGCCTCGTCGGCGTAATATTTGGTGTCGAGTAAGCGAACGGCCGTATCGAACCCGACCACGAACAAGGCACCCGGGAAGAGTACCGACTTCCGCTCGAAGACGGCGGCACGGGTGATCCAAAGCGGAGCGTAGCCGCGAAATTGCTCGGCCCGTGCTTTCCAAACCGAATCGGGTAGATCGGGTTTATCCACGTTCGTCAGGCTCAGTTCGAAGTGAACCGGCCGCTGGAACTTCCGTTCCACGACTTCCGCGAGTCTCCGGTGCCCTTCATGAAGTGGGTTGAACGAGCCGGAAAAAATCGCAAGCGATCCCGGGGGAACGGTCGCCACGGTAGTGCCATCCGGGCGATGGAGTCGGACTTCTCTCATAGCGTGTGGTGGACTCCTGTGCCTTTTGTAAAACAACTGTTGAAAATCTCGGTCGTGCTCAGGTGACGTGTGCGTTTTCTATTTCTCGGGGATATCGTCGGCTCGCCGGGCGTGGCGGCGGTCAAAAAACTGCTGCCCGGAATCCGGCTCTCGGAACGACTCGATTTCATCGTCGCCAACGGCGAGAACGCCACCAACGGATCCGGTCTGAGCCCGAAAGATTACCGCCAACTCCGTTCGGCCGGGATCGATGCGATCACGCTCGGTGACCATATTTATAAGAAGCAAGAAATTGCCGATGTCATGTCGAACCCGCGCGAGCCGCTCTGCAAGCCTGCGAATTTCCCGTCCGGTTCACCGGGCCGCGATCATGTGGCCTGGACTGTCAACGGGATGGCCGTCGTGGTGATCTCGGTGATGGGGCGCACGTTCATGCGCTCGGTCGATTGCCCATTCGCCGCAGTGGATCGGGTGTTGAAGGCTCTGCCGGATGGGCCGCGCATCGTACTCGTGGACATTCACGCCGAGGCCACGGCCGACAAATATTTGATGGCGCATCACTTGAAGGGTCGTGTCACGGCGGTGCTCGGCACGCACACCCACGTGCCGACGGCCGATGAGCAAATTCTGGCGGGTGGCACCGCATTCCAATGTGATGTCGGCATGTGCGGGCCGTATGAAAGCATACTCGGCCGGCGGATTGATCGCGTGCTGAACACGGCGATCACGTTCATCCCGAGTTCCTTCGACGTGGCGACCGGAGACGTCCGACTCTCCGGTGCGATTGTCGACGTGGACGAAACGACGGGTTGGGCGACGGGCATTCGGCGGGTTCAATATTTGGAAGCGGAAACAACATGACCAACCTCACCGTCGATCTCGGACCACGAAGTTATCCGATTCAAATTGGCTCGGGCTTCACGGCGGCAATTGGAGCGCTCGCACGAACCGTCGCGCCGCAATCCGAACTCGCACTCATTGTCACCGATGAAAATGTCGACCCGCATGCGGCGACGTTGGCGGAGTCGTTGGTGGCCGCCGGGTTCAGAACTTCCACGGTGATTTTGCAACCGGGCGAAGCGACGAAATCGCTGACCTGGGCCAACGAAATGTACGATGAACTCGCGGAGCTGAATGCCGACCGACGGACGTTGGTCGTCGCACTCGGCGGTGGGGTCATCGGTGATTTGGCCGGCTTCGCCGCCGCGACGTACAACCGGGGGCTGCCCCTGTTCATGGTGCCGACGACGCTCCTTTCGATGGTCGATTCCAGCGTCGGCGGTAAAGTCGGTATCAACCACGATCGTGGCAAGAATCTCATCGGGGCCTTCCATCAACCCGCCGGCGTCGCCATCGATCTCGATTATCTGAAGACTTTGCCGGACCGCGAATTTCGCAGCGGTTTGGCAGAAGTCGTGAAGTACGGCGTGATCCTCGACGCGGAATTCTTCGACTATCTGGAACGCAACAGCACCGCCATCTTAGCCCGTGACCCGGCGGTACTCGAAACCATCGTCACGCGATCCTGCACTCTCAAAGCGCATGTGGTGGAACGGGATGAACGCGAAGAAACCGGTCTGCGAGCGATGCTGAACTACGGGCACACGTTCGCCCACGCTTTCGAAATCATCGCGGGCTACGGCACCTGGTTGCACGGCGAAGCGGTGTCGGCGGGGATGGTTTGCGCTGCGCAGTTGGCGCAAAACTCGGGTCGGGTTCCGGAGGGATTCGCGGCCCGGCAGATGAATTTGCTCGAGCGGTTCGGCCTGCCGATTCACCCGCTGCCGCAGTGGGACGCGGACGAGATGATCGACGCGATGCGGCGCGATAAGAAGTCGCAAGCCGGCCGGTTGC
>JAYSYJ010000093.1:0-18637 GCA_043727675.1 Fimbriiglobus sp.
ATCAATAGGAAGCGTTTCATGGCTTCACCTCCCGGAATTGGCGAAGTTGTGCGGTGGCCGGCTTGGTATCGGCCGGAGTACGAGCCGCCGTTTTGAGAGGGTTCACCGCGACACCGGCTCCGAGTTCGCTATCGAGTTTGTCGATACCGGGGGTGCTGCGGTGCTGCGATTTCACGCCGAGTTTGGCAATGCGTTGGTTGTACGTTTGCTCGGCGAGTCGCTCGAGTTCGTCCGCTTTGACGCCGAGTTTATCATCCTTCGTACTGACGGCGACACGGCGCAGCTCGGTACAAATGTCGAGCCGGCGGGCAAATGCATCTTGTTCGGCTTGGAGAGCTTGGATCATGACATCCGGTGACAATGGGCCGACCATCGCTTTCGGACGGCCCGGCGCCGGCGCCGGTTTGCCGGTATCGGTACTACCAAATGGATTCAGCCGGGACGCGATTGAACGCGACTCGGCGGGCTTGGGATCGATCGGCGGATCGGCCGCACGGGAGGCTTGAGTCGCCAGTGCGACCCCCACGGTGAACGCTATGAATCGGGACATGCCAACCCCCCAGTCGTCGTTTGTGGTGGTTCGGTACGCTTCCCCAAGCGACCGACACAACTCGACGAGTGTTGTTGAAGTTCTGCGGCATCTATGCCGAGGGAAAACGAGGGTGTAAAGCCCAACTGCCCGGAGTTACTAAAACAAGAGTACTGCTATCCCAACTGGGATCGGGTGAACGGAAAGTGCGAACCATTATGGCACGGCTTACGAAATCGATCCTGCGCGACTTTTTACACGACGCGTTGCCGGATTCGGAAATGGCGAGCGTCGAAAAGATCCTCCGTGAGGACGCCGAGGCTCGGACGTTGTTCGAGGAAGTGCGTGGCGAGGAAGATCGTGGCGAACACACCATCGGTGCCATTTGGCGGCGCGAACATCTGTCGTGCCCGACCCGGGATCAACTCGGCGGTTACCTACTGCAAGCGCTCGACCCTACTCGGTTCGACTACATCGAGTTCCATTTGAAAACGGTCGGATGCCCCTTCTGCCAAGCGAACTTGGACGATCTCGCCAAGAAGCAAGCGGAAGCAGCCGAACCGATGAAGGCGCGACGGAAGCGGATTGTGAATTCGAGTGCGGGTGTTTTGCGAACGGTGACGGGGCCGAGCTGAAAGGATGTTTTAGGATTGTTACTTGAGCGGTTCGACCAGTTCATTCGTCACTTTTTCGACGCCACTCGTGTTTTGGGCCAATTCGACAGCCCGCGCACGAACAAGAACGTTGCTTACTTCCCCGCGGAGACGCACTTCGTTCCCCTCGGCGATCACGAGGATGGTCGTCCCTTCGAGGGCCTTGTCGGTCTGAAACCGCAAACGGACGCGATCTTCAATCGGGAGCAAGGCACCCGTTTTTGTGGCGGCGAGTGGCCCGGCTAACTGATTGGCCGGGGGCATGGCTTCGACCACTTTTTGGACGCTTTTCGTGCCGACCCGCGTGAGCACTTCGGCATCGGATTTTTTGCTGAAGCCGAGCGCTCCCCCGACGATACCTAGGAACAGCAAGATCACGAGGGTGTTTTTCACGGGTGAGGCTCCGTAGGTAGACTCCGTGAAAGTCTAGCACACGAAAATGGAACCGGTGCCGGTTGTGCCTGGGAATCAGAAATGCGTTCTCGGCAGGAAACCGGACGACCCACAAACGGAGAAAGCCCGGCCAACGGCCGGGCTTTCGAGATGCTTACGGCGAGGATTTACTTCTTGCTTGGAACCATCTTAGCGGCATCTTTCGCGATGGCTTCGATGTCTTTGTCGCTGATTTTGCCTTTTTCAAAGCTGTAGTTCGAAACGACTTTGCGGTCGGTGTAGAGCACCACGGTCAAGTCGGCGTCCTTCGAGACGTTGTACTTGTTCGGACCAGCTGGGGTGTCGATGGCGATGGTGACGTTCTTCAACTTGGCTTTTTCGGCCATCGTCTTGAGTTCGGCGCCGAGTTTATCGTCGTCCGAAAGGAACACCACGAAGCAGCCCATTTCGGCCTTGCTGTTGGCGGCGGTCACTTCTTCCAACTTCGCGATCAACTTCTGGGTGCCTTCGCAGGTCGCCGAGCGGGCGAAGACCATGGCGACGGGGTTTTCGCCGTGCTTGCAGTACAAGCAAGCTTTTTGGCCGGCGCTTTCACCGTTGATGTTGAGCGGGTGGAACGGGCCAGGGAGCTTTTCGCCCGACTGTGGGCCGGACTTCAGTTCGGCAGCGATGGCCAACGAACCGGTGAAAGCCACAAGGGCGGCGAGCAGGAGCTTACGAACCATAACGAAATTCTCCGAAACAGTGAAGAGGGTGCAGAGTCGTCCGCCATCCGACTGCGAACGACTCATTGTAGACGAACGTTACGAATGATCTATTCGTAAAATCCGGTCACCCTTGCATCAATCTTCGAGGAGTTTCCTGAAGTCCACTTGGTAGCAGGTCGTGTTCCCGTTGCCGGTGAAGAGCGTCTGCCCATCAGCGCTGAATGCCAACCCTTGAATTGGCGAGTCGAATTCACGGGCAATGAGAAGCCGACCGCTGAGGAGATCCCAGACCCGTATGGTTTGGTCGTCGCCGCCGGACAGTAAATAGTTCCCATCGGGACTGAACGCGACTACGTTGATCCGCTCCTGATGTCCATGCAGGGCAAAGACTTCCGCTTCGCTGGCCAAATCCCAGACGTGAACGTGATCGGTCAGGCCTGCCCCGACGAGGAACCGGCCCTGTGGATCGAACGCGAGTGCATACACCCCGGTATCGAAGGTCACCACTTTCAACTTGGTGGTGAGATCCCAGACGCACACGGCTCCATCGCGTTCGCCGGTCGAAAGGTAATCGGCACCGCCCACCGCGACGCGATTTCCGTCGGGATGCACGGCCACTGTTTCCAGAGTGCAACCATCGGCCGCTTCGATCAAAATCAGGTCGGCTTCGGTGTCTTCGGGGTTCCAGATCCAAACCAACCCGTCGGCGGGGCTGCTTTGGACGAGGAATTTGCCACCGGGGCCGAACGCGAGTGAACCCACGGGCGGTTTGGTGGCTTCGAGAATCTTCGGAGCGAGGTTGGGCTGCGTGAGATCGTACAAGCGGGTGCGATGATCGGTTCCACCGACTGCGAGCCAGCGTCCCGTGTCGCTCGCGGCGACGGAAAAGGCGGGCCCATCGTGACTTGGCGAGACTTCATCACCGGTGGCCAAGGCCCAAACACGCAGATTCGGCGCGCCCGTACTGGCCAACATGGGGTTCGCACCTGCAACGATGGCGATGCCATGCCGGCCCGTAGGATTCGGCCCTGCGATCAGCTTTCCATCGCGGGTATCCCAGAGGTGAATCACCCGGTCGGCACCAGCCGAAGCCAGGATCGACCCATCGCGGTTGAACGAGAGGGAACGGACTTCGCCGACGTGGCCCCGAAGAGCGTGGCGCACTTTGCCACTCGCGGCATTCGACCACAGATAAACGTCGTTTTCCGAATCGGCCGTGGCCAGCAGTTTGCCATCGGGGCTGAATGTAACGCCCAGAACCTGATCGGCATGGCTATTGAGCAACATCACCGGTTCGGCACTGGATGTCGGCCGCCAGACTCGGGCCGAAGTATCCCAACCGGCTGACACGAGCAGCGATCCATCCGGCGCCCAAGCCAAGGCCGGGATGCGGTCGGTGTGGCTCTTCAAAGTCGCCTGCAATTTGTGGGTGCTGGCATCCCAAACCTGGACGACGCGATCTTCCCCAGCCGAGGCGATCCGGTCGCCTTGCGCCGAAAATTGGATCGCCGAAACAGCGTCGGCATGAGCGGCAAGTTCGCCAATCTGACGTTGAGAACGAACATCCCAGAGACGGATGAAGCCATCGTCGTGTCCGCACGCGACCGTGCGACCGTCTGGGCTGAACGCGAGCGCCGAAACCCAACCCGGCTGAGGAATCCGGTACAAAAGTTGTCCTTCGGCCGTATTCCAAATCAACAGGTCGTCGTTGCCGCTGGCGAGGAAATCGGCTTCGGGGCTAAAACACCAAAGTGTTTCGATGTCACTCAGGAATGAACGCTGGAGTGCGCGGCCATCGGCCGACCAATGCCGGAGAATTCCGGCTTCATCCACCGACCAGATCGTGCCGTCGGGGCCGAACGCCACGGCGGAAATATCCCCCTCCGTGTGGAATCGCGGCTCCCCGAAGGTACGAGCGATCAACGGACTCCGTAACAGGGTATCATCGCTGAAGTCAGCCGCGAGGGTGCGGGTAGGGGTCATGCCTGAATAGCTCCCGGATGTGGACGGTCAACAGCTCGCTCAACATTCACAACTGTAGCTCATCCTTGAAGGGTAAGTGTCAGAATTCCGCTCAACTCATGAATTCTTCTGAGTAAAATTCTGACCAGGCATGAAAAGATCGCCTGAATAACTGGAAGAATTGGGATTTCCATGCTGTCTGCACTGTGAGGCCTCTATGTCGGCCGAATTCGATTTCATCCGTTGGTTAAGGGCTAGAACCCCCTATTCGAGTGCTGTGCTCGTCGGCGCGGGTGACGACTGTGCGGTTTTGCAACCGACTGCCGGACAATTGCTGGTGACGACCGATCAGTTGACCGAAGGAACCGATTTTATTCTGGGACAAGCATCGGCCCGGGCGATTGGTCGCAAGGCCATGGGGGTGAATCTCAGCGATATTGCGGCCATGGGCGGACGGGCGACGGCGGCCCTCGTCGGCTTAGTCCTGACGCAATCGGCCACCACAGAGCAGACGGCCCAAGAGCTGTATCTCGGTCTGGAAGAGGTTGCCAACGAATTCGGGGTGGCGATTGTCGGTGGCGATACCAACAGTTGGGCCGGCGGATTGGTCGTCTCGGTGACAATTTTAGGCGAGGCTCTCGGTTCTGGCCCGTTGCTTCGATCAGGGGCCAAAGTGGGCGATGTTCTTTTCGTCACGGGGCCTTGCGGCGCGAGCATTCTCGGGCGGCATTTGAACCCTCGGCCACGGTTACGAGAAATCGCCCACCTCGCTTCCTTGGTACCCATCACATCGTGCATCGACATCAGCGACGGACTCTCCGCCGATTTGCAACATATTCTCGACGCCAGCGGCTGCGGGGCGATCCTGGATTCCGATTCGATTCCGATTCATGCCGATGCCGACGAATTGGCAAAGGAGACCGGAATGCCCGCCTTGCAGCACGCTCTGACCGATGGCGAAGACTTCGAGTTGCTTTTCACCACGTCGAGTGAGTCTGCGGCGAAATTGGCAGGGGAACCGTGTGCCATTCGGATTGGGTTGTGTGTCGAATCGGGCCTGTGGCTTCGTGATTCCACCGGTGTGACGCCGTTGCATCCGAAAGGTTGGGTACACGCCTTCACCGTGCCGGAATAGAATAGTAGCGAATGTTCGGAACGGGCGAAGGAGACGGTCGATGCACGTGTTACTGGCGAATCCGCGTGGCTTCTGCGCCGGGGTGAACATGGCCATTGATGCCCTGGAGACGGCCATCAAGCACTTCGGTACACCGATTTACGCGTACCACGAGATTGTTCACAACCGGCCGATTGTCGAGCAATACACGGCGAAAGGGGTCGTCTTCGTCGACCATATTTCGGAAGTGCCCGAGCATGGCACCGTGCTTTACAGTGCGCACGGTGTCTCCCCGGAAATCCGAGAACAATCGCGGATCCGAAAACTACGAGCCATCGACGCGACCTGTCCGCTGGTCACCAAGGTTCACACCGAGGCCATCAAGTACTCGAAGGAAGGCTACACCATCGTGCTGATCGGCCACGAGGGGCACGACGAAGTCATCGGCACGATGGGCGAAGCACCGGCCGCCATGGTGTTGGTCGAAGACATCGACGATGTGAACGCGATGCAATTGCCCGCCGAGACGAAACTGGCATTCCTGACACAAACGACGCTGAGCGTCGACGAAACCAAGGGGATCATCGCGGCGTTGCGGGAGAAGTACCCGAACATTGTCGGGCCGAGCAAAGACGACATCTGTTACGCCACGCAGAACCGGCAAGAAGCTGTGACGGAACTGGTGCCCGAGGTCGATATCGTCATCGTCTTGGGGAGTCAGAACAGCTCGAACAGCAACCGTTTGGCGGAGATCGCCAAGCAAAAGGGACGGAGGGCGTACCTGATTGATCGCGTCAACGAGATGCAGGAAAGCTGGTTCCAGGCCAATGATCGCGTCTTGGTGACGGCGGGAGCGAGCGCACCGGAAGAACACGTGCAAGATTGCGTGGCATTCCTCGTCAAACGGTTCGGGGCCACTGTGGAGAACCGCGTGATCCGGGAAGAGCACGTCAAGTTCCCGCTGCCGCGCGAGTTGCGGGTGCTGGCGAACGTCGGATGACCCCGACCAAACGCCCGTACCGACTTCGCTCGTTGCACCGGAAAATGTCGCCCGAGACCTGGGAGCGGACGGTACCGTTTCGTGCGGGTTGGAAACGGGAATATTACGGCGGTGCCGCCCATGTGCGACCATCGTGGGCGACTTGCATTTACGAACTGGCTCTCACGCCGCGGCCGGTCGTTTGCGAATTTGAGATTCGCACCGTGACACTTGAGGATCGCCCGGCCTTGCTGGCAGGATTCATCGATGCGTTCCGTTACGCCCCCGAATATTGTTCCCACACCATGCCGGCGTATCGCCGAGCGGCCCGAGACTATTTCGACGGATTCTTCGGTGATAGTCGCGGTCGATGGTCACCGACGGCATCGTGTTGTGCCATTGAGGGGGATCGCATCCTCGCGGCGGCACTGATCAAAGAACGGGAGACTATCCCACTGCTCGATTGCGTCTACGCGCCCCCGGATCGGTTTCGAAAGGGCTTGGCGACGGCCGTGACCGCGTTTGCCGGGAATCGACTGGTCGCATCTGGGGAACGCAAACTGAAGAGTTGCGCGCTGTTGGCCAACGATGCGAGCACCGCGTGGCACAGCCGTTACGGCTTCGTGGAACTGCCGAACTGGATGACTGCCCAATCGCGGTACTTCAACGCGATTTGGGAACTCGAACGGCTACGGAAGTGGAAGTTGATCACTCCCGAAGAAGAAGTGGCCGCGGTGGCGGAACTCGAAATCTGGAAGCGTGAATACGAACGGATCGAGGCGCTCAAAGAGACGGATTTCCGCAGCGCGATGCCGATGATGGATTGAATTCGTTTTCCCCCGAGCACCCGCATGGCCATCGATCTGTCGATTGCACAAGTCCTTTTGTTCGCTGAATCGACCGGGCCGCGCGTGGTCGCCAAGTCGGAGGGGTTCCCGTTCGTCTGGGAAGAAGCCGCGCGGTTGGCCGTGGTTCGCTTCGGCAACAAGCCGGCAGCCAACACGGTGGTGGCGGTGGCGATTTTCGCCCTGCCAGTGGGGAAACTGCATGCGGCCGTCGTGCACGTCGTCGAGCAACCGTCCGGTACACTCGGGTTCCGCTTTTTACTCCTCGGCAAGCCGCTCTACGATGCCATCGGCGATCCATTCGCCATCGCGGATACGTTCCCACCGGATTGGTTTGCCCGCGGGAACTTGCCGACGCTCGCTTGGATACCCGAGCCGTTGCCACCTCGCAAAGTCGAGGCGATTCAAGAATTGTTGAAGTCGGGCGATGGCCCGTTCTTACTCGGCAGTACGCAGTCGCTGCTCGACGGCGGACGCATCTGTTTGAAACAGTCCGATGCGTCCGAGGCGACGTTGCGCACCATCTGGCAACTGCTACCGACGCGGAGCCGCAGTGAACTCTGGCCGGCGACACTGGCGTTTTCAGACGAACTCGGGTTCGACATTTGGGCCATGCCCGAACTCCCCGCGAAACTCCCGGCGGGTTGCCTGACCGAAGAGCAAGCGAAGGATTACCCCGAAGGTCGGTACGAATTGGCGATGCAAATCGCCGTGGAATCGAACAATCAATCGGAGCTGGATCGACTCTTGGCCCGCCGGTCGAGCCAAGAAACCCTCCGCCTGGCAGCGCTCATGCTCGCCGCCGCCGTGGTCATCGCCATCGGTGCCAAAGTGATGACGTGGCTTTAGGTGTACTTGGTGCCCGTAGTGCGAGTGAACTCTTACTAGAACCGGGTGGCGTGTTGACTTGGCAACTCGACGAGGTCGCCAGCATTTCGGCTCACTCCTTGGCCAAAAACTTCACGCAGACGGGCCGATCCACGTTGATGCTGTTGGCGGTCTCTTTAGCCAGGCCGGTCTTCTCGTCGACGGCGAATACGCCGACGCGGGCGCTGTCTTGGCTGCACACCAGCATCCACTTGCCGCACGGGGTGATATTGAAGTTCCGGGGCGTGCTGATTTCCCCGGTGATGTAGCCGGCCGCTTTCAACTTCATTTCGGTTGCGTCGTATTCGAACACGGCAATGCTGTTGTGCCCGCGGTTCGAAACGTAAACGAACTTACCGTTCGGGTGGATACGGATCTCGGCGGTGCTACCCCCTTTGGTCGGCTTGCCGTCCGGCGTCGTGCTGAGCGACTGCTTCAACTCGAACTTGTTCGCTTTCACGTCCATCGCGATGAGGTTGATCGTCATGTTGATTTCGCCGCAGACGAAGGCCACCGTTTGATCCGGGGCGATGTGGATGTGCCGGGGACCAGTTCCCTTGGGCATCACAACACTGGCCGGGCTGTTCGGCACGATCTTCCCGGTCTCGCGGTCGAGTTTGTAGATCAGGACTTGGTCGAGGCCCAAGTCGGCGACGAACGCGAGTGTGCCAGTGCCGTCGAAGAAACCGCAATGGGCGTGCGGGGCACGGGGCTTGGTACCGGCCGGCACGTCATCTTTGTGTTGAACGAAACACGACTGATTGGCGAGGCTGCCATTCTCTTTCAATTTGAAGATGGCCGTGCTGCCGCCGCCGTAGTTGGCGACGATGGCGAATTCATTTTTCGCATCGGTGCTGATGTGGCACGGCCCGCCGCCACCGCTGGTGGACGCGATCTCGGCCGAGAGTTTGCCGGTGGCGGGGTCGAGCGACCACGAGTAGACGCCGCCGCCTTTTTTGCCGTCCATTTCGCCGACGGCATACAACGTTTTCCCGTTCGGGGCGATCGACAAGAACGACGGGCTGACAACTTCCGCCGCGACTTCGGGGGCACTCAATTTGCCCGTCCGGGAATCGAGTGAACTGCGGTAGATCCCCTTGCTGCCGTCCTTGCCGGTGTACGTGCCGATGTAGACCCAGTACGTGCCCGGGGCCTCGGCGGCGGGGAGCAGTGGGGCGAGGACGACCGCGGCCGAAGCCGCAACGAATGAACGGCGGGAGAGGGACATTGATGCACTCCGGGAGAGGGATCGGGCTAGTTTATGGGTGCGAACGAGATTGTGTTCCGGAAACGATTTCACGGCAGGGCCATTTCGCGTTACCACAACGCTTGGCTTGTGGGTACACTTTCCCCATGATCGAACCGTCGGGACGCTGCGCTACTTCTGAAAGCTGATCAATGCCTCTCTCTTGGAATGAAATCAGTACAAACGCGATCAACTTCTCCCGCGAATGGGCGACGGAAACTCGTGAAGAAGCGGAAGCAAAAAGCTTCTGGGATCACTTCTTCCAAGTCTTCGGCATCAAACGCCGAACCGTCGCCAGCTTCGAGGAACCGGTCAAGAAGCTCTCAGGCAATTGGGGATTCATCGATCTTTTTTGGAAAGGCACGTTGCTCGTCGAGCACAAAGCTCGCGGCAAGTCGCTGGACAAAGCCCATTTGCAGGCGATGGACTACATCCAAGGTTTGAAGAACGAGCATCGGGACAAGGAAATCCCGCGCTATGTGGTCGTATCGGACTTCGCGAAGATCGCCCTCTACGATTTGGAAGACACCGAACCCTCGTTGGATAACTTCGCGTTCGATAGCGCATCGTCCGTCGAATTCGCCCTCGAAGACTTCCATAAGTTTATCCAATATTTCGCGTTCATCCCCGGCTACAAAATCCACAAGCTTGTGGAGCAGAATCCGGCCGACATCGAAGCTGCCGAACTGCTCGGTAAATTTCGAGACATGCTCGAAGCGGGTGGGTACACCGGCCCCGAACTGGAACGCTTGCTGGTTCGCGTACTCTTCTGCCTATTCGCGGAAGATACCGGACTGTTCGACCGCGATGCGTTCAAACTTTACATAGAGAACCACACGGCCGAAGACGGCTCCGATCTCGGCATGCACTTGGCGAAAATCTTCAAGGTGCTGAATCAAGAAACGAACGCGCGGCAAAAGAACTTACTCGTAGAACTCAACGCATTACCCTACGTCAACGGCGACTTGTTCGCCGATACGCTCGACTTCGCGGATGCGAACCGCGCCATGCGGGATGCGTTGTTGACGTGTTGCAGCTTCGATTGGAGCCAAATCTCACCGGCTGTGTTCGGATCCCTCTTTCAAAGCGTCATGCTGCCGGCCGCGCGCCGCGCGAAAGGTGCCCACTACACCAGCGAACGCGATATCCTGAAATTGGTGAACAGCCTCTTCATGGATGACCTTAAAGCCGAGTTGGAATCGATCAAACAGGATCGGAGCAATCGCCGGAGTGCTCGACTATTCGACTTTCACAATAAGCTCGGCACACTTAAATTCCTCGACCCGGCCTGCGGTTGTGGAAACTTCCTCGTGGTGACCTATCGAGAAGTGCGACTGCTCGAAATTGAAGTGATCCGTTCAGAAGGGGCACAGGGGCGGTTGCTTTCAGTCATCAGTGTGGACCACTTCTACGGCATCGAGATCGAAGAGTTTCCGGCACAAATCGCACAGGTGGCACTCTGGCTCGCACAGCACCAAATGAATGTGCAATTCTCGAAAGCCTTCGGTGTGCCCATCGAAAGCCTACCGCTGAAGAAGACAGCCACGATCCGCCATGGCAATGCTCTGTGGATCGACTGGAACACTGTGCTCCCCTCAAAGGAATGCAGCTACGTTCTCGGCAATCCGCCATTCATTGGCGGAAAATACCAGAGCGCCGCGCAGCGAGTCGAACTCGAAACCGTAGCCAAGGGAGTGAAGGGTGCTGGCTTGCTCGACTATGTTACCGCGTGGTACTTCAAGGCCGCCGATTACACGAAAGAATCGCACGCCCCCATCGGCTTCGTATCGACGAACAGTATTAGTCAAGGGGAGCAAGTCGGGGTCCTTTGGGGCGAACTTTTCCGCCGCGGGGTGAAGATTCGTTTCGCTCACCGCACATTCCCTTGGCAGAGTGAAGCGCGGGGGAAGGCGCACGTCCACGTGATCATCGTCGGCTTTGGCTACGGCGAACCCGGCCCGCGCCGCATCTACGACTACGATCAGGATGAACGCAATCCGACCGTTACGACAGCGAAGAACATCAGCCCTTACTTCGTAGAAGGGAACGATGCCGTCGTTGTGAATCGGAGCAGACCGCTGTGCGATGTACCCGAGATCGGCATCGGCAATAAGCCGATCGATGATGGCAATTATCTTTTCACGACGGAAGAACGGGATACATTCATCGAACTCGAGCCCGAGTCGAAGAAGTGGTTCCGACGCTGGCTCGGGTCGCAAGAATTCATCAATGGTTGGGAACGCTGGTGTCTCTGGCTTGGCGAATGTCCGCCGAACGAGTTGCGAGCGATGCCGGAAGTTTTGAAGCGAATCGAAGCCGTGAAGAAATTCCGGCTGGCGAGCGTGAGTGCGGGCACTCGAAAACTCGCAACCACGCCGACGCGATTTCACGTCGAAAATATGCCCAAGCGGCGATTCATCGTCATTCCGAGCGTGTCTTCGGAACGGAGAAAGTATATCCCGATGGGATTCGTGTCCCCCGAGACGATCATCAGTAACCTCTGCCTTATGAACACTGATGTCACCTTGTATCACTTCGGCATCATGACTTCTGCAATACATATGGCGTGGGTTCGCCAAGTCGGCGGGCGACTGAAATCCGATTACCGTTACTCGGCATCGCTCGTTTACAACAACTACCCCTGGCCGACCGCGAACGTCGCACAGAAAGTCATTGTCGAGGCCAAAGCACAAGCCGTGCTCGACACCCGTGCGCTGTTCCCCGAGGCGAGTCTCGCCGACTTGTACGACCCGAACACCATGCCACCCGCGCTGACGAAGGCCCACGCCGAACTCGATCGGGCCGTGGAGAAGTGCTACCGGAAGGAACCCTTCAAGAGTGACCGCGAACGGGTCGAATTCCTTTTCGCGCTCTATGAAAAGCTAGCGAATCCACTCACTGCCGATGTTCCGAAGAAGCGCCGCAAGAAAACAGCGGAAGAATAATTGGCTATGCTGTGTTAGTCGGACCCGTTGTCGTTTAGCCAGTGTTTCCGGGTGACTTAAGTCGTGGCCGGCGCTGGCCCGTCCGGCCGACTAAACGTGCCTGTCTCTCTCCACTCGCGCGCGTATGATGAAAGCACGCACTTGCACTGAGGATTGTCCGATGTCCCGCTTCGATCTATCCATTCTCGAAACGGCCCAGAAGATCCCGGGCAAGCCGCGCCACAAAACCCGCGAGGTGAAGGTCGGCGACAAAATCTTCGGGGGCGACAACCCGATCTGGGTGCAGAGCATGACTACCACCGATACGTTCGATGTGGCCGGAACGGTCAAGCAAATCCACTTGCTCGAAGAAGCGGGCTGCGAACTCGTCCGTGTGACGGTGCCGAAACCGGAGGATGCCGGGGCGTTATCCGAGATCCGCAAACAGATCTCGATCCCGCTGATCTGCGACATCCACTTCGATTACAAAATGGCACTCGCGGCACTCGATCACCCCATCGATAAGATCCGCATCAATCCGGGGAACATCGGTGGCAACGACCGCTTCCGCCAAGTGGTGCGCAAGGCGAAAGAGAAGGGCTTGCCCATGCGGATCGGCGTCAACGCCGGCTCGCTGGAACGGGAATTCTGCGAGAAGTACGAGTTCCCGTGCCCGCCGGCGATGGTCGAAAGTGCCCTGCGCTATTTGGAAATCGCCGAGAGCGAAGGCTACCACGACATGATCTTTTCGATGAAGTCGTCGGATGTGTTGGTGGCCGTGGAAGCGTACCGGCTCTTCGCCAAACTCGCTGACTATCCGACGCACATCGGCATCACGGAAGCGGGCAAGCCTCCGTATGCCGTGACCAAGTCCGCGGCGGGATTGTCGCCGATTTTGCTCGACGGCATCGGCGACACGATCCGCGTCTCACTGCTGGGCGACCCCGTCCCCGAGATCGCGGCCTGCTTCGACATTTTGCAAGCGACCCAACGCCGAGTGCGCCGGCCCGAGATCATCGCCTGCCCAACCTGCGGCCGCTTGGCCATCGACTTGGAAAAGATCATCGCGGAGTTGGAAACGCGGCTGCAGGGCAACCGCCTGCCGGTGAAAATCTCGGTGCTCGGTTGCGTGGTCAATGGCCCCGGCGAAGCAAAGGAAGCGGACATCGGCATCGCCGCCGGCAACGGCCAAGGGATGATCTTCCGCAATGGCGAAATGGTGCGTCGAGTACCCGAAGCAGAAATTGTCGATGCCCTGATGATCGAATTGGCCGACTGGGAGAAGAACAACGCCCACCGCATCCCGGTGACCAAGGACGCCGAGGGTTTAGGTCGTAGGAAGCTTCCCACCGTGTCGGCGTGATTCTGGTACAAATACGGAAAACTGCAACAAGTGTGATTGTAATCGTCCACGGGACGTGAGAAACTAAAAGTTTGGATGATTTCCACACCTCTTCTCATTTTACCGGTGCTTTCATGGTTCGAACTCCCGAATCGACCCGCCGTGGCGGGTTCACGCTTATCGAATTGCTGGTGGTGATCGCCATCATTGCAATCCTGATTGGGCTGCTCTTGCCCGCCGTGCAAAAGGTGCGTGAGGCTGCGGCCCGCATGCAGTGCAGCAACAACCTTAAGCAAATTTCGCTAGCCTGCCACGGCTTCCACGATGCCAACGGCAAATTTCCGGCGATGCACCATTCGGCCGACTTGAATAATCCTTTGAACCTCACCGCCCCCGGTTCCGGGCCGGTCTTCTTTTCGATCCTGCCGTATATCGAACAAGACGCGCTGACTCGACAAGCTCACGACAGTGCATACTTCCAGATCCCGACGACCGGTTCGCAAACTCGCATGGCCAACACATACCCGATCAAGACTTATTTTTGCCCGTCCGATTCGACATGGTCGACAGAGGGCATTTGGGGGCCGGGTTGGGTGGCCAACGAAGACCCGGCCGGTCTGTGGATGCCCGGCAACTACGGTGCGAATTACCAAGTGTTCGGCAATCCGGATGCCGGCAACGTGCAATGGAACAACATGGAAGGGAAATTGACCCTGACGGGTACCTCCGACGGAACTTCGAACACAATTTTCTTCGCTGAGAAATTCCGGACTTGTAACCAGAATTTCGCACCGCTTTGGGGGCATGGTGCTTGGAACGTGGCGTACATGCCCATCTTCGCTTACGGTTCCCGCAACGGGATGACCAATTACGATGTCGGCAGTTCCTTGGCTGGGGTCGTCGGGCCGAATTCCAAGTTCCAGAACATTCCGATGAAGACTTGGAGCACCCAGTGCAACCCGGGTCTCACCCAGCAAATTCACACGGGTTCGATGCTTGTCGGCATGGGCGACGGGAGTGTTCGGGGTGTGAGCAATAGCCTCGATGCAAACACTTGGTGGGCCGCCACCACGCCGATGGGCGGCGAAGTCCTCGGCGGCAACTGGTAACAAAAAGGATCACTCCCATGCGTCGGCTTTTGTTGGCTATGGTGCTCGGGGTTGCCAGCGTCTCGGTCGGTTGCGGTAATTCCGCGAAGACCGAGAACACCGGTACCCCTATCGAATTGAACAAATCGAAGAACGCTCCCAAGGGCTACGGTGCTCCCGAGAGCGGCGCCTCCACGGGCGTACCGAAGAGATGATTTCGTGGCAGTTCATATTCAGTTGGCAAACGGGGGCGCGATGCGAGCAAGGTTGATTCCGACCGAAGGGGGCATCCCCGTGGAACTCGTCAAAGATCTCACCCTGATCGGCCGTGGGGATGATTGCGACTTGCAGATTGATCATAAGAGTGTGTCGAAGCGGCACTGCATCTTGGTGAAAACAGACGGGCTTGTGCTCATCCGCGATCTCGGCAGCACCAACGGCACCCGTGTCAATGGGCAGCGGGTGCGCCGAGGATCACTCTTGCCGAACGATGACCTGTCGGTGGCAAACTTTCGCTTCACTCTAAAATTCGGCGATGGGCAACCCGAAGCGGAGCGAGAAGTGGAAAACGAACCCACCGGTCTTGCTGTGCAACGGAATCAATTGCCCGATGCACAGTAATCGAATTTCAAGCGGGGTTCGGTTTCGACAACTTCAACGCCTTCAGCACCGGGGACGTCGCCAGCGTGGTGGCTAAGGCCATCAGCACCATCATGGCGAACAGCGTCTTCGAGATCACACCCATCTCCAAACCGATGTCGAGGACGATTAACCCCATCAAACCGCGTGTGTTCATCAACGCCCCCAAAGCGGCGGAGTCCTTCCAGGTTTGACCGGTCACGCGGGCTGCGATGAGCGTGCCACCGAACTTTCCGACCGTCGCCACGGCGATAATTGCCACCACGAACAGCCAATTTTCCCAACCGCGGAGCAGGCCCAGTTCCGTGCGCATCCCCGAACTGGCGAAGAATGCCGGCAACAGCAGAACTGTCACCGGGTCGTGCAGTTTCGCGGTGAATTCCTTGGCGATGCGACTCTCGTACGGAATCACCCCCCCGAGCAAAAAGGCACCGAAAACAGCGTGGACGCCGATCCATTCGGTCCCGAAGGCGCAGGCGAGTACGAGGAAAAATGTACCCGATACGGCGTAAGGTGGCAGCGGGCCCGGTAACGCATCGAGCCGTTCGGTCAATTTTTTCAACAGTGGCCGGGCGATGAAGAACATCCCGAGTATGAACAATCCCGCCGCCGCACCGACGAGCAAGGCCTCACCAACTTGGGCCTGGGCCACGCCGACGACGAGGGCGAGCAAGCACCACGCGGTCACGTCGTCGGCGGCGGCGCAGCCGAGTGCGACGATGCCGAGATCGGTGCGGTCGAGTTTGGAATCGGCGAGGATGCGAGCGAGTACTGGGAAGGCGGTGATGGCCATCGCCACGCCGAGGAACAGGGCGAAACTAGTGAACGGGACACCGCTGTGCGAGAGAGTCGGGTAGAGCCACAGTGCCAATGCGGCCCCGAGAACGAACGGCACCACAATACTGGCGTGCGAAATGGCGATGGCCGACTTCGCCTGGTTTTTCAGCCGTGCGGCATTCAGTTCCAACCCGACCAGGAACATGTACAGAATGACGCCGAGTTGCGAGATCGCTTTGAGTGCCGAGGAGACTTGCTGCTTGGGATCTTGTTCGAGGGACGGTACGAGAAGGTGCATGGCTGCAGGGGAAATGGCCCCGAGTAGCGACGGGCCGAGCAAAATCCCGGCAATCACTTCGCCGATCACGGGCGGTTGACCGACGCTTCGGCAAAGCCGACCGAGGAGGAACCCTAAACCCAGTACCGCGGCGAGTGTCACCAGAACGTGAAGGAGTAGATCAACTTGCCCGGCCGCCACGGTGCCCACTGACCGCGTTTCAGTGGACGATTGCGGGGCACTCAAACCCAGGCCCGTGTGCCGGATGGCGAAAAATAAAGCGATGCCGATCGCTAGCATCGCCAAATAACCGGTCGCGCCCAGCCAGAGCGACTTGGGCGGTGGATTCGCCGTGCTCACGCCGCGGCCCCGGCCAGTTCCGCCTTGGCGGCTTTGCGTGCGGTTTCTTCGATCTTGAGGGCATCGATCAACGGCCAGAGTTCATCGACTTCGTCTTTGAAAAGGTTCCCGATGAGCACGTCGGTGATGAGGCCTTTCTTTTCCGGGTTGCGACGGACGAGTTTGCCGAAGTTCATCCCATCGTAAAACTCGCAAACCAACCGCCGCATCCGATCCATTCCCTTGATGTAATTCGCTTCCCACGAACGCAACCGGACTTCACTCGTGTCGTTGGCGACCAACGCATCACCAATGGCATCGGCGGCCATCCCGGCCGATGTGAGCGCGAGCAAGACACCGGAAGAATAGAGTGGATCGAGGAATCCGAAGGCATCGCCCACGAGTACCCAGCCATCGCCGGCGGCCTGCTTGGCCCGGTACGAGTATTCCTTCTGGGCCCGGAAGATGTCGCAGCGGGTAGCGTTCTCCAACCGGGGCTGCAACCCGGGGCAATTCGCAACTTCTTCGAAGTAAAGCGCTTCGAGGTCTTTCGTACTGCGGTTGTCGAAGAGGTATTCTTTCGATGCGACCACGCCGACGCTGATGACATCGTCGTGCAGCGGGATGTACCAGAACCAACCAGCTTTGCCCCTCGTCTGCAGCACAATCGTGGCCCCGGCGTCTTTACCCTCGTCGCGGTACGCACCCTTCCAATATGTCCAAACCGCGGCTTTCTTGAGTTCGGGATCCCACGCACGGAGGTTGAGCTTGTCGATGATCATCGACGATTGACCACTGGCGTCGACGATCACCTTCGCCTTCAAGATTCGTTCCGGCTGTCCTTCCGGCTTGACACGGATGCCGACGGCTCGGGTGCCCTCGAACAGTACTTCCAGAACTCGTGCTCCCTCGTGCACGGTGACGCCGTGTTCGCGGGCGTTGGTCATCAGCATTTGGTCGAATTCGGCGCGGCGCACCTGCCACGTTTGCGAAACGTCGTTCGGTTCGTGGTCGTGGAAATAGAACGGTTCGGAGAGTTTGCCATACTCCGTGACGAATTGCACACTGTGTTTGTGCGTGAAGTGGCTCGCCTGCATCTTCGGCAGCATCCCGAGCCGGTCTAACACATGGTACGTGTGTGGAATCAACGATTCGCCGATGTGGAAGCGCGGGAAGTGATCGCGTTCAAAAACTTCAACCCGGTACCCTTTTTGGGCAAGAAGTGTGGCTGTAGCACTGCCCGAGGGGCCACCGCCGATCACAATGACATCCGGCTCGGCGGGTGGATTCAAAATCATGGCAAACTCCTTGTGAGAATTACTTCCAGGGGCTATCGTCCGGTTCGTGCGGCTCACGAACGGCATGGAGCAGAACCGTCAATTCTTTCAACTTCTCGTCGGTCAAATGACCCAGTTGCCGTTCATGGCAAACTCGTAACGGTTCGGCCATCTCAACCAAAGCTGCTAGGCCTGTCCCCGTGATACCAAGCCAATAAGCCCGTCTATCATCGGGCGAGCGTTCTTTTCGAATCCAGCCCCGCTCGGCGAGTTTATCGAGCACCCGTGTGGCATCGGGGGCACGGGACACCAGCCGTTTCAGGACCGTTTGCGTCGAAAGCAGGGCCGGGTGAGCCGCTTCCAACAACCGCAGAACGTTGTACTGCTGATTCGTAATGTCCCAGTTCAGAAACAGCTCATCTTCGAGTTCGCGAAGACGGTCGTACGTCCTCCAGAGGCTCAAATACACTTCTTGTTGCGGGGAGTCGAAACGACGTTCTCGATTCCTTTTCGATTCAGCAAGTGCCATAGTACCATCGATAGCTGTTAGAACAATGGTTGTCCGGACAATTATTTCGACTATTCCAAACTCTGACGTCTTTCTAAACCTGTCCTGGTCAAGATTCTGGTCAAGAGGAACGCGGATGACGCGGAAAATACAGGATCAAGATGATTTGGA
>JAYSYJ010000094.1:0-18558 GCA_043727675.1 Fimbriiglobus sp.
TTTTTCGTGGCCCAAAATTCTCCAACCGACAATGACTACTACCCGAAGTGCCTCTTATACAAGTTCACTTCGATCCACTGCCCTGGTTGCGGGAGTACACGCGCTTTGCACTCACTCTTGAACTGGCGTGTCGAACAAGCGTTCGCCTATAACGCTGTAATGGTCGTGTTGTTTCCTTTCGGTCTGGTTCTTTTGCTCCGCAGCACTTGTCACCGTGTTTGGAAAACTAAGCCTGGCCGACTTCCCGGTCACGTCTGGTTTCCCCGCATCATCGCCATCGCCTTTGTTGTCTTCTTCATCCTCCGCAACATCCCCGTCTACCCGCTGACGCTGCTCGCCCCACACGAACTCACCCCGTGAGCTTGCGAACAGCGTCCAACACCACTCGCAGCGGTATGTTGTGTTCCCGTGCCACATGGGCGCAATCTTCGTATTCCGGTGTGACAATTTCGTACCCCGCCCGGTGGCCGCGTTTGGCTTTGACGTTGCCCCATGGTGTTGAAACCACAATCATTTCGCGCTCCAGAATCGACCGCTCGGCCCGGGTGCGACGGATGCCGAAGGTGCCCGTTTCCTGGAAGAGGATCGTTTCTAGTTTCGCCACGGTCGCTCCAGTGGCGATCACGCTCAGCAGTACGCCGGGTCGGTTCTTTTTCATCTGAATCGGGATCGCAAAGACATCCAGCGCCCCGGCTGCGAGAAGTCGCTCGGTGGTGAACCCGATGACTTCCGGGGTACAATCGTCGAGGTTCGTTTCCAGCACGGTGACCACGTTGGATGATTCTGCGGATTCACCGAGGAACAGCCGCAGAATATTGGGCTGCTCGATGAAATCTTTGGTACCCGAACCGGTGCCGATGCGCTGGATCGTCATCGTCGGGGTGTCGGTGTATTCGCTCACCACGGCCGTCAGGATGGCGGCGCCGGTCGGCGTCGTCAGTTCCGTCTTGATCACCGATTTCGCCAGTGGCACCCCCTTCAACAGCTCCACCGTGCCCGGTGTCGGCACCGGCATGACCCCGTGAGCGCATTTGATGGTCCCACTGCCCGTGGGCACCGAGGAGCTGGTGAATCGTTCGACGCCGAGCAGATCCAACCCCACGGCCGCACCGACGATGTCGGCGATGCTGTCGAGTGCTCCGACTTCGTGAAAGTGAACCCGCTCCAAAGGCATGCCGTGAACGGTGGCTTCTGCAATAGCCACTTTGCGGAAAATAGCGGTGGCCAATTCGCGTTGCTTCGGTGTGAGCGCCCCTTTCGCCAAGATCGCCTCGACTTCGGGCAGGAAGCGGTAATCCTCCTGATCCTTGGCATGGACGGTCGCTTTGGTCGCGGCGAACCCACACCGCTTCACCGTTTCAATTTCCAGTTCGATGGGCAATTCCAGCGACGCCAACGCCGCGCGGATCGATTCGGCAGGAACCCCCGCATCCAACACGGCCCCGAGAACCATGTCGCCAGAAATTCCGCTGAAACAATCGAAGTGGGCCACACGCATCGTCAATTCCATGATGTCGGTTTTGTTCTATGCTACGGGAAGAATTCTACAGTTGTCGATACTCCCTGCCCGCGAGAACCTCATGGCCGAGGCCATTTCCCCACTTGAACTCCTCACCCGCACGATCTCCGCCGACGGTGGATGGGGATATCGTGCCGATCAACTGGCTCACTTGGAGCCAACCTGTTTGGCTTTACTCGCCGGGGCGGTGACGGGCTGGCCGGCCATTGAACTCCACGCGGCGGGGGACGGCAGCTACCGGTTGGCGCGGGGTCGCCCCCAAGCCGTTTGGCCGACGGCGATGGTCCTGTTCACCAAAGCCCGTTTGAAGCATCCGGCGGCCGAACTCAAGTTGATCGCCGATAAACTGCTGACCATCGAAGGGAAAGTCGTCCGACTCGAAACATCGGATGCCGGCGACATCGACGCGGGATTACTCGGCTGGCCTTGGGCCGAGGATACGTTCTCGTGGGTGGAACCGACGGCCTGGGCCTGTTTGGCCCTTCGGGCGGCCGGGCAGGGTGCGCACCCGCGCGTGCAGGAAGGCTTGCGTTTGCTCTTGGATCGAGCGTTCGATCACGGTGGAGCGAACTACGGGAGTCGGGTGATTCTCGGCAAACAGACGGAAGCGATTCCCGGCCCGACCGCTATCCTGTTGCTGGCACTCCAAGGAGTTCAAAATCAACCCCGAATCGACGCGGCAAAGGGGTATCTGCGGGTGGTGGCGGGGCAGACCATGGATGTCGAGAACTTGGCGTGGATCAAACTCGCGCTCGCCAACCACGCCGATGATTCCGCCACACGCGATGCCCTGCCGATGATTGATCAACGTTTGCAGGAAGCGCTCTCGCTGGAGACGAATCAGACCAACGGCCTCGGTGCCGGCCCGCTGCGGTTGGCCTTGGCGTCACTGGCGTTGAACACAACTCAGAACAATCCCTTCCACCTCGACGATTTGCCGAGCGTGGCGACGCACGCGATCGTCGGCAATACGCGAACCAGTGCGAAGGACGAAGCCGCACCGGCATCGAGCGACGCCACCGGATTCCTTGGGAAGCTGCGCTCCAAAATGCGTGGTTTCGTTCTCAACGGTACTGCCGCGATGCGACCACTTCCGGTGACATCGGCGATCCACATTGCCCGCGTGGAAAACTACGAAACGGCTCTCGCCGAGGTTCTGCAACAGCAGTTCGAGCACTTCCGCCAGCAGGTGCCAGTGCAAGGCAAGCGAGTGGTGCTCAAACCGAACCTCGTGGAGTTCAGCCAAGGGAAAGTCATCAACACCGATCCGCGATTCGTCGACGGCGTGATCGAGTTTTTCAAGCGAGAAGGTGCCGCAGAAATCATCGTGGCGGAAGGGCCGGGGCACTGGCGCAACGTGCAGTATCTTGTCAACGCGAGTGGGTTGGGGGATGTGCTCCGCAAACACGGCGTGCGCTTTGTGGACATCAACCACGACGAACCGGTGAAGACGCTGAACCTCGGTCGTACGACCGGACTGGAGTACTTGTACTTGTCGCGGACGGTACTGGATGCGGACGTGTTCGTGTCGCTGCCGAAGTTGAAAACGCATCACTGGGCCGGGGCCACACTGAGCTTGAAGAACCTCTTCGGCTCGTTGCCCGGTATCTGTTACGGCTGGCCGAAGAACGAACTCCATTGGCGTGGTATCCCGAACAGCATTGTCGATATCGCGCTCACGCACATGCCTCACTTGGCGGTTGTCGACGGCATTATTGGGATGGAAGGGGATGGCCCTCTCGCCGGGACACCGAAAGCGGTCGGAGCGGTGGTCATGGGAATCGATCTACTCGCTCTCGACGCGACTTGTTGCCGACTGATGAAACTACCGCCGGAACGGTTGCCGACGTTACGATTGGCCGAGCAAAAACGAGTCGGAGTGCTCAAAGCCGAGTTGATCCCACAGTTGGGTGAATCAATCGAAAGCTTGGCACAAACGTTCGAAATGCCACCGGAGATCGAGAAACAGTTAATACCGGTCGGGAAGTGAGTGAAACGATTTCCCCGACTCGGAATGGAGTCGGGGAGAAATTTTGATACCGATCAACCCTCTTGAACTTGTACCTCTTGTGACTGCGGTTGCGACTTGGGAACCACCATGAATTTCCAGGTCACCAGCATGGTGGCCACAGCGACACTGGCGGCGATCAACCCGAAGAAAATGTACTTGCGGGTTTGAGTGCTGCTGTCTTGCGGTGGCATGGCGATCACCGGGAACGTACCTGGGAACGGGCCGGCACTTGTGCCGTATTGCGGTCGCGAAATATTTTGCGGGGTCGGATCCGAATGCATCTGGGAGTTGGTAGGAACTTCCGCTTGGGGTGCCGCAAACGGATTCGTTTTGACCCCGAAGTTCGGCTTCGCAGGAGTCAGCAAGGCAATCGACGGCGACGAACGCTGTGGATTGAAAGGATTCGCATCGGGTGTGCGCGATACGGGTGTCGCCGATTCGCCAGACGCTACACCGAAGGGCGAAGACTTCGCCATCAGCTTGCTCCGTAATTCGGAAGGCGGGGCCACACTTGACAGGGACTCGTGCAGTTTTGACCCTCCAGCGGGCATCAACTTGCTCGAAGGTGCCACATACTGTTCAATCGGCGCTTCGACACCTTCGAGTGCGGCGAGACTGAGTTGGGGCATTTCTTCGATGGCGGGAATCGGCACTTCCATCGGATCCCATGGCTCGAGCGCTTCGAGAACATCGGCCGGTGTGGCGTAGCGCTGATTCACGTCTTTGTGCATCATCTTGGCAAGGATCGCCGCCAACTCTTCCGGCACCTCGGGGCGAATTTGTCGAATCGGGGTCGGGTCTTTGGTGCGGTGCCACAACAACTTCTGCGAGACCGTGCCGTTGGGGAAGGGCGGATGCCCAGCCAATACGAAGTAGAAGCTCGCACCCAGGGCATAAATGTCGGCTCGAACGTCCACCGCATGGCTGTTCGCCACTTGCTCCGGTGCGACGTAATCGGCGGTGCCCAGCACGATTTTGTCGTCGTACTTCACCGTCAACATGTCAGTAGTGTCTTTGTAGAACCGTGCCAATCCGAGGTCGAGGAGTTTAGTCGCACCGGTGCGGTCGATCAAAATGTTGCCGGGTTTGATGTCCCGGTGAATAATTCCGCCTCGGAATGCGAAATCGAGACCAAGAGCCACTTGGCGGATGTAATGGACGGCCCGGCCGAGGTTCAGTGGCCCAAATTTCTTGACGATGTCCAACAGGTTCGCACCGTCGACGTATTCCATCACAATGAAGTGCAGATTCCCGTCTTGATCGATGTCGTGTGTGCGGACGATGTTCGGGTGCTCCAACGATCCGGCCGCACGGGCTTCCCGGTAAAATCGACCGAGTGCCGCGGGCTGCTCCGCTTTCGCGGGCGGCAACACTTTAATCGCCACGCGGCGTTTCATAAACATGTGTTCGCAGAGGAACACTTGGCCCATACCACCCACACCCACACGTTCGAGGAGTTTGTATTTTCCAATTGTGAAGCCACGCCATTTTCCGAGCAAGAATTGTTCGGCTTGAAACGCCGTGAGAAGCCCGTCGCGCACCATGGCGGCGCCGGCTTCGCGGGGATCGGTTGGGAGACCACGCCCCGCTTGTCGTCGCTGCAAATAACCGGTGAGTTTGCTTTCGTCGACCATTCCGCTCTTGCGGATCAACTGGAGCAATTCTTCGACCGACGAAGGGACGGACATCGGTGCTTCCCGTAGGGATGTTTCAGAAACGAAACGTCGATCCGCACTCAACTCGTTGTACGCGAAGACCGGCATTTCTCGCGCAACAGTAGAACGACTACTGAGAAACGCAAATACGATATACGATTTTATGGCACCGCCCGAAAATCGCTCGATGTGGTATAATTTAATTATTGACACATACTCCGGAGTTGACCATGTCGCAATTCCTACCCGAGAAGCTGGTCAGCGATGTCCGAGCGTTCTGCGAAGAGATTCGCCCCATCGAAGAACTCTGCTACGTCGAACACCAATTCAACGACCAAGTCCTCCCGTTGGCCAAGAAACATAACCTGCTCGGCATCAACGTCGATCCGGCGTACGGTGGCCGCGGGGCGGATGCTGTCTCGTATCTGAATGCTCTCGTCAGAATCGGTCGGGAAGGCACAGGAGTCCGCACGTTCTTTTCCGGCCACCTCAGTATTGGGGCGTACCCCATTCAGACATGGGGCAGCGAAGTACTGAAGTCCAAATACCTCCCACGAGCGGTGCGGGGCGACATGGTGCTGGCCTTCGGGTTGACCGAACCGGATGCCGGGAGTAACCCGCGTGAAATGACCACCACGTACGAGCGCAACCCGACCGGCTACAAACTCAACGGGGTGAAATATTTGATTTCCAACGGTGGTATCGCCGGTGCGGTGATCGTGTTCGGCTATCCGGCCGACGTACCCGAGGGGCCAGAGCGTCGCATCAGTGCGTTCGTGATCGACACGAATTCACCCGGATTCGTGACCGAAACTCTGACGGCTAAAATGGGAATGCCCACGTCCAACACCGCCATGTTCGAGTTGCAAAATGTCGAGATCCCCTCCGAAAATCTTCTGGGCGAAGAAGGGGCTGGCTTCCGCATCGCCATGGGCACCTTAGTCAGTGGGCGGTTGAGCGTGGCGGCCGGTTGCCTCGGGGTGATCGAAGATTGCTTGATCGAATCGCTGGAATATGCCAAGAACCGCGAGCAGCACGGTAAAGCGATTGCCAAACACCAATTGGTGCAAGAACACTTGGCGGAGATGGAGTTGGCCCGCATCAGCAGCGACGCCCTTTTGCAAATGGCCGCCCGTGCCAAACAAGCGAGTGCGATGAGTCCGACTAACCGGGAATTGGCGACCGAAGCTGATGGGCTGGCCGCGAAAGCCAAACTCTTCATTACCAATGCCGCATGGGACGCCGCCGATCGGGCGGTTCAAGTTTTTGGCGGACGTGGCTGGTCGACACTTTACCGTCCGGGTCGTCACCTGATGGACGTCCGAGTCTGCCGGATCTATGAAGGTACTGACGAGATCCTCAAGCTGAAGATCGCCGCGAGTTTACTCGGGAAAGAATTCGAAGCCTTCCGTTAACCCCAGGCCATTTCATGGCGTCGTTACAGCTGCCGAACTTCAACGTTCGCACACATGGATTTTCGTTCCCGAACAGTTTTCCAGTCGGGAGTCCGGTGATCGACATGGCGACGCCATTCGGTCGGATTCGAATCGGCGATGCGGCTTACGGTCTGTGCGGCGGCATGGTTTTCGCGGCCATGGATTATTACCTGCACGGCGCAGACGAACTCCCCGCCACAGCCGAACAGCCGCTATTCCGGTATTTTTGTAAACGGTTACTGGATAGCTGGAACTTGCCATTCGGCGTGCTGAAATATTACGATTGGCAGCGGCGATCCGGTTCCACGAAATCGTGGGCCGGGGTGAGCAGACTCGAAGGTTTGACACGGTTGACGATTATGAAAGAATGGCCACGGATTCAGGGGGAATTGAACGCATGGCGCCCCGTTGCACTCGGATTGGTCAAAGCGCACGGGTACAGTTTGAAGAAACTGAATCAGAACCACCAAGTGCTCTGCTACGGCTACGATTTCAACGAAATCACCCAAGAAGTGAGCCTTTCGATTTACGACCCAAATTACCCCGGCGACGACAGTGCCCGCTTGAGTTTTCATCTGCTCAACCCCGACGCGGAACAACTGATCCAGCATTCTTGCGAGGGGCCGACCGTCCGGGGACTATTTCTGACAAACTACAGCCGGCCAGTTGACGCACCTCCTATACCATTAAATTCCACTACTGACATTTAGCATAGTAAAATATTCTGCTATAACCTGATTTGTTGAAGTGTGTTTTTAAATCTGGGGTGGGTAAGGGCGAAGCTTTTGTAAACTGTTTACAGGTTGTCCCATTCGTCGGAGGATTGCCATGCGATCATGCTTGCGTTTCATCGGGGTCGGATTGGCCACGTTGCTGTTCAGTGCGACGATCACCGCTGCACCCGTGCCGTTACCGAATGCGAAATTCGAACCGCCGACGATTACGATTCAAGCTCAGAATGGGCAGAAACTCCTCGACGATTTTCGGAAGTTCTTGACACTCAACGGTGGCACCCCCGAGATGCTCACCAAAATCGACGAGATGATCAAACAACTCCTCGGCGAGAAAGAATTTGCCGGACTCGATCTCAAAAAACCGATCGGTGCGTATGCCTACTTGCGCGAGAAAGTCGAAACGTCCAGCATCGTACTCGTGTTGCCCATCACCGATGAAAAGGCCGCAACGGACTTACTGCAACGAATGCAATTAACGGCGACGGAATCGAAGTTCAAGGGAGTTTACGAATTGGCGGGGAATGCCGTCGAAGGGATGCCCGCCCACCTTCGGTTCTTTGACAATCACGCTTATGTCTCCATCAACGGTGGAACCGAGTCGCTATCCGATACCGATAAAATCGTTCCGATTTCCAGCATGATCGACGAGAAGGAGACTGCGGTTATCTCGGCGACGTTATTCGGGAAACGCATGCCGAAAGAATTGTTCGACATGGCCTACCCACTGTTCGATGAAGCCAATGCGGGTGTTGATCGCTTGCAAGCTCGCGCTCAACCCGGTATGCCGAAATCGTTTCCTCAAGTTTTGAAAGAGCTGCTCGGTTGGGGACGACGCTGCTATGAACTCGTGGTTGCCGATGGCGAAACCTTGACAATCCGCGGCCTATTCGATTCGAAAATTGGTGATCTCGATTTTGAAACCACACTGACGCCGAAGCCGAAGAGCGCATTGCTCGCCGATTTGAAGACTTTCAAACCGACCCAGGGTCGTTTTCAACAGCTCGTGACCAAGGACGCTGTCGGTGGAGGTTGGATCGTAATGCAGGGGCAATTCCCTAAGGGCGTCCAACTTTCGTTCGCAAATTTCGCGGCTGAAGGGATCCCGCTTCTCGGTAAAGAATTACCCGCAGAATTGGCTCCGTTGTTCGATGCGTTGGCAGCATCGGCACAAAAAGGCCTCAAAGCCGGGGAACTCGACATCGGTGCCGCTCTGTTCGGCCCGACCAAGGAAAATCACTACACATTCATCGGTGCGGTCGCCATCGACGATCCTGCATCTCTTGCTGACCTCGGCCTCGCAATCGTCAAAGATTTGCCCAAAGAGTTTTCCGAGGCCGTCAAGTTGAACGCTTACAAAATAGGCGATGTGGCTGTGCACACGGTCGAGCTTGAAAAAGTACCTTTAAAATGGCCGAAGATCTTCGGAGAGAAAGCCAAGTTGAACATCGCACTTTGGAATAAAGGGTTGTACGTGGCCGTCGGCCCGAATGCCGAAGCGGAAATCAAACGTGCCCTGACACTGAAGCCGGTTGAAGCACGCAATGTCGATTTTCTGGTCAACTTGTCAAAAGGCAAGGAACTGTTCACCACGGCCGGCGGGAATTGGGATAACTTCGGGAATATTTCAACTGTTGACCGATTGCTCTCGTTTTATGCCTTCGATTTACGCGGTGGTAACGATCTCAAAATGAGATCCGGGAGCGGTCAAATCGTTATGGCGTTGATGATGAGTTTCTCACGTTGATTCACCGCCGAACTTCCAGCAGGTTCACGATGTGCCGACCCTCGGCGACGGATCGAATCGACTCTTGGGCAAGCTGCTTGAGATAGTACGAGGAGACTTCCCCGCGGAGGACAATCGTCTCGTCGTTTTCTTGGATTCGAACCCGGCGTAGTTCCGGATTAGACGACTTCGACAATACCGACACCGCTTCGGGTGGACTCAGTAGATCCGTGCTCATGGTCGACTCCCGGCTGGGGCAAAAGTGGGACGCGCGAGTCTGATGCCTTTGAACCGTAGGAGAAATCCGGTGGTTCGAAATATTCCGGTGCAACAATCGTGAGCTGAAGTGGGCGATTCCGTCCGAGAGTCACGATTGTAGGGGAAGATCCTTTCCTTAAAAACCATGCTAAGGTGCTCTTGCTCCAAATGCAACGGTTATTTTGTCGGATCTCCGCGCGAGTTCATTCTGCATGACCGATTCCACCCCGTCGATGTCCCGGTTCGAGTTCCTCTACTTCTGGCGATACACTTCGCTCCCCGTGCTCTTGTCGGTACTCTTCGTGGTACTCGGTATCCCCATCTTTCTGCGTATGCCTCTGTGGTGCGACATAACCCTTTACGACGTTGCGGCACGCTCCATTCTCGCGGGCGGTGTCCACTACCGCGATGTTTTCGATACCAACACCCCCGGCTACGTCTGGTGTTTGACCGTGCTGCGGGCCACACTCGGAACCAGCCCCATTGCGATTCGCGCCGTCGATCTCGGCATCTTTGCCGGCATCGTGATCTTGCTCGATCAGTTGGCCAAACTAGGCGGTGGCACTCGCACGTCTCGCAATTGGGCCATCGCGGGCATGCTGTCGTTTTACCCGTTCAGCACCGAATTCATCCACGCCCAGCGTGATGTCTGGCTCGCGTTGCCAATGCTGGCGGCCGTTTATCTTCGCCTCCAACGAATTGGTCGCAGTGCGAGAGGGGCCGAAGTCGGATATTTCTGGCCCGCTTTTGCGGAAGGGCTACTGTGGGCACTGGCGACTTGGATCAAACCGCATGTCATACCGTTGGCGTTGTGTACTTGGTTGTTGACGATCCCGAGGCTCAGTGGGGGTTCGTGGCGTTGCGCCGGGCGTGATCTTGCCGGGAACCTCACTGCGGGAATCACACTGGGCCTCGCCGGGGTGGCTCTGCTGGTTCAATCCGGAACCTGGCCGCATTTTGTAATCGTGATGACCGAATGGAACGGCCATTATGCCGACATCATATTCGAAGAATTTCGATTCCGCTTACAAGACGAACTGTACTGGTTCCCGCCCTGGAGCCTGATGGTCGTGCCGTCGGTGTTGCTGGTGGTTCTGGCATTGATCGACGGTCGGATCTTCTCTTCAAAATGGTTGGCCGCTGGAGAACGCGGGCCGATTGGCTGCGAAGTTTCGCCGGGTTTATACGATTCCGCACCGGACGACTCGGCCCGTTTTGCCCGAGCCGTTCTGGCCGGAACTTACTTGATCTGGGTCATCAATTCACTCGTCTTCCAACGGGCGTTTCTGTACGTCCACGCCACCGAGACGCTCATGATGATGGCTCTTTGGGCCTCCCAGCGTTGGTGCCTGCCCGCCTTTGTCATCGGCTGCATCGCCGCGACCAGCCTCCTGTTCCGCATCGGGGACGATGTGCCGGAAGTGCGCGATTCGTTGAGCGGGAGCCGATCGTTCAACTACGACAAACTGGAAATCGACTACCGCCATGCGTTGGGTGAACGCGGTTATGCACAACGATGGGTGGCTTGCTTCGAAACGCCATCAACCGACGCAGACGATGCTCGGTTGAAAGACGGATTGAAGCGTTACCACCAACACGTGGCCACAACGAATTGGGAAGAACTGTACGAAGTGGAAACGTTTTTACGATCTCAAAATGTCCGGGATCGCGAGGTCGTCTGTTGGGACGAAGGCGTTCACCCGTTGTATCTGAATTTGGGAATTCAGCCCGGTCTTCGATTCATGCACATTCACAATGCAGAACGCATCTGGGACGATGCTGCGGAAAAAATCCGCAGTGAATTGCAGCCGAATACCGCGCTCCGTTTTGTGGTGAGCGATCTCGAATGGGTGGCCTATGTGACGAACCCTTACAAAGATTACGAGCGCCACCCACAGGCCAACCGTTACCAACTCGGTCGCAGCCCAGACAATCTCGTTCCGCCCATGAAAGAAGAATGGAGTGAGGTCTTCCCGTACGATGGCCGCAAAGCCATTTTCCGCACGGACGGCGGGCGGGGGCGTTACGTCGTCTTCGCTATTACGCTGCCACTGGGCAAAGTGGAGTAGCCACTGTTTTAGAATGCCAGTTTCATCCCACGTAATCGGGCGACGGTTTCCACCATCAAAGTGTCTTCCGCCGCTTCATCTTTGGCGATGTAGGTCACGCTGAATCGTAGGAAGGCGCCAGCGTCGTCCCACGGCACCGTACAGACGCTCTGCTCGGTGATGAGGTACTGGCTCGCTTCTTCGGCATTGGCGAAGTGGCGTTCCCCAGCCGACTTCGGCGTCGCTACGTACAAGAAATAGGTGCCTCCCGGCATCGTCGCGGCGAATCCGACCTGCTGCAGCGCTGCCACGAGCTTGCGCAAGCGCCGTTCGTACTTCGACCGGATGGCCACTGGAATGGTCGGATCGCGCAGGGCCGCTGCGGCCGCATGCTGGATCGCCATGAATTGGCCAGAATCGCTGTTGTCTTTCACATCGGCATAGGCTTGCACGATTTTCGCGTGCCCCGCCACAAAGCCGAGCCGCCAGCCGATCATGTTGAAACCTTTACTCATGGAATGGACTTCCACGCCGACTTCCTTCGCCCCGTCGATCTGCAAAAAACTCGTCGGTCGACCCTGATAGCTGAGCATGCTATGGGCGGCATCTTGCACAATCACGATGCGGTTCTTGTGGGCGAATTCGACGACGCTTTTGTAAAAGTCGGTCGTGGCGACGGCCCCCGTCGGGCTGTTCGGGTAAGTCAGTACCAATAGCTTGGCCCGCTTTTTAATGTCGTCTGGGATGTTGGCCAAATCGGGTAAAAACCCGTTCTCTTTCAACAGGGGCAAGCGGTGGACGTCGCCGCCCAAATACTTCGTCCACGTTCCTGCGACCGGGTAACCCGGTACGGTCATCAAGGTCACATCACCCGGGTTGATGAACGCTGCCGGTAGCATGGCATAGGCCGGCTTGCTGCCGATGCAGTGGCAAACTTCGGTGATGGGGTCGAGAACCACCCCGAACTCACGTTGCATAAACTCCGCGGCCGCTTCTTTGTAGTTGGCAATTCCGTTGTCGGCGTAGCCGCGGTTCTCGATCTTGTCGATCTCGGTTTTCAAATAGGCTCGCACCTGCGCCGGAGCCATGTCGTCGTTTTCGCCGATCCCGAAGTCGAGCAATTTGCGATCCGGGAAGTCGGCCAAGGCCTTGCGCTTCGCCCGTTTGATCTTCTCGAATTTGTAGATGTCGGTCGATTTGCCGTAGGCGGCGCCCCCGATGCGTTCGGCGAACAGAGTCTGGAACCAAGGGTCGATGGACATGATGTCTTTCTTGAAAACGTTGCTCGGAAGAATCGTATTGTACGGCGAACGCACCGCTACTAATCCAAGCTGATCACGATGCCATCGTTGCGGATGATGGCCGCTTTCAACGTGTCGGGGTTGATGGTTTTTCGCACTGTGCGCACGGAACCATCGACCATCAACGCAGTGAAGGTATTTCGATTGGCATGTCCCAGTGCCGTCAGTGGGTTCGATCGTCGTCGTTGCGCTTTCGGGCCATGCTGTCCTCGGTCAATTCGATCTTCGGTTCGCCAATCGGGCCGCAACTTTAACGGCCGCAATCAAACTGCTCTCGTCTGCGATTCCTTGCCCGGCAATGTCGTAGGCGGTGCCGTGGGCCACACTCGTGCGGACAATCTTCAATCCCGCCGTCACATTCACGGCCCGCCGGCCACCGAGCAGTTTCATGGCAATGTGGCCATGATCGTGGATCATCGCCGCGATGCCGTTGAACTTCGCCCGGTTGTGTGGCAAGAAAATCGCATCGCTGGCGATCGGCCCAGTGACATCGATTCCTTCGAGTTTGGCCCGTTCGATGGCAGGGGCGATGATACGGGCTTCTTCGTCGCCGAACAATCCGCCGTCGCTGGCGTGCGGGTTCAAGGCGGCCACGCCGATGCGAGCGGGGCTGCCGATCAGTTGCGGGATGATCTTGTGGAGCAGGCGGATTTTATCCAGCACCGTGTCGATGGTGATCGCTTGGACGGCGCTGCGTACCGATTGGTGCAATGTCACGTGGGCCACGGCCAACGGCAAATCGTCATCGAACAGCAGCATGGCGTGCGACGTGGCTCCGGTGCGGTGGGCCAGTATCTCGGTGTGGCCGGGGAACTCGATTCCGGCAGCGTGCAGTCCCTCTTTGTGGAGTGGGCAAGTCACGATTCCGTCGGCGCGGCCGGCCAAGCATTCGTCGATGGCGTAGCAGAGCCAATCGTAGGCGGCTCGACCCGCGGCCGCCGAGATTGCCCCGAGTTCAACAGCGGATAAATTTGCGGACGACGGATTGATGCATTCGATGTTTTTCGGCAGCTTCGTCGGGTCGCCGATGACAACGGGCTGACAGTCGTCGAATAATCGAGGCCACGCTTTGGCGATGATTTCCGGGCCGATCCCGGCGCAGTCGCCCATGGTGATGAGGAGTTTTGGTTTCATAGTTCTCATTGATGTTCTACGCCATGAACCCTTTCCGACAGTATCCCCCCAACCCTTCGGCTCATTTTCGCGAGAAGTGGGCTTCGTTGAGTTCGACTTGCAACCACGCTTTGGCGTAGCGCCAGAGCCGGTCGACGGTGGCCGGCGAAACACCCAGGGCGACGGCGGCATCGTCGCCGGACATCTCCGCGAAGAATCGGAGTTCCACGAGCTTGGCATGATCCGGTTTGTGGCAGGCCAATTTTTCCAGGGCCAAATCGACGGCCAGTAGTTCCGCCGCGGCGTCCGGTTCGGGCCAATCTCCGAGTTCCACGCGGGCGCCACCGTCGCGTTTGGTGGCCAACTTCGCCTGGGCCCGGTCAACGAGAATCCGCAGCATCGCGGTGGCAGCCGTCCGCAAAAAATGAGCGTGGTCGTTCCACTCCACCGAGGCGTCCGCCAACCGCAACCACGCCTCGTGGACGAGCGCCGTGGCATCGAGCGTTTGATCGGGCGGTTCGAGTGCCAGCTTCGCCGCCGCCAACTTCCGAAGCTGGTCGTACACCTGCGGCAGAAGTTCGGCGGGGATCGGCATCACTTTTTCTCGGGCGGTTTGGCCGACTCCGTTTTTGGAAGTTCCGCTTTGACCGCCGTCCACGTCTTGACTTCGTCCGGTTTTTCTAAAGCGGTGTAAAGTGCGATCATCCGGTCGACGGCCTCGTGGATTCGGATTGCGGCCTGTGGCGGGATCAACTTTTCCCGTTGCTTCATCCCCTCATAGCCTTTGAGCAGCAACGGTTCGGCGTCGGCGAACTTCTTCTGGCCGAGGAGCGCTCCACCGAGCATCGATTGGGTGTTGAACGTCCGCCAGTCGTCGGGTTCCTTCTTCTCGCGGATGGACAGGCACTCGCGCAGCAGCGGCTCGGCCTCGGTGAAGGCTTTGGCCTGCAACAGCGACAGGCCGAACAGGGCCAATTGCCCGGCCAGTTGCGGGCTGTCTTTGGTCAATTTTTCTCGAATGTCGGCGAGTAGTTCGACCACGAGCCGGCCCGCCTCCGCTGACTTGCCAGCCCTCGTGTAGGCGTCGAGCAACTCTGAGCCGACCCAGCGAAGCATGGGGTGCTTCTTCGCAGCTCGGTAGCCTTCTTCGAGGAGCGGGATCGCGTCCGACAGCCGGCCGGCGTCCTTGTAGTTCACCCCCAAGTTGGCCACCGTACCCGCTGTGTCAAGGTGCTGGCGACCCAATTTGATTTCCTGCAACTTCAGTGCTTTTTCGAACAGCGGAATCGACCGCTCCAGCTGCTTCGCTTGCCAATATCCGCCCGCCAAGTTGCCAATTGATTTGAGCGTGTCCGGGTGATTACTTCCCAGAGTCGTCTCTTGCAGTTTCAGGGTCTCTTCAAGCAGGGGCAACGCCAAATCGAGCTTCTGCGCGAAAAGGTAACTCACCGCCAAACCATTCATGGAAATGAGAGTGTCGTGGTGAGTAGGCCCGAGAATTTCTTTGGACAGCCGCAGATTTTCAACCATCAATATTTGTGCCAACTCCCGTTTGCCTGAACTGTGATAACACGAGATCATTTCATCCGCAATATCGAGTATCACATGCTTGTCTATTCCATTTTTCTTCGCAAGATTCATAGTGTCCTCGATCAACGGCAGTGCTCGATCAATTTGATTGTCGTAGCGATAGCAACGGGCCAACGATAGTGCGGTGTGAAATGTGTCAATATCGACTGCACCTAAGCTTCTCTGAGCGAGCAGGTAATTGTTCTCCTGCATCAGCAATGCCGTTCGCAATTTTCCGACTTTCAAGTAGCAAATCGCCAATCGCCCCGTGCAAGCTATTGTCTTACGGTGGCCCTCACCCAAAATACTTATGAAAGTATCCCGCGCCTTGACAAATAGAGGAATTGCTTCGTTCTCATACCCGAGTACTCGTATCACCCAACCGAGTTCAAATTGCAGGTTCGCTACCATCAACGGGTCGCCGACGGCATCCCCGTCTAATTGTTCCGCTGCCTTAACAATCTCCTTCGCCAACACCGCCTCCAGAGGTTCGGCTCCAGACTTAACTTTGAGGATGTCAAAGTTGTCGAAGATGGATGTGAGAATCGAGTTGCTTTTTTCGACCTGTTTCAATCGCCGCTGCGCACGCTCGTTTGCGGACTTCTCCGCGGAGGCCGATTACAGTGCATTCTCTTTCTGCTCGACGGCGTCGAGCTTTGCCAACCGCTCGCCCTCGGCCCGATCTCGCTCGTCCATCCGCGCCCGGTTAGCTTCGAACAACCCCAGCGTCGTCCCAGTTATCCCGACTAGCAGTGCGAAAAATACCAACCCGCCCGCCACCACTTGCCCCTTGTTCCGGCGGACAAACTTCTTCACTCGGTAACTCCGGCTCGGCGGGTGGGCCAGCACCGCTTCGCCACTCAGGTAGCGCAGCACGTCGGCGGCGAAGCCGTTGGCCGTTTCGTATCGCCGGGTGCGGTCTTTCTCCAGTGCCTTCATCACGATCCACTCCAACTCGTTCCTCAATAGCCCCGTGAGCCTCTTCGGCTCAGTTGCGCGGTTGGCGGACAGCGTCGGCAGGGCATCCGCCGTGCTCAACTTCGTGCTCGGTCGCGGCGGTTCTTCTTCACGGACCACGCGCAGGATTTCGAGTAGCCCCTTCTTTTTCAACTCCGCTGCAGAGAACGGCGGGCTACCCGCCAGCAATTCGTACAGCAGCACGCCGAGGGAGTACACGTCGGATCGTGTGTCGATGTCCACATTGTTGAAGGTGGCCTGCTCCGGACTCATGTACTGCGGCGTGCCGACCACCCCGCCGAAGCCGGTGTCGATGGTGTGTTCGGTCAATGCTCCGCCGGTTGCCTTGGCGACGCCGAAGTCGATCACCTTCACCACCGGCTTGTCGTCGTACAGGGCGATCAACACATTGCTCGGCTTGATGTCGCGGTGTATGATCCCCTTTTGGTGGGCGTGCTGGATGGCGTGGCAGACGGGGGCGAAGAGTTCCAACCGCTGATTCGGCGTCAACTTTTTCGCATCGCAATACTCGGTGATGGGCGAGCCCTTGACCAGTTCCATCACGAAGAAGGGGCGGCCATCGGGGGTCAAGCCGCCGTCGAGCACTTTGGCGATGTTCGGGTGATCCATCATGGCCAACGCTTGCCGCTCGGCCTCGAAGCGGGCGATCACTTGGCGCGAGTCCATCCCCGCTTTGATGAGCTTGACCGCCACGAAGCGCTTCACCGGTTCCGTCTGTTTGGCTCGCCAGACGCTGCCCATGCCGCCTTCGCCGATGCGTTCGAGGAGCTTGTACTTCCCGACCAGCAGCGACCCGACTTCGTCGGCCGCCGTCGGAAATTGGGCCGTCCACGTGGTTCGTTCGTCGGCCTCGAAGGTTCGCGTGCCCTCGGAATCGATGAGCGGGGCCAAGGTGGCGTCGGCCTCGAGCAAAGCGTCGACGCGGGCCCGCAGTGCGGGGTCGTCCGCGCAAATGCGGTCGAGTAGGGCGGCGCGTTCGGATGCCGGGGTGTTCAAGGCGAGTTCGAACAGGGCTTCTTCGGTCATGACGATGTCCTCCTACCCTCATCAGCGAGATTTTCGGGTACGAAGCGTCACGATTCCAAGAAAAATTGTGAAAGTTCCGTCCGAATCATTCACCAACCGATGGCGACGCCATCTTTGCGACTTTCGCTGCCACCGCGGAGGACACCGGTTTTCAGATCGATCAAGATGCCCTGAAAACCACCGCTGTTCACTTGGGTTCGTTTCACAACGTGGCCGCGCGACTCCAGGTCTTGCACGACCCGATCGGAGATTCCAGACTCCGCAAGAATCGTCCCACCCTTTGCCGATTCCGGTTTGCCTGTCGGTGTCGCGCTACCGATGTGTTCGATGCGCGGTGCGTCTGCGGCGGCTTGCACGCCCATGCCGAATCGAGGAGGTTGACCAGAACCTGCACATGTCCCTGGGGTTGCATGTCGCCACCCATGACGCCGAACGTGAAGTACGGGGAACCGTCTTTCGTGACCATCGCCGGGATGATCGTGTGGAAGGGGCGCTTGCCCGGTTCCAATTTGTTGGCATGTTTGGGATCGAGCGAAAAGAGGCACCCGCGATTTTGCAACCCGAAGCCCGTGCCCGGCGCCGATAACCCCGAACCGAATCCCATGTAGTTCGATTGAATCAGCGAGACGCAGTTGCGATCCTTGTCCACAATGCACAGGTAAATTGTGTCGGCTTTGCCGACCAACGCATCGCCGGCATCGACGCCCACGCCCGCCACTTTTGGGTTGATCCGCTTCGCGCGTTCCGTGGCATAGGCCTTCGATATCAGGGTGTCCGTCGGCACGGTTGCGAATTTCGGATCGGTGTAGTATTTCGCACGATCCGCGAATGCCAGCTTTTTCGATTCGACCAACAGGTGCCAATAGTCCGCCGACTGGAATCCCATTTTCTGGAGATCGTGGGGTTCCAGGATGTTCAACATTTGCAACGCCGCGATCCCCTGACCCGGTGGCGGAAGTTCCCAAACGTCGTAGCCACGGTAGGTCGTTTTTATCGGGTCGAGCCATTCCGCTCGGTAATCGGCAAAGTCGGCCGGCGTGAACAATCCACCTTGGGCATCGGACAATTCGACGATGGCTTTGGCGATGTCGCCCTTGTAGTACCCGTCGCGGCCTTGATTCGCAATGAGCTTGTAACTCTTCGCCAAATGGGGGTTTTTGAAGAGAGTCCCGGCTGGGGGTGCGTGT
>JAYSYJ010000095.1:0-6148 GCA_043727675.1 Fimbriiglobus sp.
GTATGTCGCCGATCTCGTGCGGGCGACTCGGCCGAAAGAAGCCGGCATTCCGAAATGGATACCCGCACTCGTGTCACGAGGTGCCGGCCCACGGGCCAGTCAATCTCTGATTCTCGGTGCGAAAGCGCGAGCCGTATTCAACGGGCGTGTTCACGTGACCACGAACGACATCAAAGCCATCGCGCACCCCGTGCTCCGCCATCGACTCGGCACGACGAAACAGGCCGATACGGAAGGCACGACCCCGGACGATATTATCGAGCGGTTGCTCGAGACCATCCCCGTCGCAACGGAGGCGAAACGGCTGTAAGCGGCGAACCTTTTTGGTGGTATCTCCTCTTTCGGAATTCCAACGATCTTTCTGGTAAATCATGGCGCGTTCATCTGCTTCTGCAACCAAGCCTAAAATCAGCAAAGTCGAATGGGCGCTGATCATTTTGCTCGCTTCGATCAACTTCACGCACATTCTCGATTTTGTCATCATCATGCCGCTCGGGAAGCAACTCATCGGCGAGTTGCAAATCACGCCGGGCCAGTTCGGCTATATCGTTTCGGCTTACGGACTTGCGGCCTGTCTCGCGGGCATCACCGCGGCCACCGTTGTGGATCGCTTTGATCGCCGGAACGTATTGCTATTCAACTATGCCGGTTTCACCATCAGCACCTTGGCCTGTGGATTGGCACCAGATTATACCTGGCTGCTGGTGGCTCGGGCATTTGCCGGGGCCTTTGGAGGTGTCACTTCCTCGGCGATTCTCGCCGTCATCGGCGACGTTTTCCCCAACGAACGCCGCGGTGTGGCCATCGGCGCCGTGACCTCCGCATTCGCCGTGGCGTCCATCGTCGGATTGCCCGCCGGGTTGATGCTGGCCACGCACTTCGGGCGCGGTGTCCCGTTTTTAGCACTCGCTGTTCTGAGTGTGCCGATTTGGATTGCGGCCTTCATTCGATTACCGTCGCTAAGCGCACATCGCGACCGAGTCAGTGGGAACATTTGGAGCGAATTGCGAACCGTGGTCACGCACCCAAATCACCTGCGTTCGTTCGCGTTTATGTTCGCATTGGTCATGGGCACATTCACGATCATTCCGTTTCTGGCCCCGTACTTGGAATTGAACTGCGGCGCGACCCGCGAAGAAGTGGCCGTGGTGTACTCCATTGCGGGAGTCTTCACCTTGATCGGGATGAACATCATCGGCTATTTGACGGATCGATACGGGCAGCGACGGGTCTTCCTCGTGATGGCCTCTGGATCGATCTTGATGACGCTCGCCATCACCAACATGCCAGCGTGGGGATTGGCCATTTACGCCGCGGGAGCCACCGGCTTCATGGTGACAGCCGCCGGGCGAATCATCCCCGCACAAGCGATGATGATCGGCTCGAGTCCGGCCGCATTGCGAGGCCGGTTCATGAATCTCAACAACGCCGTGTCGCACATGGCGACCGGTATTGCCCCGTTGATAGCTGGAGCAATTATCACGCAAGCGAGCGACTCCTCACCATTGGTAGGGTACCCGATTGCGGGCTTGGTCGCGGTCTGCTTTGCGTCGAGCGCAATCGGCTTAGCTTTTTTACTTCGATCGGCTCATAAACCGGCGGTGATCGTTGAAAAAGTCGATGTGCACGAACCGGCCTTGGCGTGAAATGACTGGACAAACCCTGGGGCACCGCTTGCCCCAGGTCAATTTTCGAAACATCACAAATCGAGTGGCTTGACGTTGCGGTCGAAAAACTTGTTCAATGTCGCTTCGCTGGCATCGCCGTTTTGGAATCCGAGTTTGAAATACTTCAACCGTTGATCATCTCGACCGTGGTTGAACGACTCCGGCCACGACTTGCCCTTCATTTTTTCTTGAATGCGATTATCGCCGATCGATCTTGCCGTTTTCAACGCGGACGCGATGTCATCTTGATTGATTTTCAATTTGTCTTTGGCATGGTACGCCCAAACGCCGGCCAGATAATCGGCTTGGAGTTCCATGCGGATTCCGGCATTGTCTTTACCATCTTTCGCTTTGTAAGACTCTGTTTCATACCCGAGCAAGTTCTGCACATGGTGGCCGACTTCGTGACCGATGACGTAAGCTTGCGAAAATTCCGCCTTGGATCCGCCGAGCTTGCTTTCGAGTTCTTCAAAGAAGGTCGGATCGAGGAACACTTTCTTGCTGGCAGGGCAGTAAAACGGGCCGACCGCCGATGGGGCGACACCGCAACCACCGCTATCAACTTGGTCTGAGAAGAGCACCATTCCCGGTGCTTCGTAAGCTCCGCGGTGATTTTTGTACTTGTTGACTCGGAACTGCTCGTTCCAGACGCCATTGGTGCTGCCGAGTAGCTTTTCAGAAAAGTCCTTATAGCCATCGGCTTTACCAGTGCCTTGTGTTAGAGCACCGCCCCCGGCCACGCCCCCGACGATTTGCTGGGCGACCTTCGGGTCGATGCCGATGTAACTGGCGATCAGGGCGATCACAACGGCGCCGATGCCCCCGCCGATAGCGAGTGGCTTCCTACTCCCGCGGCGATCTTCGACGCTGCCGCGCTCTTCCGAATCATTGAGTTCCATGCTAAATCCCTTTCGCGAGTGATGTTGAGAGAAAAATCAAACCAATTCGACGACGGCGTGTTTCTGCAAATCTTCCAAATCGACGAATTCCAACGTCGACATGTGCGTCGCTTCGAGAACGACGGGGGCAAAGATACCGGCCTCGAACGACTGCTTCCAACGGGTTACACAAAGGCACCAGCGATCACCCGGTTTGAGACCGGCAAAACCATAATGGGGCATCGGTGTGCTCAAGTCGTTGCCGACGTGCCGTTGGTGAGCTAGAAACTCGGCCGTCACTTGCGTGCAAACCAGGTGCAAGCCGTGGTCGTCTGGGCCAGTGTCGCAACAACCGTTCCGATAAAAGCCGGTGAGTGGCTTAGTCGAGCAACTCTTGAGAGCAGTCCCAAGGACATTTTTGGCATTGGCCATGACGGTGAAACTCCGAACGAATCAATGGGCGTATTATAGCGGGAATCGAGTGGACAGGATTCAGCCAACTGAACCATAAACCTCAGCTCGGCAGGAGATCTTTCACGGCTTCTTGCTCTTCGAGCAGCTCGTGGAGCGTTTTGGCGAACGCGGCCTTCCCGAAAGCATCGTGCGACAATCCTTCCACTACTTTCCACTGACTTTGAGCATCGACGGTCACCGGGTAACCAAAAACGAGGCCTTTCGGTACGCCGTACTCCCCCTTGGAAATAACCCCAGCACTCGTCCAATCACCAGCGGGCGTCCCCGTGACGAATGTTTTCACATGGTCGATGGCCCCGTTCGCGGCGGAGAGTGCGGACGATAGCCCCCGAGCTTTGATGATCGCCGCTCCACGGTTTTGGCATTGCGGTACGAACGTCCCTTCGAGCCAGGCACGATCCGTGATGGCGTCAGTCGCCGGTTTGCCGTTGATTTTCGCGTTGGTGAAGTCCGGGAATTGGGTATTCGAATGGTTGCCCCAAATCGTGGCACAGGTCACTGTTTCGTTCAACACTCCGGCCTTCACGGCCAGTGCCGAAACGGCCCGGTTGTGATCGAGCCGGGTCATGGCGAACCAGCGTTCGGCGGGGATCGCTTGAGCGTTGCGGTAAGCCACCAAGCAGTTCGTGTTGCACGGATTGCCAACGACGAGAATGCGGACATCCGACGCAGCCTTCGCGGCGAGGGCTTTACCCTGTCCGACGAAGATGCGCCCATTCAAGCTCAATAAGTCTTTTCGTTCCATTCCCGGCCCACGGGGCGCCGCCCCGACTAGCAACGCCCAGCTCACCCCATCAAACCCTTTGTTCGGATCGTCGGTGACAATCACATCGGCCAGCGTGCTGAAGCCGCAGTCGAGCAATTCCATGGCGTTGCCATCGGCCACATCCAGCGGCTGGCGGGCCGTCGGAATCGGTGGCGTCCAGTCCGGTTTGCGTGGAATTTCCAGCAAGTGCAGGATCACTTTCGTATTCGGGCCGAACACTTCGCCCGATGCCAATCGGGCCAGCATCGCGTACGACACGTTGCCACCGGCCCCGGTCACTGCCACTTTGATCGTCTTGGACATCGCGAAATACCTACGTTGTTTGAAAGTGAATGTTTGAGTTGAAATAGGGAACTTTTGAAGGGTTGGCTTTAGTAATTGTCTTCTCCCAGGCTATCCTGTGACGTGTTGCGGATAGGGTGGATTGTCACCGCGTTCTCGTTGTAACTGTTCAAGTTGCGGTACACGACTCCAGAGAGCTGAGTTGTTTACGATCCAGCCCGAGCCCCCGGACTCGACATAGCCCGGTTGAATCATACCTTTACTGGTAGCGAGACCCGACTGGGCGGCTATCTGGAGTGCCGGGTTGTTTACCGGCCACGGGCCGCGACACGGGTACCTTGCCGGGAGCGAGATTACGATGGCCGCGGTCAAGATCGGTATCAACGGGTTCGGGCGCATTGGCCGGCTGGTGTTCCGGGCACTTGTCGAGCAGGGCCTGTTGGGCAAAGAATTGGACGTGGTCGCGGTGAACGATCTCGTTCCGGCCGACAACCTCGCCTACCTGTTGAAGTACGACTCGACACAAGGGAAGTTCAAAGGCGAAGTCAGCAGCGAAAAATCGTCGCCGAGCGTCGCCGAAGACGACGTTCTGATTGTGAACGGGCACCGGATCCAGTGCCTCGCGGTCAAAGAAGGCCCATCGGCCCTGCCGTGGGGGAAGCTCGGCGTCGAATACGTCATCGAGAGCACGGGCTTGTTCACCGACGCCGATAAGGCCGTGGGACACATCGCCGCCGGCGCGAAGAAAGTCATCATTTCGGCCCCGGCCAAGGGCGAAGACATCACGATTGTGATGGGTGTGAACCACACGAAGTACGATTCGAAATTGCACACGATCATCAGCAATGCCAGCTGCACGACCAACTGCCTCGCACCCGTCGTGCACGTGTTGCTGAAGGAAGGTTTCGGCATCGACGAAGGTTTGATGACGACCGTCCACAGTTACACCGCCACACAAAAGACCGTCGACGGAGCAAGCAAGAAGGATTGGAAAGGCGGTCGCTCCGCGGCCATCAACATCATTCCGAGTGGCACGGGCGCCGCCCGGGCCGTCGGCTTGGCCATCCCCGAAGTGAAGGGCAAGCTCACAGGTATGTCGTTCCGGGTGCCGACACCGACCGTCAGCGTCGTCGACCTCACCGTGAAGACGACGAAGGAGACCAGCTACAAGGAAATCTGTGCGGCCATGAAGAAGGCGTCCGAAACGTACATGAAGGGAATTTTGGCGTACACCACCGACGAAGTGGTCAGCTCGGACTTCATCCACGACAACCACAGCAGCATCTTCGACGCGGGCAGCGGGATCGAACTGAACAGCAAGTTCTTCAAGCTCATCTCGTGGTACGATAATGAGTGGGGCTACAGCAACCGCTGCGTCGATTTGGTGAAGTACATGATCACCAAGGCGTAAATTCGAATCCACATAAAGGTCGAATCGAATCATGCTGACATCGAACGAAGTCAAATCCTGGCTGAAAGAAGTTCCCTTTCGGCCATTTCGCATCGTGACATCATCCGGAGCGGTTTACGATGTTCACCACCCGGATATGGTCTTGGTGACCAAACGTGTCATTTACGTTGGCATCATCGACACATTGGATCCACTCTTACCGGATCAAGTTGTCCACGTGTCGGTGTTGCACATTTCTGAACTGAAAACGATTCCAATGAAAGTTCCTGCATAACAATGCCCAAAAAGACACTCACCGACCTCGGCAATCTCGCCGGCAAAAAAGTCCTCGTCCGCGTCGACTTCAACGTGCCACTCGACAAGAAAACGGGCGCCGTCAAGAACGACCGGCGAATTCGCGGGGCTTTGCCGACGATCCAAGCGCTGTTGAAAGCCGGAGCGTCCGTCGTGGCGATGAGTCACCTCGGCCGACCGGACAAAGCGTCTGCCGAAGAACGAGCCAACCTCACGATGGACAAAGTGGCTGCCCGACTCGGGGAACTCCTCGGGCAGCCCGTTGCCAAAGCCGGTACCGAAGTCGTGGGCCCCGATGTGACGGCGGTCGTCGCCGCGCTGAAGCCCGGCCAAGTCGTCCTGCTCGAAAATCTTCGATTCGATCCACGCGAACAAA
>JAYSYJ010000096.1:0-18479 GCA_043727675.1 Fimbriiglobus sp.
ATCGCGGCCGAATCGCTGGGCGAAATCAAGTCGGTTTATTCGGCCGCGGGTGCTGCGCTTGAGTCGTCTGAGAAATCTGATCCAGATGTCAACGTCCGAGCCACGGCGAAGTCCGCACTCTGGCAGTACCACCTGAATGGGTACAAGTCATCGCCCTCGGCCAGTCTTGCGAATCAGACGGCGGAACCACCCTTGGCCGTCTACAAGCCAGCCGCCGTGCCGGTACCGCCGACAAAACCGCAGCCAGTCGTGAGCGAGAGTTCGTTCCGCCCCATCACGCAGGGGATGGGCAAAGGAGCGAATTTGCAACCGACGGCGGAACCACCCTTGGCGAAGCCAAAAAATGTTCCGGTGACCGCACCGGAAGTCAAGCCGCCGATGCCGATGATCGTGGCTCCACCGATTCCGATGCGGATGCCCGAGCCAACGACGACGTTGCCGGTGCCGAAAGTCGATCCGCCGATTTCGATCCCGGATGTTCCGAAATTCCCCACCGGGGACAGCACACCGACGGTGACCCCACCGAAGCGTTAATGACCGTCTCGTTGTCTGGTACTATCGCGGTCGAGGCCGTTCATCGTGTCTGAGCGATAACGGCCCAATTTTTCGATGGCGTGGGCCGCTTCTTCTGGATTGTCGATCAAGTCTCGCTTCAAGTGCGCCCGACGGTGCTTATTCCCGCGTTTTTTAACGGATCGTTTCAGCGAGCGCAGTTTGTATTTGTCTGGATCGGCCGGCATCGTCGGAGTTCCATTTTGCGAATGGAGACAAGACACGCGGCGGCGTAAACGGGTTCGGAATCAGTCGGTACTATTTTTTTCGTCGCGGATGAGAAAGACAAGTTGTTTGGCGCAAAGCCCGATTTTGTCACCTGGGCGTAGCTTGGTCGGGCCGTGAATCTTAGCCCCGTTGAGCAAAGTTCCATTTTTAGACGCGATATCGTGAAGGTCGCAGGAACCATCATGGTGAACCACGACCGCACAATGCCGACGTGAGACGCATTCGTCGCGGATGATGACGGAGTTGTCTGGTAGTCTCCCGATACTGTTCACGCCCATCGTCAAGGTGTGAAGCTGTTCCCCATCCTGTACCCAAAAGCTCCGGTTCGTATCGACTCCGAACGCATGTGTGACTCCAAGACCGGAATCGGCTTCCTCCAACCAGCCCAAATCCCCACCGAGGGTCTGCTGGCCACATCCCGATTCCATCCGTTTCCGCGCAGCCCGGAATTCAGCTTGCCGCGGCAAACCCTCCAGATGCACACTTTGGAAAAGCAAATCGGGCAAAGCTCAACCTCATTGACGAGGTGTAAAAGTTGTCTTGTGAAATTCTATACCACTAACCGTGCCAATTTTCAACCGTGACTCTTTTTTTGAGAGGATAACATCTTTTCATTCGTCATTTCCGCGCTGTCAACTTCAGACGATCAGTGCCAGTCACTGGCGAAGAATCGTCCGGGTCACTATTTTCAAGAGAATGAAGCTTTTTCACGGATTGCATTTCCTCGGTTGGGCCGGCGTGTTCGGGCTGGCGTACACCCAAGCACCACTCTATTATTCCAACCAAAACCAGTACTTTCTACACGGACTCGCGATGGTTGATCGCGGGCCACTCCATGACGATTGGCTAGCCAGTACTGCCAGTCCGACGCCGGTCTTTGATTCCCTCGTGTCGGTCACTGCAAAGTACGGCCACGAATACGCCTTTTACGGGTACTACCTTCTGCTGTTGGGGTTGTACTGGAGCAGTCTCGTCGGGTTGTTCGAATATTTATCCGGAATCCAAGCGACTCCCCGGCGTCGGTTGGCCTTCGCGGCAGTCCTGATGCTGGCTCACTCCGCGCTCGTGCGATGGGCGTCGTACCGATTATTCGATGCGGATTACCCGTGTTATCTCCAAGGCTGGTTGGCTGCTCAGTACGTACTGGGGCCTGTTTTTCAGCCGTCGACATTCGGGGTGTTTCTCATCGCCGGAATCTACCAATTCGTCCGGAATCGACCGCTCCTCGCAGTGACGTTCTTGGGATTGGCGTGCATCGGCCACGCAACCTACTTGCTTCCGGCCGGTCTCCTCACGCTGACCTTTGCGGGCTTGCTGTCCATCGACCGCCGGCCGCGGCACGCTTTGGCGATTGCGGCCGCGGCACTGGTGCTTGTGCTGCCGGTGATCCTCGATATTGCAGCCAGGTTTCAACCGACCACCCCGGAGGCGTTCACCGAAGCGAGTCGCATTCTGGTCGAGGTTCGCATTCCCCACCATTGTGCGCCGCAACAGTGGTTCGATGCCGTGGCGGGGTTGCAAGTGGCTTACGTGGCGTTGGCCTGGCTCCTCGTTCGCCGGACGCGGCTCTTTCCGATCATCGGGGTGATGTTGATCGCTTCGATCCTTTTGACGCTCATTCAATTGGCCAACGGGAGTACCGGTCTCGCTTTGCTCTTCCCCTGGCGCAACTCTGTGGTGTTGCTGCCGTTGGCCACGATGATCGTCGCCACACGCTTGGTTCAATTGGCGGGCCGGTGGATCGAATCGACAGCGGTACTGGTACTCGGCATTTCCACAATCGTTTTGGTGGCAACCGCTGGCTTGGGCATCATGCTGTCGCACCAAAGCTATGCGACCAATGCCAGCGAAGAACCGCTGATGCACTATGTCCGAGTGAATCGCCAACCGGGCGACCTGTATTTGTTGCCGGTGACGGTTCCGAACTTGAAGGGGAATCGCGGATCTATTTCGGGTGATTTCAAACCCGCACGGGGGCGACCGACGGATGCCCGGCTCATCCCCATCGATTTCCAACGGTTCCGCCTCGCCGCCGGGGTGCCCATTTACGTCGATTTCAAAGCGATCCCCTACCGGGATGTCGACGTGCTCGAATGGTATCAACGGGTGCAATGGAACGCCGCCATCACCGAGGCGCGGGCAGTCACGCGGCGTGAATTGATCGAACGCGGGATCACGCATGTGGTCGTGACCCGCGACCGAGAGTTTAAGGTCCTAGGAACCGAACTGCTGTTCGAAGACGACCATTTCCGGCTGTACGCCGTGGTGCCGTGATCAAGCCGAGAGTGCGGTTTTCCATTTTTGAATGCGGACGGGGTCGAGCATTCCTTCGCGGGTTCCACCCGCGCAAACGGCACCGCGGACGGCGAACCAGTCCGGGGCCAGCGGCTTCAATTGCTTGAGGTGCTCGAGTTTCAACGATCCGCCGAGTGCGATGGGAATGCCGCTCTTTTTCAGACTCGCCATGAGTTCGGTCAATTCGAGGAGGGGCAATGAATCGAGCAAGGTCGAGCCATCTTTATTGAAGGTGTCGAAGAGCACCGCTTTGTAACGGAACCGCCGCGCGAACTTGACGATCTCAGCCGGTGCGGGCGACTTCGCTTTTTCCCAGTCGGCATACGCCACGAGGACGACTTCCGTGCCCGTGCGAATCTGCCGGCGTGTTTCGAGCAGATCTTCGCCCCAACCTGGGCTGTTCCCGTAGCCGGCCAAGCCCCATTTCAAAAATTGAACCGGGAGCTGCAAGTGCCAATGGGCCTCGTTGAGAGCGCTGGGTGTCCACTCGCCAAGGGCCGCACTCACCGGGACAGCCCCATTCACAACTGCCAAGACGGCCGCCAGGGCTTCGTGGTGGGCGACGCCGAGAGGGCCATTGGACGGTTCTTTGACGTCGATGAGGTCGGCCCCGCCGGCCAACGCCACGGCGGCTTCTTCGGCGGAGCGGACGCTGATGAGTAATCGGGGTGGGGTCGTCATGGTGCGGGAAATCCTTTTCGGGGGCCTTCGGGCGGATCGATCCAGACGACCGCTGGCAACGGTGTTTCCGCGATCACAACCTCCGGTAGAGTGTACCTCTTCACGGCGAAGAAAAAAGTATTCCCCGTCCATGGCGCAAACGGAACCAACTGCGCATCTTCAAATACGAACCCGAATAGTCGCGGTGGACGGAACCATTCCGGTGCATTGCAGTGGCGTGGGGCATCGGTGGCAAATGCAGCGGATGTGTCGTATCGGATGCAGTCGACCAACTCCGCTACGCCGAGAATACCACCCTGAAATTGGGCCAAGGCTCTCAATTCTGGGGTGTCGAGGGCGGCCCAACCTTCCGGGCGCAAATCGGGGACTTTGGCAGCATGGATTAAAATTCGTTCCCGGCGCGAAACGTTCCAGGTTCGAATTTCGATGGTTTTGCGACCCGAGACCAGCATAGCGGCCCAGGGTTGTTTGACAGAGAGTGCGTGCCAAACGTCGGCCATATTGAAGCGAGACCTCAAATTTCACGTCGGGCCACAATTGTGTATCCGTTACTGGCAACTTAGCGAAAATTCAGTGTCGGTGCGAAGTCTGCGCTTTTGCCAAACGTCTGGCGTGAGCTAAGAGATACGCAGGCGCAAACTTGCAACGCGGGATCACCGCCGCCAGGTTCACCGATTTGGAAGTCGTCCGCATGGCCATCAACCCCGCAGCAATGGGTGCTCTGCCGGAGCAACTCAAGGGATACCGCCTGATCGAGAGGCTCGGTCGAGGCGGTTTCGGCGAAGTCTGGAAAGTCGAAGCGCCCGGCGGGTTCATGAAGGCGATGAAGTTCGTGTTTGGCGACTTGGACGCAAGCGAAGACGAAGGCCGGGCCGCCGAGCAAGAACTCAAAGCGCTTCACCGCGTGAAGACGATTCGCCACCCCTACATTTTGTCGCTCGAACGCTTCGATATCATCGATGGCCAGCTCATCATCGTCATGGAGTTGGCCGATCGCAACCTCTGGGATCGTTTCCGCGAGTGTCGAATGTCGGGCCTCGTCGGCATCCCGCGCGAGGAACTGCTGCGCTACATGCACGAAACGGCCGAAGCGCTCGACTTGATGAACACGCATTATCAAATCCAGCACCTCGACATCAAACCCCAGAATTTATTTCTGGTGTTTGATCACGTCAAAGTCGCCGACTTCGGACTGGCGAAAGCCTTCGAGGGTGCCCGGGCAACGGTCACGGGCGGCGTCACACCGGTGTACGCCGGCCCCGAAACATTCGAGGGGTATGTCACCCGGTACAGCGACCAATACAGCTTGGCGATCGTCTATCAAGAATTGCTGACGGGTCAGCGACCGTTCAACGGCGCCAATACGAAACAGTTGCTCCTTCAGCACCTCCGCGATGCTCCGGATGTGTCGCCGTTGCCGATGCACGATCGGCACATCATCGCACGCGGGCTGAGTAAAACCCCGCACGAACGTTGGCCGAGCTGCGCGGAGATGGTCAAGCTGTTGTTGCATGCCCCGGCCAATGCCGAAGCGAATCGCTCGGATTACGGTGCGCTCCCGCTGCCGACGTCGTTTTCGCCGAATTTGCACTCCGCCAAGACTCCCCAGCCGAGTCAGCGGGATTCCGTCCACACGATGCCGGCGGTGGCGGTTCAAGAAGCGCGGAATGCGTTTGCCCAAACATTTGGCACGAATTCGTTCCTCGACGGAACGCCGCTCCCGAACCCGCTATCGCGTTCGGGTGGTGCCAGCACGGTTCAGAATTTCTTGCCGGGATTGGTGACACCCAAGCTCGTCACGCAGCGGAGCATTTCAGGCCCCGCGCCGATGTTGACCCAGCAAAAGGGTTCGATTATCGAAACGGGTTTGATGAGCGAACTGGGGATCGCGCCGCCACCGCGTGAAGGGGACGGCGTCCTCTTCCCGGCCATCGTAGTCGGTCTCGGTCAAACGGGTTTAGCCGTCATCCGTCGGTTGCGGGAGTTCATGCGGAACCGCTTCGGAAAGATCTCCGCACTCCCGAATATCCGGTTCCTGTATTTGGATACGGACGGAGAATCCATTGCCGAAGCCGGCCAAGGGTATGATCCCCTTCAGCCCCAAGAATTGGTGTACATCAAGTTGAATCGTCCCGCCCACTATCTCCAGCGCGATGGTTTGCCGCCGGTCGATCAGTGGATGCCGCCTGGCACGCTGTACCAACTTCCGAAGAACCCCGGCCCGGCGGACGGAATTCGCGCCTTCGGGCGTTTGGCTCTCTGCGATCATTACCGGTTCGTGTCGGCCCGTATTCGCCAAGAAATCGAAGTGTTGTTGAGCGATGACTTACTCGACAAGACCGCCAAGCAAACCGGTTTGGGTCTCCGGACGAATCAAGCCCGTGCGTACATCGTGGCGAATCTAGCCGGTGGCACCGGTGGTGGGATCTTCCTCGACATCGCCTATTTGGTACGCCACGAACTCCGGCAAGTGGGCTATCGCAAACCGGAATCGGTCGGGATTCTGCTGATGCCGCCCGCCGACAAAGCGATTCCGCGCAAAGCCATGGCCAATACCTACGCGGCGCTCACCGAGCTGTCTCACTACGCATCCGGGGAACAATACAAAGTCCGCTACGATCTCGCCGATTCGCCCATCATTGAGAGTCAGCCTCCGTTCGACCGGACGACGATTCTCCAACTGCCCAAAAAAGTCCGGGCGCGAACCCAAAACAAAGCGGCGGGGGCGGCGGCGCGCGGACTCGAGATGGAGTTTTTCACCCCGGTGGGCAAAGCGACCGATTACGTGCGTTCGGTGTCGCCGCAAGATCCGTATTCCGGGCCGGTCGTCCAACCGATGGGTCTCTATCGGCTCAGTTGGCCCCGCCCGGAAATCCTCGCGGCCATCACCAAACGCTTCGCCATGCACCTTCTTCGGCGCTGGTCCGAGAAAGAAACCACGCACCTGCGGGAACCGATCAGCTCGTGGCTCACGGATCAATGGGCGAAGTATCTGCTGGCCCCGAAAGATTTGGTGCTGCGATTCGATGCCGCGGTACGAATCGGGATGAGCGAAAATGCGGAAGTCGTCTTCGACGCGGTGGTGAATTCGTTGAAGATCCGCACACCCGGGGCCAGCAAGCTCGACGCCATGGCAACTGTGGACGTTTTGGATCAACTCGTGAAACTCGTCGGGAAACCCGATGTGGAAGAGAGCCATGCGGCATCGTCGATGAAAGAGTTCATCGACGTGGAAGCCAAGAAAGCCACGCTGGAAATCGAGGCGCATTTCTCGGAGATCGCGGTTTCATTCATCGAGCAGCCGCAGTACCGGCTCGCGGGGGCCGAAGAAGCGTTGAACCAAGTGACGACCCGATTGAAAGAGGCGGTCGAAGGGCTCGAACAGGAACTCGCCAACTTGAACCGCGAAGTGGGGGAATCGTATGCCCGGCTCTTCCCGCTCATCAGCGGGTTGAACGCATCGGGCGGGTTCAGCAAACTCGTCACGCGGAAGGGAGCCATCGCTGCCGAACTGTTCGAAATGCTGACGGTGTACCCTCGGAAGCGCTATCGGAGTTTGTTGCTCTCCACCGCCATGACCCTGTACCGCAGCCTTTTGGGGAACATTCCCGAATACTTGCGTGATGTTGCCTACTGCCGAACCCGCTTGGAAGGATTCGCCATCACGCTCGACCGTGAACGCACGGCCGATGCCAACTCCGAATCTGGGGCATTCATCTTGCCGGCCGGTTGCAACGATTTGGATTCGGCCGCCGATCAATTCATTTCGGCGATGCCACCCGAAGAGATTTTGGAATTCGACCGGGGTCTTCAAGCCCAAGTCGAGAAGAAGTACCAAAAGCTTGTCAACATCTGTCTGAGCCCGGATCGGAGCTCGGAGTTCCCCCCGTTGTTGACCCAAGCGGCTCGGACGTACTTGGATTTGCGGCTGGAAAAAGCCAACCCGGCCGAGGCTTTGAACCGCTATCACGGGTCGGGGCACGAGTGCGAAGCCGTATTGACCAAAATGTTCGACGAAGCGTTGCCGACCTTGATCGGCCCAGGAATGAAGGCACCGCCACTCGAAGCGACACTGCTCGCGGTGCCGGAGGGGCCGATCGGCGACCAACTGCGCCGCCTCGCTTCGGATGCCAACCCCGGTATCGAATTCATCCCGGCCATATTAACGGACGGCATCGTCATGCTCCGTGAATTTCCCCGAATGCCACTCGCCGATCTGCCACAACTCGGCGAAGAAGGTCAGTCGGCTTACCAAGCCTCAAGGGTGGCGGAGCAATCCCCCCATGCCCGTGTGGATGTGAATTGGCGAGCACCGATGAAGTCCACCGCGAAGTGATGTCCCGCCCGGATTGTGTCGATTCGTACCCACAGGATCCCTGTCCATGTCCGTCTCATTCCAAACCGGTGCCGAACCAATCCCCGGTTACAAGTTCATGGATCGCTTGGGCAGCGGCGGCTTCGGCGAGGTCTGGCGCTGCGAAGCCCCCGGTGGGATTTTCAAAGCGGCCAAAGTGATCTACGGCGATCTGCGCAACCAGGATAACGACTCGTACCGCTTCGCCGAGCAAGAGTTGAAAGCCCTCAAACGGGTCAAGACCGTTCGGCACCCCTATTTGCTGACACTCGACCGCTACGACATCGTCGAAGGTCGGCTCGTCATCATCATGGAACTCGCCGATTGCAATCTTTGGGAACGCTTTCGCGAACACCGCAAAGCCGGTTTGCCCGGCATCCCGCGCGAAGAATTGCTCCAGTACATGAGCGAGACGGCCGAAGTTCTCGACCTCATGAACGACAAGCACCAGTTGCAACACCTCGACATCAAACCGCAAAACTTGTTCTTGCTGTACAATCACGTCAAAGTGGCCGACTTCGGCCAGGTGAAAGATCTCGAAGGTTTGGTGGCGTCCGTCACCGGTGGCATCACCCCCGTCTACGCGGCACCCGAGACGTTCGATGGCTTCGTGTCGCGCTTTTGCGATCAGTACAGTTTGGCCTGCGTTTATCAAGAATTGCTGACCGGGCACCGCCCCTTCGACGGCACCAGCATGCAGCAACTCTTGATGCAGCACTTGCAAGCGCCGCCGAATTTATTGCCTTCGCCAGCCGGGGAACGGTTTGCACTCGCCAAGGCGCTTTCCAAAAAGCCCGACGACCGATTCCCGAACGTGTCGAGTATGGTGAAAGCCATTCGAGACGGAGCGGTTGTCCGGGTGGCCGTGACGGCGAAGCTGCTGGTCGGCGCCTCCGATTCCAAGTCGGACGACTACGGTTCCGGAGTCTCGGCATTCGATACGTCGGTACTGCCGCACAACCCGTTCGATGTCGCTCAAGGAACTTCGCTCCCGAATGGTATGGATGGCGGTTGTGGCATCGAACTCACCCACACGCCGAATCCGCGCGGCGTGATCGAAACGTCGTCGCCACCCGAGCGGCCAGCCCCTCCCGAACAAAAAGGCCCCGGCCCGATCCGGCCCGCCATTGTGATTGGTCTCGGGTTCACCGGCCTGCGGATCATTCAGCAACTCCGCCATGGTCTCGAGGAACGCTTCGGCACGATGGACAATGTACCCGCGCTGCGATTGATCGGGATCGATAGCGACCACGAGGCCATCGAACTCGCGGCTACGAAAGTCGCCGATGGGCTTTCCCCGTTACCCAAAGAAGACCTCATCGCGGCACGGCTCAACCGGTCGGCGCATTATTTGAAGCCCCGGAACAACGGCCGCATGGTCACCGAAGGTTGGTTCGATTCGCAAGTGTTCTACAAAATGACGCGGCAACCCACGACGATGGGCTTGCGCTGCCTCGGTCGGCTCGCCTTCTGCGATCACTACCGTGCCATCCTCAAAAAGTTCCAATCGGAACTCGATGCCTGTCTGGATCCGGCCGCGATCAGCGAAACGCTGGCCCGTACCGGACTCGACAAACGGACGAACCGGCCGCGGGTTTACATCGTCGCCAATCTGGGTGGTGGGACCGGCAGCGGCATGTTCATCGACCTGGCCTATGCTGTCCGTGCTCGGCTGAAACGAATCGGCTACCACGCGCCCGACGTCACGGGGCTGTTGCTGACACCGCCCGACAATTCCAGCACTCCTGTCGATGGCACCGCGTTGGCCAACACATTTGCCGCACTGACGGAATTGAACCACTTCACCGACCCCGAAACGGTCTTCGAAGCGGCCTACGATGATCGCCACGGGATCATCCGCGATGCGGAATCGCCGTTCACACGGGTGTTTATCATTCCGGAACCCGAATCCGAAGCGATCTCGCCGGCACCGGCGGGTAGCGGTTCGGGCGTTCGCACACTCGGTTCGTTGCGGAATGCCGATGGCAAACCCGGATCCGGCCGCCTTTCGGGTGCTTCCCGGGGAACGGGATCGGTTCGAACTCCAGAGCAACGTCCCGGTGACCGACCCGACCCACACCTCGCCGCCGCGGATTTCTTACGACTCGATCTCCTCTCGAACCTCGGGCGGGCCTGCGATCAAAATCGTGCGGTTCCACTCCATCCTACCGGCAACGAGATCCACACGTTCGGCCTGACGCGCTTCGGTTGGCCCCGGATGGAAGTGGTCTCGCGCACGGCCCGGATCATGGCCCCGGTCCTGTTCGGAAATTGGGTGCACCCCGATCCGAAACAACTCCGCGCCGTGATCCCCCAATGGGCCGAGCAACAATGGCACCGCTTCGGACTGGGGAGCGAGCACCTGTCGAAAACACTCCGAGACCGCGCCGACGCCACGGCGGGTCGCAGCATCGACGATTTCATTCGGGGTGTTTGCGGGCCGCTCACTCCGAAAGGTTGGTTGGCCAAGGCGCCCGAAACCGAGAAACTCGCGGAGGTACTCGACCAATTCACACAACTTCTCGGAACCCCGCGTGAAAGTCCGAATCGGCAATTGTCGGACGTGGAAGAAGTCTTGATCGCCGCCGCCGCGGAGATCGTAAAAGGATCCAACGACGAACTCAGCGGGATGCTGCCCGCCCTGATGGACACGCCCGATTTCCGATTTGCCGGTACCGAAGAAGCGGTTCGCCACCTCGTGCACGGTGTTGCGACAGCGCGCGAGGTCTTGCAGAAACAAATCGCGGCCCTCGAAATCGTGGCCAATCTTGCGTACGAACGCGTCGTGGCGAGTATTAACCCGCAACGGGGGATCAAAAAATCGACCGCCCAAGAGATCGGAACCGCGATCCGCGAGTTTCCGACGGCGTGGTACCAAGTCCTCGTCGGCCGGCAGGTTTTGGTGATCTATCGCCACCTGTACGATCTTTTGCAAATGCGCTTGCACGAAGTGAGCAGCTGCCGGGTGAAGGCTCAAGAGAACCTGATGCAATTGGTCGCGGAATCGGAATCGCTCGCCCCGCCCGTACGCCCGGACGATCTCCTTCCCGTGGGCTGTGCGAGTATTGAAGAGGCCTCACAACGCTTCTTGAAAATCCTCACGGACGACGATCTCATCGAACTCGAACAGCGTGTCCAGCACGACATTCTCAAAGAGTTCGGGGGGCTGTACGAAGCCTGTATGAATTCCGCCGGCTCCGAGCGATTGCTGCGTATTCTCCGCAACGCGACGCGCGGGTACCTCAACGACCGCCTCGGGGAAGTGGATCTCGCGGGGATGTTGAAGCAGAAATATCCGTCGAAGTCCGCATTCGCACTGGCGATTGCCAAGAGCTACGCCGATGCCGAACCGAAACTGGTGTCCGGCGGATTGTGGGCCCGTTCCGAAGTCGCAATCTTCGGCGCCCCCGAAGGCGACAGCGGCGCGGCCATCACCCTCCAAACCAAATCGATCATGCCGGCGAATTCCACCGTGGTGCCATCGGCCGACGAAGTGCTCTTCTACCGGGAATATTCGAACGTGCCATTGGCGGCGCTGCCGCAACTCGGGCCGGTCTGGTCGGCCGCGTACCACGGTGCAGCCGACTTGATTCAGACCAGCCCGCATGTGCGGCTCGACATCACGCAGTGGCGCCACGTGGACGGTTGAACGACCGGGTCAATCGTGTCGCAACGCTTCGATCGGATCGAGCTTGGCGGCGCGCCACGCCGGGTAAAGCCCGAACACCACGCCGACGATCACCGACACGCCGACGGAAAGGGCCATCGGTTGCCAACTGAGTTGGGCCGGGAGGTTAGTTTCGAAAACGAGACGGGAAAGCGGCGGCAAACCGAACACGAGAATGACCCCGAAGGTCAGCCCCGCAAGCCCGCCGACAGTGGTTTGCACGACCGCTTCGACGAGGAATTGGATGATGATGTCACGCTGCTTCGCCCCGAGTGCCCGGCGGATGCCGATCTCACGGGTTCGCTCGGTGACGGTGGCCAGCATGATGTTCATGATGCCGATGCCACCGACGAAGAGAGAAATCGAAGCGATCAGCACCAGCAGCGACGTGAACCGGGCCTGCGCCCGTTCCGCTTCTTCCAGGCGGTCGAGCGGCACCGAAACAGCCCAATCTTCGCGGAGGTGATCGTCCTTCAGCATCCCCTTGATCGCGTTGCCGATGGCGCGGACTTTCTCGCGTCCTTCGGACGTTTCAAAATCGGCGTCGACCGTCAGCGTCACTTGGGACACTTCCACTTTCTCCCCGCCACGGGAGCCAGACTGGCGGATCACCACCGTCGAACCGACCCGGACTTTGCAGGTGTCGAACGGGATGTACACGTCGCTGTTGAAATCCTCGGCCGACTGGCTCCCACCGGTACCGCCGGTCGGCATCCGATCCAGTAGCACCCCGACGACGCGGTACTCTTGCTGGCGGATGACCACCGATTTCCCCATGGGATCTTCGAAGGGGAAGAGCTTATCGGCCAACCCGGCACCGAGCACGCAGTGGTTCAACTTGCGGAAGTTGTCTTCGTCGTTGAGAAACCGCCCATTACTGAGGTTGAGTTTGTTCACCTGGGCATAATCTTCGGTGGTGGCAACCAGACGACCGTTCGACATCCGATCCAAGAAGCGAACTTCCGCGGGGAAGACCCGCATCGGCACCATTTTGGAAATCGCACCGCCGAACGTGCCCATACGCGAGAGATCCGCCAACTTCAATCCGTAACTCGCCACGAACGAGCGGCTGGCTGTGGCCCCTTCGTCCGGCGGCTTGACGCTGCGCACGACGATGTTCGTCGCCCCTTGACGCTTGATGTCTTCGAGAGCGTCTTGCATCGACCCTTTGCCGAAGGCCATGAGTGCGATCACCGCCGACGTGCCGATGATGATGCCGAGTACCGACAGAAAGGCCCGCAACTTGTGGAGCCATAAACTGCGGATCGCGAGCACGAAGCTCCGCCGAACCTTGTTCAGGCCTTCGAATCCGGTCGCCGCGGCGAGCGGAGGAACAGGGGGAATATCGCGGATGTCCATCGATCACCGGAACCCAAGTGGATGTTCATTTCGAGTATCCGATTCGACCAATCCATCCCGCAATCGAACGACTCGGCGCGACCATTCGGCGATGTCGTTTTCGTGCGTCACCATGATGATGGTCTTCCCGGCCTTGTTCAACTCGGTGAGCATCTCCATGATCTCGACACTGGTGCGGCTATCGAGGTTCCCCGTCGGTTCGTCGGCGAGGATCAACTGCGGATCGTTGACCAGCGCCCGAGCGATGGCCACGCGTTGCTGTTGCCCCCCTGAGAGTTGCAAAGGCCGGTGATCGAGCCGCGTGCCCAGCCCGACCATCTCGGCGAGAGCGACGCAACGATCCTTCGTGCGGGCATCGAGCGGCACCCCCTGATACACCAGCGGGAGTTCGATGTTCTCCACGACCGTATACTGCGGGAGCAAGTTGTAAGCCTGGAAAATGAAGCCGAGGTAAGTACTCCGCACGTCCGACAACTGGTTGTCGGTCATGTGGGCGACGTCGCGATCGCGCAAATAGTAGTTGCCCGCGGTCGGCCGGTCGAGGCAACCCAAAATGTTCATCAGGGTCGATTTGCCGGAACCCGACGGCCCCATGAGCGACACGAAGTCACCTTCCTCGAAGGACAAATCCAGCCCTTTGAGGACGTTGACGGTCACGTCGCCCATGTAGTAGTTTTTGATGAGGTCTTGGACTTCGACGATCGCAGCCATTACTTTTTCGGGGCTTGGCCCGCTCCCCCGGATTTCGACTTATCGCCGGACTTGCCTTTGCTGCCACCGCGGCCCGACGGGTCGCCTTCATCGCGGGTTTTGGCTTTGTCGCCGATGATGACCTTCGGATTCAGCACGATCACATCGCCCTCTTTCAGGCCTTCCTTCACTTCCACTTTTTTATCGTTGAACAGACCCAAGACGATCTCGCGTTCGACGGGTTGACCCTCTTGCAACACGAAGATCTTGCGTTTCGGCCCCGATTCGGCCCCGCCGACCACCGCTTGAATCGGCACCGTCAGGACTTTCTGTTCGGCCGGGTCAACTTGGATCGTCACCTCGGCGCTCATGTCCGGCTTCAAGCCGGCCAACGATCTCCGGGCCCGATCTTGGTCGTTCTCGAAATCGTCCTCGTCTTGCCCGGCGGAGCCTTCCCGGCGAACCCCGGTGATCTGCACGAGAGTCTGGTACAGTTTCACATCGCTCGACATCCAGTCCGCCATGGAGGCCACGGCTGCCACGGTACGAACGCGGGCGATGTAGGTGCGATCCGGGAACGCGTCGATGCGAACCGTCGCTCGCATCCCCTTGTTGGCGACGAAATATTCTTGGTCGTGGGCCACCTCGATGGCGGCACTTTGATAGGCGTCCGATTGACCCAATAAACGACTGAGTACATTTGTTTGAGCCACCAAGCCGATTCTGGAAGCGACGAACGCCCCGGTCGCTTTGCGGTCGTCCCCTTTGATTCGAGACACGAGCGCTTCGTGAACTTTCACGTTCACTTGCAAACGGCTGAGATCGGGAATCCGCAACAGTTTTTGGCCCTCTTTGACCTGGGCACCGACCGCGATGAGTCCCTCGTTCGAGTTGCCGAAACGGCTGGATTCCTTGTAGTAAACCACCATGCCCGTTTGCGGAGAGACGATCTTGCACGCGTACAGTTGCTCTTTGATTTCCCGGAGTTTATCGAGTTCTTGCTGGAGAACGGAGTTGGTCGTTTCGACTTCCGATTCCATTTGGATGAGCTTCGCCCGCGCTTGCAGAATCGCCTGTTCGTATCCGGCTCGGGCCACATCCACTTTGCTGCTCAGGTCGGTCACTTCCCGCGTCCGGGTGAAGTTTTCCAAGGCGTACTTTTCGGCCGAGAGCTTGCCCAACGAGTCATTCGCGCTTTCGAGTTTGGATCGCTCCACTTTGGCTTGGCTTGGCGTCAGGTAGCCGAGTTTCACGGAACGTTCGGCCCAGGAACTGCGGTCGCGGTAGGCTTCGAGGTCGGATTCCGCCAGTTTCAATCGCCCCGAGACGTCGTCGAATTTCATCCGGTACTCGCCTTTTTCCACCAGTGTGAACGGAGCGCTGACCAAGGCGCCGATCGGATCGAGAATGGTATCGCGGCGGACACCGAGGAACTTTTCGTGATCCAGCTCAGCGACTTTGAGCGATGCGAATTTCGCGGCTTTATCAGAGTCGTTGATCTTCAACTGGATCGCCAGTTCTTCCTTCGCTTTCACCCAGGCCGAGTTCGCTTTGGAAAGGACGATGCCTTGGGCTTGCTCTTGATCTTTCAAGTTCGAATCGTCCAGATCCATCAACGGCTGGCCCTTCGACACCATGGTGCCGTCGTCGATCACCCACTTGATGGTGCTGGCAAATGTTCCTCGGCTACCGGCTTTGACCCGGCAGACGACATCCCGGTTGTCGGTCGACTCGAGCGTGCCACGCTCGACCACCGTCACCGGGAGATATTCCGCTTGCACGGTGTGCGGCAGCAAATCGGGGCGGGCCGTGGCAAACAGGCCGCCGAAGTTGGGGGACAAAACAAAGACGGCCGCGCAGGCCGCTCCGACGAAAAACACCGTGCCGAGCGCCATGAGCCAGAAAAATTTGCGAGATCGCCGTTTTTGGGCGTTATCGGGCCCCGCCTGGAGCGGGGAGGACGATGGGTTCGAACTCCCGGCTGGCACGCGGCCCGAGGGGGAGTGGAGCAGGGGCGGGGAGCCGCTCGGGTCCGACGGGGTTAGCGTCAGGATTTCCGGATCGTGGAGCGGGGCCGGGTGCAGTGGCGGAGTCATCGGGCCATAATCCTCGGGAATCCAACGGGAGCAATTCGAGGTCGAGGTACAGTTCCATTCTAGCGGTGAGGTAATTCACCCACGTCGTCGAAAGATCATTTTGCGCTTGAACCAGTGCGCCTTGGGCTTCGAGCAGCTGTTGCGTTAAGGCGGCGACGTTACCGGCGGTGTCTTGCGTTTTGGGGTCGGGCGGGGCGAGGAAAGTACTGCGGGCGTTGTCCACTTGAGAATACGCTAACTCCACTGCTCTCTGTTGTACCAAAAAGGTTTGGTAAAGCTGACGGAGTGCCCGGAGATCGACCCGCGCATCCGTCACAATGTTATCTTCGAACGACTGCAAATTTCGCCGCTGCCGTTGATACGAGATCAACGCGGCCCGGTACAGGTTGCGTTCGGCCCGCCTCACGAACGGCGGTTCGATCCGCATCGTGACCTGATGCAGCACCCGACTCGCGGTGAAGTTCAGACCATCGTTTCCGCCGAACGGAGAGTTCGCTGTCAGATCATACCTCACATCGAACACACCTTGCAGCGCATTCACCCGAATTGCAATTTGCCGCCAAGCGTCCACCACTTGTGCCCGGGCATTCATGAGGTCGAGTCGGTTGTTCAGCGCCACTTGCGCAATTTTGAGATACGCTTCATCCAGTGAGATTTCCATGAGATTCGTATCGTCAACGAGCAACTGCGGTACTGCGGGCCACTCCCCCCGAATGCCATCCAGACGCTGATTGCGGGCTTGGATCGCCACGAGTAGTCCCGCTTCGACGACGAACCGGAACGCCACCGCCTGCTCGACGACGCGTTTCTCGGCCGGCGCCCGCAGCCAGGGTTGGGTTTCGTATCGCCGCAGGGCCAACTCGAAATTGATGCGATCGAACTCGGCTTCAATCCGGCTCAACTTCAGCAGTTCGGCCTCGGATTCCGGCAATCGTTTCGATTGCCGCTCCGCTTTAGCATCCAACAGTTTGCGACGCAGTTCCAACAGCTCCGACGTGCGTTTCGCTAAATCGTCGGCCAGTGCGGCTTTGAGCTCGGTGGCGAGTTTCGGGTAATCCTTGGCCAGTTGCGTCCCTTTGACCAACTTGGATTCGGTGAGCTGTCTGACCCAGCGTTCGCGCAGGCCGAGAACAGGCTCTTTCGGGTCGAATTGCCCCACCGCGAGTTCGAGTTCGCGTAGTTGGTCGTACACCTCCTCGAAGCGCTTGAGTTGCATACGGATCGGCTTCAATGGGGTATCGTCGAGTTCCAGTTGAAGCGTTGCGGGTATCCCCAGTTGCAGCTTGAAGTTATCGATCCCGTCGACGTACTGCTGGGTTCGCGTCAACACCAGTGCCCGGCTCTGCAAGAGTCGCTGTTCGACACGCACGACTTGCAATTCGGGCACCCCGCCGCCTTCTTTCAAGTTCTCGAACAGTTTCAGAAACTGTTCCACGCTTGTGATGTTCTTTTTCTCGTTGGCGAGGATCGCCGCCCGTAACAGCGTCGGCAAATACCCGGCCGGATTCGAGGTGAGGTTGGCCCCAACCCCGCGCCCGAGGTTCTGCGAAAGCCCCTGTAGCCCGTAAGGGTTGTTCGTGTAGTTGCCGTTGCCGGCGATGGCGACGTAGAAGTTCGAGCGGAAACGGGCGTACGACCGCACCGCGTAGAGCATGGTGCGTTCGGCCTGCGTGAGCGCTTCCAACGTCACCGCCAGTCCGCCGCCACGCAAGAGCGGTTGGACGAGGGCCAAACCCAACGTCGACACGCTGATGGTCGGCTTGCCACCGCTGAGGTCGATGACGACTTGATTCGCCAGCCGCACGAGTAGTTCGGCCCCCGTGGCGAATTTCCGGGTGAAGCCCGCTTCCGTCGAGACCTTCCAACGATTCCCCGCATCGGGTCGGTCGATCCCCGCATACTCGCGAATGATCTGCTCGGAGGCGAACGCCTGGGCCGAGAATTGGAACCGTTCCAACGAAACCGGCAACGCGGCGAGGTACAAGTCTTCGCGGCGATCTTGAAATTCCCGACTGTTGAAGATGGCCAATTCGATGGCTTGATCGAGCTTCAATCGGTACGCCTTCTGCTCCGATTTGAGTGCCACCGCCGTCGGGTCGACTGCGGGTTCCACGACCGCTGCGGTGACCTCCGGCTGCGTTTCGGACCGGTTCTGGGCATCCCAGGCGATGATTTCGTTCATGTAGCCATCGCCCTCGACCCGAGCGATTCCAGCACGGCCGGGCCGCTGCGGGTTGGGCGAGAGCATCCGGGCATAGTCGTCGTCGGGCGGCATCGGCGGCCGATCCGGCGATGTCGGGTCGGCGTAACGTGCCCGTTCATCGGGGTAGACGTGCCAATTTTCGATGGGGGCATTCGGAACGACGTTTTTCTGGGTCAAAATCCCGGAAACGTCGCGGTCGGCGCGCTGACGATACCTCTCTCGAGAACAACCCGAGCCGAGAGCCAACAGGGCAACAGTGATGCTAATAATGAAGACTGAACCACGCATGGTGGGCACCCGAGCCGAGGCGAGCGCGGTACATGCCGCACAATCGTTATCGGCCGCAAGGTTTGC
>JAYSYJ010000097.1:0-6131 GCA_043727675.1 Fimbriiglobus sp.
GACCGGATCGGCTTCGCGGAGGAGGAACACCAGCGGATCACCCCGGTGGCTCTCGGCTTCGATTTCTTGGCAAAGATGCTCGACGATTTCCGTGCGAACGGCTGGGGCCAGCGTCTTGGCGAACAGCGCGATGATTCGTGCCAGCCGCCAAAGGTCATCCATCGATTCCGTGCTTAACAACTCTGCCACGAGGGCTTTGCGCCCATGGTTGAGCTTGCCGAGGCGAGCCGTGGCCATCTCTTGCAGCACGCGGTCGGCGTGCTTCGATTGTTCCATCAATCCCACCGCCACTTCGGCGGTGTCGCGGTCGCCCACTTTTTCAATACCCAACCGCCGTGCGGCCATATCGGGGGCGTGCAACAAACCGACCCATTCCGGGAGTTGCTTTTCGGAAACGGGAATCCGCGTCAGCATGGCGAGGGCCGGCGCCGCAATCTGAAAATTCGTATCCGTGGCACAGGCGAAGAGCCGGCGCCATTGCTCTTTAGTCGGGTTGTCGAGCCAGCCGCCGACGGCTTGCAGAGCCGCCGCCCGGAGTTCGATGGGATAAGGCGGTTGGGTGCGGGCCCAGAGCACATCGGCGCTGCTCGGATCGTTGAGGGACGACAGCACGCGTACCACCGTGAACTCGGCCGGCGCGAGAAGCTTAGCCTTCTTGTTCGACGCCACCGCCATGAGGCCCGCCACGAGAGTGCTCTTGTGTTCGGCCGACATCGTCGGAATGCGGCTGATCAGCGAATTCGCCGCCGCGTTGGCGGTGTGGTGATCGGGATCGGTGAGCACGGCGAGCGCCGCATCCGGGTTCGTGGCCACGGCTCCGGTGAGTGCGGCCGCGATGGTTTTACGTAGCCCCGGTGTGGCCTTGGCCAGCATCGCTTGCAAACTGGTGACGCCGTCGGCGCCGAGTTTCGCCGACGCTTCCGCTGCCAACGCCGCCTCGGTGCCGCCTTGCTTGATCCGTTCCAACAGCGTCGGTAAACTTTTAGTCAATTTCAATTTGCCGACCGCGACGATCGCCGCTTCGCGGACGATTCCGTCCGGGTCTTTGAGTTTCGCCTGCATCACCGCAAGGATTTCTGCATCTTTTAGCCCGAGTTCGGCGAGCACATAGAGCGCAGCGGCACGCAATTCCGGAGCCTGCTCATCGCCGAGCAAACGCACAATTTTCTTGACGGGAATGTCCATCGGCACGACCCAACCCACGGAAACGGCAACGGAAAGGGTTAGAATAGAAGCTGGCGCCGTCAAATGGCCCCGGAGTTCCTATAATTGCGTTTCACACGAAACCGAGCCACCTAACGAAGGAACCCAACTATGGGCATCCAGCACAAATCGAAGTCGTTGCGGAACGCGAACAAAAAGCGAGTCCGCGCCCGCAAACATAAGAACCGCAGCTTGAAGAAGGGCAAAAAGGGCGTGTCGTAGTCCGGATGGGCTCAACCCATACCCGCAACAGCCCGTGTGGTGAACGCCACCACCGGGTTCCAAGCGATTCCCAATATCACCATGGCGATGGTCAACAGGCCCAAGAACAGCTTGGCTGATAACCCGGCGGCAATCGGCTTGGCTTCATCTTCTGGTTCGTCCAAGAAACTCACTTTCAACAACTTCAAATAATATCCCGCACTGATCGCCGTGTTGAGCACAGCCACACCTAACGCGATGGTGTTCCAGGTGGCCAAAGTCGGGTTGACTCGACCCGCTTCGTAGAGCGCCTCAAAAACTTGGAATTTCCCGGCGAAGCCGACCAATGGGGGCAGTCCCAGTAAGCTCAGCACGCTGATGGCCAGTACCCCGGCCAACGCGGGCGAGCTCACACCCAGGCCACGTAACCCGTCCACCGTTTCGATGCCGGCACGGTTGCGCAGGATGGCCAGGATGGCGAACGCAGCCAAATTCGTCGGTAGGTATCCAATCAAATAGTACAGCGTCGCGGCGGCGCCATCCGCCGTGAAGATTGCCAACCCGAGTAGGAGGACTCCGGCGTGGGCGATGGTCGAATAGGCCAATAATCGTTTCAAATTCGTTTGGCCGAGTGCCGCCAAGTTCCCGAGCGTCATCGTCAGCATGGCCAAGATCAACAGCGGTACGCCAATCGTACGCGGGAGCAGTGCGGGATCGAGTGGCCCGACTTCGCGTTGTAGGATGAGCAAGAACCGAGCGGTCAACCCGACGGCGGCGGCTTTAGACGAAATCGACAGGAACGCACCCACTTCTGCCGCGGCCCCTTCGAACACATCGGGTAGCCAGAAGTGGAATGGCACCGCCGAAAGTTTGAAGGCGAAACCGGCGAGCAGCAAAGCCGTTGCGGCGAAGGTCAGGCCGTCAATTCCCCCACTGTTCACGAGGTTTGCATAACCATGAGCGATGCCGGGCAAAGAGCCGGTGCCGAATTTGGTCACCAGCAAACTGATCCCGTAGAGAGCCACGCCCGAGGCCGCCGAACCGTAGAGAACGTATTTCAGTGCCGATTCGCTCCCGGCTTTGCGTCCCTTCAAAAATCCGGCGAGTGCGTAACAGGGCAGGCTTGCCATTTCGAGTCCGATGAACACCATCATCAAGTGGTTTGCCGAGACCATCACCATCATGCCGAGGGTGGCGCCGAGTAGTAATACCAGGTAATCGGCGGAATCCTCGCGGTCGGGCAGTCCGGTGATGCCACCGAGCCAGAGGGCACCGAGTGCGAAGAGAATCAGCAAAGTTCGCAGGAAGGTGGCGAATGCGTCGACTTGTAATAATCCGGTGAAAATCACCCCGCCGCGAAGACCGTGAAACAGGTCGTACCATTGCAGCCCGAAAAATGCCAGTGCCCCGAGTAGGGGCCAGACGGCGATGGCGTTCATGTTCACGCGGTCAAACGTGCGGAACAGCCTCAAGGCGAGCACCGACAGAACAGTTCCTGCGACGAGTAATTCCGGTGTGAATAACCCGAGGTCGGCATTCAATCCGGAACGCAAGGCGGTGTACTGTTCCGGCGAAAGAATCATCGCGGCCACGGGTTCGGGAATGGGGCTTACGGAAGCGTTACCATAGCCGAGTGACCCGTGCCGGGAAAGAAGCCGTCCATTTCTTCGGTTGGTTTATTGACCTGGCCCACCTTGGCCGGGGGCACCCAACCCGCCGCCACCGCCGCCACCGCCTGCACCTTGGCCACCGGGGCCGGGGCGGAATTCCTTCTTCGGATCCGGTTTCTTGTACCCGGATTCCGGTGGATTGTCGTACCGGGCTTCCTTCGGCGGGGCGACAAATTCCTCGACGTGCGGAACACTCGTGTCGTATTTCTTCGTGGCGTGGCGGCAGCCCAGCCCCGAGCCGAAGAGCAGTGCCGCCATCCATCCGAGCCAGACTTTCCGACGCATGATCTGCTCCGCAGGTCATCGAAAACAATTCCGAAGTGCATCGGCTATATCTGCCAGTGGTTAGGTCTGCAAGCGGAATTCTTTCTGACTCTAATTCGGGGGTCGCCAAAGAAACTTGAACAAAATATCACTTAAAATATTTGACAGCCGAACGAATGGATCTTATGTTTATCATGTACACAAAACAATCATCGGAGCCAACGCATGTTGCCGACCTTGTCCCACCCGGATCCCGGAATTTTGGTTCACCCATTGGCCAGACAAGAAACTTCGGTTACAGTGTGGGGAATTCAGGCAATCGCTGCGACCGATTTCCTCTCGTTCCGATCGGCATCCCCCTTTTCCCCAGTTGATTCCTTATGGCAGTTGTCACGACGACCGTCTCCGGCGTACTCGAAATGCATTCCAAGGGGCACGGTTATCTCCGCGATCCCAAGAAAAGTTACGCCGTCAAACCCACCGATCCATTTGTCCCGATCGACTTGATTCGCCACTTTGGTCTGCGCCCGGGCATGCTTGTCTCCGGGCCGCTCGGCGCAGCGCAACGCGGTCAAACTGGCCCGCGTTTGGTGAATCTCGAAACCATCGAAGGGGGCGATCCCAAGACGTTCCGCACCCGAAAATGGGACGACTTGACCGCCGTCGACCCGACCAAGTGGATTCAGCTCGAAACGGGGGCCCAACCCCTCACCACACGGGTGATGGATCTGTTCACCCCCATTGGCATGGGCCAGCGTGGATTACTCGTGGCACCGCCACGTTCAGGCAAAACGGTGCTGTTGTCGCACATCGCGAGCGCCGTGGCCCAAAACTACCCGGAAATGGTGCTCATCATGTTGCTCGTGGATGAGCGGCCCGAAGAAGTGACCGAAATGCGACGCACTGTGAAGGGCGAAGTAATTGCGTCGAGTAACGATCAAGAAACGGTGGTGCACGTTCGCACGGCCGAGTTGGTGATCGAACGGGCCAAACGGTTGGCCGAACAGGGCAAAGATGTGCTGGTGCTACTCGACAGCTTGACGCGACTGGCACGGGCTTACAACAAGCACACCAGCAGTGGCCGGACGATGTCTGGCGGGGTCGACACCCGGGCGTTGGAAGTGCCGAAACGGCTCTTCGGTTCGGCCCGAGCGTTTGAAGAAGGCGGAACCCTGACGATCCTCGGGACTGCTCTCATCGAAACCGGTAGCCGGATGGACGATGTGATTTTCCAAGAGTTCAAAGGCACCGGCAACATGGAGTTGGTGTTGGATCGCAAACTCGCCGAGAAACGGATTTACCCGGCGATCGATCTCGGGGCATCGGGTACCCGAAAAGAGGAACGCATTTTGCCGGCCGAGATGTTGGAACGGATCACCTTGCTCCGACGGTCGCTGACTTCGATGAAGGGTGGGGACTGCATGGAACCGCTCATTAAGCAGTTGGCGAAGACGGAGACCAATGCCGAGTTCTTGGAAACCGTCGGCAAGTTTGTGTCAAAGTGAAACGGGTGATGTTGGTGGTATTAACGGAGTAGCTGGTTCCACTTTTGGTGTCGGCACCAAGAAAGCGTGGCCCAGCAGGATGATGGCCCCGGCGACGAGGCAACAGTCGGCGACGTTGAAGACGGGCCAATCGATTTTGTAGAAGTAGAGGAAGTCGCGGACGCCTTCGAATACGACGCGGTCGTAGCAATTGCCGACCGTCCCCCCGAGAATCAGCCCGAGTGCGGCGCACATCCAGCCGTCGGCACGTTTGCCCCGAAGCAGTGCCCAAGTGGAGATGCCCAAGGCCGCGAGCAGACTGATGATCGCAAATATGGTGTTCCACATGGCCCCGGAATTGCCACCGCCCATCCCGAACAGCGCCCCTTGATTCACGTAGGGCATTTGGGGTGCACTCCAAGTTTGCAGGACTCGGCCTTGGTGCTGCCACGGTTGGCGTTCCGGCTCGGTGGTGAATTGGGCGTAGAACCCGAACCAACCCGGAACGACGTCGTAGCGACCGCCCCAGAGATAATGCTGCGGTGGATTTTCAGCGCGTTGTGGGTACCACGATTTGACGAAGTCCCACGACTCGAGCTGACCCGTCGAAGTGGTTTGATGGTCGTTGTAGAGCCAGCGAAAGACGCCGTACTTCGTGGTTTGATCGAGCGACAACCCGGCCACGGCCAGCAGAATCAGGAGCCATCGATACGATCGCTTCACCGCCATGGTCTCGTCCTCGCCTGTCGATTTTGCCGAAATACCTACGCCAACGGATGGGGACAACCCCGACAGCCAGCCGATACACTAATATTATATCGAACGGGAATTGCAGCATTCTCCAACTGGCAGGTGGTCGTTTCATGGTGGCGGAACGGGACGAAGAACTCGCGGTGCTTTTGGGCGGTCTGACCGATCAACTCCGGCAGCGCGGCAGTGCCGATGTCGAAGCGGTGGCCCAGCAGCACCCTAAATTTGCGGGCGAACTCCGGGAACTTTGGGCCGTCGCGCAGTTCGCGGAAATGATTCAACGCCCCACGCCGCCGCCGCAGATGACGATCCATCGGCCGACCCATCCGGAAGGAACCAGCCGACCGCATTCCGACGACTCCGTGAAACCGACATTACCGCGCGATTTCGGCGACTTCACGCTGCTGAACGAACTCGGGCGCGGCGGGATGGGAGTCGTCTATCGGGCGCAGCAGAAATCGCTGAACCGAATTGTGGCACTCAAGATGATCCGCGAGGCGCACCTCGCCAGTAGCAACGACGGCGCCCGTTTCCAAGCCGAAGCCGAGGCGGCGGCGCG
>JAYSYJ010000098.1:0-18373 GCA_043727675.1 Fimbriiglobus sp.
CCCCCCGGGCGCCCCCCACTCGGCTCGGCCGATGAGCCGTCGGTGCATGACATGTTCCACACCGACGGCTTGCGCCAGTCGGCTCCGCGGCTGTTAAGCACGAAAATAACCGTAAAGTGATACCGGAACACACTCCCCGGAACCGACCCCGATGACTGCCGAACCGTTGCCCAAAGTCCAAATCAAAATCGAACGGAAGACCCAGCATCCCTGGATCTTTCAGAAGATGGTCGAGTGGCCCGCCACGAAGGTGCAAAATGGGGCCATTGTCGACGTCCTCGACAAAGCCGGCCAGTGGGTCGGCCGCGGCATCTACAACGGCCATTCGCGGATCGCGCTGCGCATTCTGACCGCCGACGAACACGAGCCGATCGATGCGGCCTTCTTCCGAGACCGTCTCGGCAAAGCCCTGCAACTCCGCCGTGACATTCTCAAGCTCGAAGAAGTCACCGACGCGTACCGGCTCGTCCATTCCGAAGCCGATGGACTCAGCGGGTTGATCGTCGACCGATTCGGGTCGCTGCTCGTACTGGAGTTCTTCTCGGCCGGCATGTACCGCCAACGCCAAGTGATTATGGATGTCCTCGCCGAAATGTTCCCCGGCGCGAGCTTCTATTTCTTCGCCGAAGAGCACGTCGGCAAACAAGAATCGTTCGATTGCCGACCGCCGGAACCACCGCCGCCGAGCATCATCACCGAGCACGGCTTACGCTTCCGCGTCGCCCCCGGTAGCAAACACAAAACCGGGTTCTTCGTCGATCAACGCAACAATCGCAAGAAGCTCGCCGGCTATTGCGCCGGCAAGAAAGTCCTCGATCTCTGCTGCAACTCCGGTGGCTTCTCGGTTTACGCCAAAGCTCTCGGTGGCGCCGCCTCGGTAACGGGTATCGACCTCGATGAAGAAGTCATCGAACTGGCGAAAGACAACGCGAAACTGAACCGTGCCCAAATCAAGTTCGTCCAAGCCGACCTCTTCCCTTGGCTCCGCGACATCATCCCGAACGGCGAACGCTTCGATGTGGTGGTGCTCGACCCCGCCAAGATGACCCGCGACCGCGACGATGTTCTCGGGGCACTCAAAAAGTACCTCGATATGAACCGCCTGGCCATGATGGCCCTCGCCCCCGGCGGTATTCTGCTGACCTGCTCTTGCACCGGGTTGGTTGCCGAAGCGGACTTCGTGGAGATGCTCCGTCGGGCCGCGTGGCAGGTGGGACGGACCGCCCAGATCTTCGAGATCACCGGCGCCGCGTCCGATCACCCGTTCTTCGTCCATGTACCCGAAGGCCGTTACCTGAAGGCCATTTTCGCCCGCGTGTTTTGATGGCGGAACTCGCCCTCGAACTCCGCAACCTCCGGATTCAACACGGGGCCTTCCAGCTCGGCCCCGTGTCGATGCCTGTGCCCACGGGTTGCCACGCCTTGCTGCTCGGCCCCACGGGTTCCGGGAAAACGACGCTGTTGGAAGTCATCGCCGGATTGAGGAAACCGCAATCCGGTTCCATCCTTTCGTTCGGCATCGATATCACGTCGTATCCGCCGGGGGATCGCGGCATTGGTTACGTCCCGCAAGATGCCGTCGTCTTTCCGACCATGACCGTGCGCCAGAACCTCGCCTTCGGGTTGGCCATCCGCAAGTCGCCAATCAAACTGCAAACCGAACAGATCGCGGAGTTGGCCGAACGGCTCCAACTCACGCCGATTTTGGATCGCCCCGCCATCGGTTTGAGTGGTGGCGAAGCCCAACGGGTCGCCTTGGGCCGGGCGTTGGCCTTCCGTCCCAAATTGTTATTGCTCGACGAACCGATGAGCGCCATCGACGAGATCACCAAAGAGTCGGTGATTCAGCTCCTGAAACGCGACTCGATCTCAGTGCTGCATGTCACGCACGATCGCGCGGAAGTGGATCGTCTGGCGGATCGGATCTATCGATTGGAGACGGGAACCTCTTCCCCAACGAACGTCGTTCGTGTACTATGACCGTGGTATAACTTCGTAATTCTTATTCACGGTGCTGCCATGTCCCGTTGCATTGTCCCCACAATCACTCTCGCGGTTTGCATTGCCTTCACTTTGGCGGGCTGCAAACGCACGTCGACAGGTCAATGGCCCGACGCACCCGGCCCCAAGATCGCCGTGTCGTTCGCGCCGCTCTATTGCTTCACCGTCAACGTCAGCGGCGAACGCGGCAGCGTCCGGTCGGTACTCAGTACACAAGGGCCGCATCACGCGGACACGTCGATTCAAGAGCGCATCTTGCTCGAAGAGGCCGACTTGTTCATCTTCAACGGGCTGGGCTTGGACGATACATTCGCGGGCAAGCTGAAGACGAGCACGTCGAACAGAAACTTGAAAATGATCGACCTCGGGGCCAAACTCGAAGCCGATAAAGCGACCCACGGACTGCTGTTGGGTTCCGATGGTTGCGGCTGTTGCAAGCCGGGTGAAGACGACTCGGGGCACGCCCACGATCACGATCCGCATCTGTGGCTCAGCCCGGTGCTCGCCGGGAAAATGGTCGACGAGATTCGCTTCGTCCTGCGGGGTGCCGAACCCAATCAGAAGGAGTTGTTCGACCGCAACGCCGCCGAATATCAAGTGAAATTGAAGGCGATTCTCGATGATGGCAAAAAACTATTGAAGGACAAAAAGGAACGGGCCTTTGTGTCGACGCACGGCTCGCTGCAATACTTTGCCCGCGATTTCGACTTGGTCATCGCCGGGAGTTTGCAAGCGACACCGGGGCAGGAGCCGAGTCCGGCCGACCTGAAGAAACTCATCGAGAAGTGCGTGAAGGACAAAGTCCGCGTGATCGCCGTGGAACCGCAATACGCCTCGCACCAGTCGCCGAAACAACTCAAGGCCGAACTCGAAGCGGCCGGGGTTCAAGATGTGGTGATTGCGGAACTCGATCCGCTCGAAACGGCTACGGCAGCCGAGTTGACCCCGGACTGGTACGAACGCAAGATGCGCACCAACCTCGAGAATTTGGCGAAGGTGTTGAAGTGAAACCGCTCCCCGTTGTCATTCCGCCGCTCTTGAGCTTCGACAATCTGCGCGTCGCCCGCGGTGGCCGGGCGGTGTTGGATGGTATCACGGCGGATATCCCGCGCGGGGCCATCACCGCCATCATCGGGCTCAATGGCTCGGGTAAATCGACCCTACTGCGGACGCTACTCGGCGAGTTTCCGCACAGTGGTCGAATCATTTACCGGTGCGGGCACGACCATTCCAAGCCCAGCCCGGAACACGTCGGCTACGTTCCGCAACGGTTGAACTTCGAGAGCCACCTGCCGATGACGGTGCGGGATCTCTTGGGACTTTCGCTCAACCGCGGTCGACCGCTGATGTTCGGGTTCCGGCGGATGCTGCAAGACAAGATGCTCAAGATTCTGCGCAGCGTCGATGCGGCCGACATTTTGGATGTCCCCGTCGAAGGCTTGTCGGGTGGTCAATTGCAGCGGGTGTTGCTCGCGTTGGCCTTGGAACCGCAGCCGGAGTTGCTGCTGCTCGACGAACCGGCGTCGGGGATCGACTTCAAAGACGAACTCGATTTCTATCGGATGATCGCCCACATCGTCCGCGATACCGGCGTCACGGTGCTGTTGGTCTCCCACGACTTGGCCACGGTGCAAGAGTTCGCCCAGCAGGTGCTCTGCCTCAACGGCGGCCGCATCCAAGCCGTCGGTGCCCCGCAAGAAATTTTGACCCCGGAAAATATCCGCAAGCTCTTCGGCCCCCAACGCATGGTGCTGGGGCGGTAAGCGCGGACGCAATACGAGGAACTTCATTTTGTCCACCGCGCCTGCGCCCGCGTCCGATCCCGGCGGACGCATCGCCAATCTCACTTGGCTCCTCGTCGTGCTGATCGGTTCGAGCGTCTGGTGCACGACGTCGGCCCGGCATCTGGGCCCGACCTTCGACGAAACCCTGTACGTGCGCATCGGCTTGGATCAGTGGCGCAGTGGCAGCTCGAAGTCGCACATGAGCGACGGCGTGATGCCGTTGCCCACCGATGTGCAGACGCTGCCACTCTACTTGAGCGAACGTGATCGCGGGGTGCCCTACGACCCGGTCGGCGACCTGCCGGCGCTGTTGCCCGCGGCCCGCGCCGGCACGCTTGTGTTCTGGTGGGCCTTGCTCATCTACGCCTTCCGCTGGGGCCACCTTGCGGGGGGGAACTGGGGCGGGCGTTGGGCCTCCGGGTTGATCACCACCGACCCAAATTTTCTCGCGCACGCGGCTCTCGCCACCACCGACATTGCGATGACGGCGACCGTGCTGATCGCGGTCTACCATTTCTACCGCGGTCGGCAGTGCGGGCCTTGGCTCCGCGTGGTGCTGCCCGGGGTGCTGTACGGCGTGGCATTGTCGGCCAAGGCGTCGGCTCTGCCCTACGTGCCGTTGCTGTTCGCCGTCGTCGGGATGAACCGCTTGTTCGCCGACGGCGCCCTGCCACGGCCGACCATCCGACTTTGGGCGACACTGCAACAATATCGTGTGATCACCCGCCGCTTGCGCTGGGATCTCTGCTACACCTTCGCTCTCGGCCTGATCTGGGTATTCGTGTACACCGGGAACGACGGCAAGCCCGAGCCGCAGTTCGCCGAGTGGGCACACTCCCTCGCACCGGGTCTGCTTCGAGACAGTCTGGTTTGGCTCGCCGACCGCGGCACCGCCGGCTTCCCCAACGCTTGGGAAGGGCTCGCCCGGCAAGTCAAGCACGGCATGACCGGCCACGGCGGCACCGTCGTCTTCGGCAAATGGTACCCCGACTCCCGGTGGTTCTATTTCCCCGCGACGCTCGCCGTTAAACTCCCCGATTCGACTTTAGTGCTGGGCGCCTTGATCCTGCTCGCCGCCAAGCGGGTTTGGCGTTCCCCAGCAGCTTGGGCGGCGGCGTTTCTATTCCTCTTCTCGCTGACCACGCAGGTGCAACTCGGCATCCGGATCGTCTTTCCGCTCGTCGCCTTTTTGCTCATCGTCGCGGGGGCCGTGTTGTCCCACGGAATCGCTCACCCCACAATCGGCCGACGGCGGCTGGCATGGCTCGTGGGTGTCGCGGCGCTAGCGTATTCGATCAACGAATCGGCGAATGTCTGGCCGGATGGCATCCGCTACACGAATCGGCTGGCGGGCGGGAACGACCGCGGGGCCGAGTGGCTCGCCGATTCCAACTACGATTGGGGCCAAGGCTTGCCCGAACTGGACGAATGGCGCATCACGGCCGGGAAACCGGAGGTCTTCATTTGGTACTTCGGATCCGACCCGCAAGCGGGCCTGCCGCCCTTCCAACAAATCCACGTTCACAAAATGGGTCCGGACACCGAGGCCGCGATCCGGGCCCGAGTGGGCAACGGGGATCTGGCGGTCAGTACGACAATTTTGAACGCTTGCCCGGATCGCCGCCCCCACATGCTACGGACGGTCGCTTGGCTCCGCTCCCTGACCCCGGTGGCCCGGACACGCACCATGCTGATTTACCGCTTCCAGTAGCGTTCACCTTCGTCGGGCGTCGCAGTGGCGTCACCAAGGAGGCGCGGGAATCGGCAAAAACAGGGGACTTACGTCCCTGTTTCCGAACTGTTTCAAGGGCAAGGTGACGTGGGTTGCTCACTTGCAGCGCGGTGTGAAACGATGAGACCCGAAACAGGGGGCTGACGCCCACCGCTCGCCGGGGGAACAGTGATGGCCAGCCAGCCGACCATCGAGCAGATCGAGATCCCGGATGCCGATGATCGAACGTTGATAGCGAAAATCTATCCATCTCCATTACCGAGCCGGGTCTGCCTTGCAAAGCGTGTCTTGCACCCATTTACCTTGGGTCGGTTTTCACCGACCTTGCACCGCGTTGTGGGATTCCGGTACGCTAATCCCATGATCATCCCGCCCGATTCTCTACCAACACTTTACGCCGATGTCGTCTTCGATCGACCTCTCGACACCGCGTACAGCTACTCGGTGCCCGACCACCTCCGCGACAGCATCGCCGTCGGCAAGCGTATTGAATGCTCCTTCGGCCGCGGTGAAGGTTTCGCCGTTGGCTACGTTATCCGCGTGACCGAAGTCCTACCGACCCGGGAAGTGAAACCGATCCTGAAAGTGCTCGACGAGTTCGCACTGCTCGACGAGGAATTGCTCAAGCTCACGCGTTGGATGGCGGACTACTACCTCTGCGGCTGGGGGCAGGTGCTCCACGCCGTGGTGCCCGCCGGAGTTCGCGGCCGAGCCGGTACCAAGAATGCCACGTTCGTGGAATTGCTACCGCGCGACGATCAACCGACGATCCTGCCGAGTGTGACCCCGAAGCAGAAACTCGTGCTGGACACCATCCGGGCGGATGCCAAATCTTACGAGCAAAACGAACTCGCCAAGGCCGCCGGGGTGAGTGTGGGGATCGTCGTTAGCCTCGTCACCAAAGGATTGTTGCGGAAGTTCCACGAACGCGTCGAACGACTCCCGGCCAGCTTTTTGAACCACGTCCCAGACGAAGCCGAGATCGAGCGCACCCACAAGACCCCGACGTTGAATGCCGATCAAACCCGCGTCTGGGAACCGATCCGCGCCGCTCTCGAAACCGGTGGCTACCATTCGTTTCTTCTCCACGGGGTCACGGGTAGCGGCAAGACGGAAATCTATCTGCGTGCGATCGAAGAGGTCGTGAAACGCGGCCGAGAAGCCATCGTGCTCGTGCCCGAGATCAGCCTGACACCGCAAACCATCGAGCGATTTCGCGGCCGTTGCGGCAATGTCGCCGTGCTCCATAGCAACCTCACCGACTCGGAGCGGGCGACATACTGGCGCCACGTTGCATCGGGTGATGTCCAAGTCGTCGTCGGTGCCCGCAGTGCCGTCTTCGCCCCGACTCGTAAACTCGGGTTGATCGTCATCGACGAAGAGCACGAGACCAGTTTCAAACAAGATTCGACGCCGCGCTACCACGCCCGTGCGGTGGCCCTGATGCGGGCACGGCTGGCGAACGTGCCGATTCTCCTCGGCACCGCCACCCCAGCACTCGAGAGTTGGCACGCGGCCCACACCGGTGCCATGACGCTGCTGACACTGCCGAACCGCGTCGAGAATCGCAAACTGCCGAACGTGCAACTCGTCGATATGCGACACGAACCGAAGACGCCGGGGAAGTTCTTCGCCATCGGCCCGACCTTGCAATACGCCATCCGCGACGCCACCAAAAAAGGTGGTCAAGTCATTTTGCTACTCAACCGGCGCGGGTTCAGCACCCATGTGCACTGCCCGACCTGCGGCCACGTGGCCCAGTGCGCCCACTGCGATTTATCGCTGACGTTCCACCGCAGCAAGGCCGCGCTGGTCTGCCACTATTGCGGCTACGAAACCGCGCCGATGCTCCAGTGCCCGGCCTGTTCCGAAGCGTCGATTCGCTACCAAGGGTTGGGCACCGAGAAGCTGCACTCCGAACTGGAGACCCTTTTTCCCGATCGGGTGATTCAACGGATGGACTCGGACACGATGACCAAAGCGGGCAGCCACCAGCGCGTGCTGGACAGCTTCCGCGATGGCCACGTTCACATCTTGCTCGGTACGCAAATGATCGCCAAGGGGCTGGACTTCCCCAACGTCACGCTCGTCGGCGTGATCAACGCCGATGTCGGCTTGCACCTGCCCGATTTCCGCGCCGCTGAACGGACCTTCCAACTGCTCGCGCAAGTGGCGGGACGAGCCGGCCGCGGCGACAAAGGCGGCCGGGTGCTGATTCAAACTTACACCCCGGAACACCCCTGCATCGCGTTGGCCGCCAAGCACGACTACCCGGCCTTTGCCAAGCTCGAACTCGGCTTCCGCCGCGAACATCTCTACCCGCCCTACCAGCGCATGGCCCGGCTGATTGTCCGCTCGGAGAAGCAAGACGCCGCCGAAAAGTTCGCCGATCAACTCGCCGGTTCGTTCAAGCAGGCCAACATCCGAGCCAGTGGTCCGGGCAAACCCCTCAGCGTGCGCATCCTCGGCCCCGCCGAGTGCCCGGTGTTCAAATTGAACGACTATTTCCGTTTCCATTTCCAACTCCTGAGCGATTCCAGCGGGGTGCTCCACAGCGTGCTGCGCGAAGTCCTCACCGTGACAAAAGTGCCCAGTGGGGTCGAATTTCAAGTCGATGTCGACCCGTACAACATGCTGTGACACGGCGGCCTCCAGTTGATTTATTTGTGTACAGTAATGAATATACGATGCAATCTTGGAGCTGTCAAATGATTGCGATGAAATTTTGTACAAGTTGTTTGAAATAGCTGAAATTCCCTGCCTGTCACGGCGCGGGCAAGATTTTGTCGGCCAAAAAGATACACTGAACGAATTACGGCACCTCGGATTCGCAGCTATGTTCGTTGATCGCATCGAAATTTACGTCCGCGGGGGTAACGGTGGCCGGGGAATGTGCTCCTTCCGCCGCGAAAAATATATCCCCCGTGGCGGCCCCGATGGTGGCGACGGCGGCCGTGGCGGCTCCGTGATCGTGCGTGCCGTTGGCAACGCTGACAACTTGTCGCCGCTACTGCACAAAAAACACTGGCGCGGCAAAGGCGGCGAATCTGGCGGCACCTACCAGTGCACCGGTTCGCACGCGGCCGATTTGATTATTCCCGTGCCACCCGGCACGATTGTCCGCGACCGCGACCGTGGCAATCTGCTCAAAGATCTGCTCGAAATCGGCGATGAAGTGATCGTCGGCAAAGGTGGTCGGGGTGGACGTGGGAACAAGCATTTCGCCACTGCGACCAACCGCACCCCGCGCGAATTCGAACCGGGCGAAGACGGCGAAGAACGGCACATCACCCTGGAATTGAAGGTGATCGCCGACGCCGGATTGATCGGTTTCCCCAACGCCGGCAAGTCGACCATGCTCTCGCGGCTCAGCCGGGCGACACCGGAAATCGCCGATTATCCGTTCACCACGAAGCACCCGAACCTCGGGATCGTATCCCTCGGCGGAGACTCGACGTTCGTACTCGCCGACTTGCCGGGGTTGATCGAAGGTGCTTCGCAAGGAGTCGGACTGGGGCACGAATTTTTACGCCACGTCGACCGGACACGAGTGCTGATCCACTTGATCGAACCGTTCCCACTCGACGGCAGCAGCCCCATCGAGAACTACCACACTATCCGCCGCGAACTGGGGACGTACAGCCAAGAACTGGCCGAGAAATCGGAGATCATCTGCATCAGCAAAGCGGAACTCACCGGCTCGGAGGAAGTGAAAAATCAGCTCGAACACGACCTCTGCCGAGAGGTGTATCTGATGTCGTCCGTCACCGGCGAAGGACTGTCGAAGGTGGTCGGCCAAGCCGCGAAATTGATCGCGGAACTGCGGAAAGCCGATGCGGTCAAGAAGGTCAAACGGGTCGAATTTGCCACCGAAAAAGCGATTCGCACCGAGGTTCCCGAGGATGCAGCACCATGACAGAGGACGTGGTGGTCGACATCGGAAACAGCCGGATGAAATGGGGCCGGGTGGTCGCGGAGCGCATCGCCGAGGTGGTGGTATTCGAGTCTGAGAATGCCGAAACGTGGTTCGAACAAGCCACGAAATGGCAACTCGATGAAACGACCAATTGGGTGATTGCCAGCGTCCAACCGGTTGCCACGGAAGCCTTTGTGGAGTGGCTCGGTACCGGAGTCGGCTCGGTGACCGTGTTGGATTCCCATTCACAAATTCCTCTGCCGGTGGATGTCGAATCGCCGGAATCCGTCGGGTTGGATCGCCTGCTGAGTTGCCTCGCCGCCAAGAAAGTGGCGGACTCCGATCGACCCTTTCTCGTGATCCAAGCGGGCACGGCACTGGTACTAAATCTGGTGGATTCCGCGGGTGCTTTTGCCGGTGGCGCGATCTTGCCGGGGCTAGCGCTCATGGCGAAATCGCTGAACGAACACACTGCGCTATTGCCCGAAGTGCGATTGCACGAACCGGTCGAACCGACACCCGGGCGCACGACTGCCACGGCCATCCGAAGCGGTATTTTCTGGGCCAGTATCGGAGCGATTCTCACGTTGCGTGCCGGGTACGACGAAGCGGAGACTTTGCCGATTTATCTGACCGGTGGCGATGCCGAAGTGCTGCTTCCAGCGATCCCCGAACCGGTGTTCCACGTTCCCGATTTGGTACTCGAAGGGATTCGAATCACCGCCGAGGCACGGCCATGACCGTCGTCTCGGTGCTCACGCCCCCAGGTTCCGGAGCCATCGCCACCGTAGCCGTGCGCGGACCGCAAGCTTGGGCACTGGTGCAGGCGCTGTTCCGCCCCGCGAAAGGCGCACTTCCCGAATTCCCCGATTTGCAACGGGTCTGGTTTGGCAACTTCGGCAGCGGTACCGGTGACGAGGTGATTCTGGCGGTGAAATCGTCCGACGAAATGGAAATTCACTGCCACGGTGGGGTGCACGTGGTCGGGTGGATCGTGGGGCAATTCGTTTCAGCGGGTTGTTTGGAAATCCACGGATACGAGTACAACCTATCCGGCGTCGATCCCCGTGCCTTGCAACCGTTGACCCAAGCTACGACCGTCCGCACCGCAGGAATTCTACTAGATCAGTTCAACGGTGCCTACTTGCGACACCGCCGAGATTTAGAACAACCGGAGCGGTTCACTTCGCTTGGACGACACCTAGTTGCACCGTGGAAGGTAGTGATCGCGGGGCCGCCGAACGTTGGGAAGAGTTCGCTCATCAACGCCTTGGCCGGCTTTCAACGCAGTGTGGTCGCACCGATCCCGGGCACCACACGCGACATGGTACGCGTGCAACTCGCCTTCGATGGCTGGCCCGTGGAACTGTCTGATACTGCCGGAATACGAACTGGTGCCGACGAACTGGAATCCGAAGGGATCGCCCGCGCCCGTGCGGAATACGAGCGTGCCGATTTGCGGGTCTGGGTCTTCGATCTTTCGGCCGAACACCCCGTTTGGCCGACCATCGAGCCGGCTCCGGAAATCATCGTCGGTAACAAAGTCGATGCCGCCCTTTCATCTGTTCCACGGGAAAAACTCTTGTCGATTTCGGCGTTGCACGGACTTGGCTTAACCGAACTCATTGCGGCGATTGTTTCACATCTCGTGCCGGTGGTGCCCCTTCCTGGGTCCGCCGTGCCATTCAGCGCCGGACTATGTGACGCTCTCGACTCTGCCACTACAACCGGTACAGTCGAGTCTGCCCGTTGATCCAACTACATCGGCTAATCTCCTTCCGTAAAACCGCGGTGCAAGGCACTGTGCTCAACTCGTTCCCGAGCGGACGTCGATAGTTAGGAGTACCAAGGACTGGAGTTTCGGAACCATGATGTCCACCAGCCGAGCACTCCTCTTGTTGTTGGCTTCACTGGTATTCGTTGGGGGATTGCCGACCCGTTCCAATGCATTTTGGAGCATATTCAAGAAGTACGGCCCGAACAAGCTCGAGCATTTGAACGACAAGATTGGCGGTCGCGTCTACGATTACACCGACAATCACGGCGTGGATCGACGGATCTGCTCGAAAGCCCTCGACGAAAAGCGCGATCTTTACGTCTATGTGCCACCGGGTTACGACGGCAAAACGCAGTTTCCCTTCATGCTCTGGCTGCACGGTTTTGGGCACGATGAAAAGAACTTTCTCGACTTCGTTCCGTATCTCGATGAAGGCATCCGCACCGGGGCATTTCCGCCCATGGTGATCGTCGCACCCGATGCGAGCGTCAAAGGGAAACCATCGATTTTTAACACGGGCAGCTTCTATTTGAACTCGAAAGCCGGCCGATTCGAAGATTACATCATCGACGACATTGTCCCGTTCGCCATGAAGAATTATGCCATTCGTCCCGAACGTGCCGCGCATGTCATCGCCGGGGCGAGCATGGGCGGCTATGGGGCCTACAGCATGGGTTTCAAGCACAAGGAATTGTTCGGTAGCATCGTGGGAATCATGCCTCCACTCAACATGCGTTACGTCGATTGTTACGGGAAATTCAACAGCAATTACGATCAGAATTGCGTGATGATGCGCACCGAGTTCCCGCGCAGCGAAGTGATCGGTCGGTTCTACGGTGTGATTTTGATTCGCCAACGCCGCTTGCTCGACCCCCTGTTCGGCCGCGATCACACCGACGTGCTCAGAATCCTTTCGGCGAACAACCCTATCGAATTGCTCGAGACCAAAGCGGTCCAAAATAGTGACTACAACTTGTTCGTCGGCTATGCGGCCAAAGACGAGTTCAACCTCGATGCCCAAGCCGAGCATTTTATCGATGTGGCTCGGAAACGGGGCATCTACCCCGAGGTGCTCCGGGTTGAAGACGGTCACCACAGTGTCAAAACCGGTGTGCGAATGCTGCCGACATTGGCCCGTTGGATGACCCCTTTACTCGCCCCCTATGTCCCCGCAAACTATTCGGGATCCGCCGGGAGTAACCACGCCCTTTTGCACGCACCGCACCGCGGTGGTTTCGGCCGGCCAATGTATTTGGCGCCCCTTCCCAGTGCCCCAACAATGCTCCGTTGGTGAGTCCGGACTGCGGACAATAAGATGGTGTGATTCTTCAACAACTCGAACGGGTCGATTTCATGAAGTTGGCGAAGTACCGCACCCCGCTAGGCCGCGACGGCGTGGCCCTGGTCGAAGACAAGAACGCATTCCCACTCGACATGACTCGTGTGCCCGGCCTGGCGACTCTTGCCGACATTTTGCACACTGCGAATCCGCGCGACATGGTGGCGAAACTGCACCCCGGTGGCACCGGTCAACCCGTCGCCGAGATGACTTTGCTCAACCCCGTGGATCGCCAAGAGATCTGGGCTGCCGGGGTGACTTACAAACGCAGCAAGGTGGCCCGCGAAGAGGAATCAGCCGGGGCCGCGCAATTTTACGATAAAGTTTACAGTGCCGCCCGCCCCGAGCTGTTCATGAAAGCGACGCCCGAGCGCGTCACTCATCCCAACGATCCGATCCGCGTCCGGGCCGACAGCAAATGGAACGTGCCCGAACCGGAACTGACTCTGGTCGTCTCCCCAACACTCAAAATCGTCGGCTACACCGTCGGGAACGACGTCAGTTCGCGTGACATCGAAGGCGAAAATCCCCTCTATCTGCCACAAGCCAAGATCTACACCGGTTCGTGTGCCATCGGCCCTTGGGTCGTGTTAGCCGATGCGATCCCCAATCTCACCGCGTGCAACATTCGTTTGGTGATCCATCGGGGTGGCCAAGTCGCGTTCGATGGCCTTACGTCGATTTCTGAGATGAACCGTACGCCCGAATACTTGGTCGAATGGCTCGGCAAAGAGAACACCTTCCCGCACGGCGTGCTACTCATGACGGGCACCGGGATCGTTCCACCGGATCAGTTTTCGCTCTCCACCGGCGACCACGTCGACATCACCATCAGCGGTATCGGCACACTGTCGAACTCCGTCGGGTAACTGCGTCTAGCTCATCGTATACACAAGCAAACTGGCTGGGGACTCACTTGTACCGCACCGACGGCTCACGCCAGTCGGCTCGCCAAAACGTCTGCGCTATTCCGGTACTCAAGGCTTCTCCGCCGAGAATTTCAAAGCGAGGAAGAATGACTCCAATTCCAGGTACTAGAATAGAAGGACTGCTAGTAGACCTTTCCCAACGCATCCGGAGTCACGCATGATCCGCCGGCTCCTCTGCTTCATGTTCTTGGTCTGTTGCTCGACTCAGACGGTAGCCGCCGAGGCGAAACCGGCATCGCCCGAAGCCATCGAATACTTCGAGAAGCACATCCGGCCAATTTTTGCTGAAAATTGTTTCGGTTGCCACGGGGCGAAGAAGCAGCAGGGTGGACTGCGCCTCGATACGGCAGCGGGATTAGCCAAGGGAATCGACACGGGGCCTGTGGTGATTCCCGGAAAACCAGAGCAGAGTCTGCTGATTGCCTCGGTGCACCGGAAGGGCGATTATGCGATGCCACCGGACAGCGAATTGACGAAAGTCCAAGTCGCGGCGCTCGTGGAGTGGGTGAAACAGGGGGCCGTTTACCCGGCGAGTGTCGTCGTGGTGCCGAGCAATGGGAAGAAGCATTGGGCCTTCCAGCCGGTGGTGGATCACAAGGTGCCGAGCAGCGACGGAGTCCGCAACCCGATTGACGCATTCGTGCTCGCCAAACTTGCCGAAAAGGGATTGAAACCAGCGTCGCCGGCGGACAAACGAACGCTCGGCCGGCGATTGTACTTCGATGTGCTCGGATTGCCGCCGACGGCCGCAGAATTGGATCTCTTCGAAAAAGACACGCGCCCCGAAGCCACGGCACAGCTTGTCGATCGTCTACTGGCGTCACCGCAGTATGGCGAACGCTGGGGCCGATACTGGCTCGATGTGGCACGCTACGCCGACACGAAAGGGTACGTCTTCACGGAGGATCGCAACTACCCGTACGCCTACACCTACCGCGATTACGTCATCCGCTCGCTGAACGAAGACAAGCCGTTCAACCGGTTCATCGTGGAGCAACTCGCCGCCGACAAGTTGCCGTTGGGCGACGATAAAAAGCCGTTGGCCGCGATGGGGTTCCTCACGGTCGGTCGGCGCTTTAGCAACAATCCGCACGACATTATCGACGACCGGATCGACACCATCACCCGCGGTTTTATGGGTCTGACGGTTGCCTGTGCCCGGTGCCACGATCATAAGTACGATCCGATACCCGCGGCCGATTATTACAGCCTCTACGGGGTGCTGGATAGCTCGAGCGAACCGAAGGAATATCCACTGATTGGCGAGGTCGAACGGACGCCGGAGTTTCTGGAGTTCGAAGCGAGATTGCAAAAGCTCGATGCCGCGACGGCGGAGGGACGTGCCAAACTCCAAGAGACACGGTTGACGTTACTGAACGCTGTGACCGGCTCGGCGATGCGGGTGCCGAATGCGGACAAATTGTTGAACCGCGCTGACCGAAACGCGATCACATCTTTGCAGAAAAAAGTCGACGAGTACCGTGCTCAGTCGCCGTTTGCGCCACCGCGGGCCATGGTGATGACGGATAAGCCACAACCTGCCGAACCGGTGATTTTCTTGCGGGGGAACCCAAACAGCCGTGGCCCGCAAGTGCCGCGACGCATGACGGAAATCGTCGCGGGGCCCACGCGGAAGACATTCGTGAACGGCAGCGGTCGGCTCGAACTGGCCGAGGCGATTGCCAGCGATGACAACCCGTTGACTGCCCGCGTGATCGTCAACCGCGTCTGGGGTTGGCACTTCGGTCAAGGCCTTGTGCGGACACCGTCGGACTTCGGAGTTCGCACGGAGTTAGCGTCGCATCCGGAATTGCTCGACTGGCTCACCAAGCGGTTCATCGAAGATGGTTGGAGTTTGAAAAAGCTGCACAAGCGAATCTTGCTGTGTGCGACGTATCAGCAAGTCAGCGCGGTTTCAGCGGTGAACTTCCAAGTGGATCCGGAGAACCGTTTGTTAGCTCACCAATATCTTCGCCGACTCGACTTTGAAGGGATGCGCGATTCGCTCCTCGTGGCGTCCGGGCAACTCGATCCGAAACTGTACGGTCGCTCGGTCGATCTCTTCGCCCAGCCCTTCACAAAGCGGCGGACGATTTATGCGAGCATCGACCGGCAGAACCTTCCGGGCACCTTCCGGGCGTTTGATCTCGCCAGTCCGGAGCAGCATACACCCCAGCGGTTCCAGACCACGGTGCCGCAGCAGGCGTTGTATTTCATGAACAGTGCCTTCGTGGCCGAGCGCGCCAGGGCCGTGATGACCCGTGCGGATATCGCCAAGGTGAGCGACCCCAATTTGAAAGTGACCGCGATCTACCGAGCGATTTTGAGTCGCAACCCGACCGTGGAAGAAATCGGTTTCGGTGCCGCGTTCGTGCAAGAGTCCGGTAAAGTGAAACCGACCGGAGGTCAACTCCGCCCGTGGGAACAGTTCGCCCAAGTGCTGTTGCTCAGCAATGAATTCCTCTTTGTGGATTGATGGTTGACAACAGACCGTCAGGAAATGACTGTCATCGTTTTCAGCCCTTCGGAATGAAAAACATACCAACACTTGCTTCTTAACTTCCTGCCAAATGCTGATGCGAGGTTCCCCATGTTTCCCATTTCTCGTCGCGATATGCTCAATCGGTGCGGGGTCGGCATGGGGATGCTTGGTCTCCAAGCATTGCTTGGTGATTCGGGATTGCTGGCCGCCGAAGCGAAGCCCGGTGATGGCATCAACCCGCTGGCTCCGAAGCTGCCGCACTTTGCTCCGAAAGCCAAGCGCGTCATCCACCTGTTTGCCAACGGTGGGCCGAGTCAGGTCGATACGTTCGACCCGAAACCGGCTCTTCTGAAATATGCGGGTAAGCCGATTCCCCTGAGTTTGAAGACCGAACGCAAGACCGGGGCCGCGTTCCCGAGTCCGTTCAAATTTCAGAAGTATGGCAAGTCCGGCATCGAAGTTTCCGAGATCTTCGCCAAGACCGCGGCGCACATCGACGACATTTGTGTGATCCGTTCCATGTACGCCGATGTGCCCAACCACGAACCGTCGTTCCTGCTGATGAACACCGGGGAATCGCGGCTCGTCCGGCCGAGCATGGGTTCGTGGGTCACGTATGGCCTCGGCACCGAGAATCAAAATCTGCCGGCGTATGTGGCCATGTGCCCCGGTGGCATGCCACTGTTGGAATCGCAGAATTGGCAGTCGGCGTTCCTGCCGGGAATCTTCCAAGGGAGTTACGTCGACAGCCGGCACACCGACCCGGAAAAGTTGATCGAGAACATCCGCAATAAAGTCGCTCCGGACGGCGCTCAGCGCAAGCAACTCGACTTGCTCTTGAAACTGAATCGCCAGCACCAAGCGGCCCGCGATGCCGACCCGGCACTGGAAGCGCGCATCCAATCGTTCGAGTTGGCGTACCGAATGCAAAGCGAAGCGACCGACGCCTTCGACGTGAGCAAAGAGCCGAAGAGCGTGCTGGATGCTTACGGCCCCGGCGAACAAGCCCGCTCGATTCTGCTCGGCCGGCGACTGCTCGAACGCGGAGTGCGCTTCGTGCAAGTGTCGCACGGCCCGGTTCAACCGTGGGACGATCACGACGATCTTGAAAAAGGGCATCGAACCCACGCGGGGCAAGTTGACCAGCCCATTGCCGCCCTCATCGCGGACCTCAAACGGCTCGGGCTATTCGAATCGACGCTGATCATTTGGGGCGGTGAATTCGGACGCACGCCCGTCGTGGAGATGCCAACACCCGGTAGCAATGCCGGCAAGATCAACGGCCGCGATCACAACCATTACGGTTTCACGGTTTGGATGGCCGGCGGCGGTGTCAAAGGGGGCATGACGTACGGCGCCACCGACGAGTTCGGCTTCGCCGCCGTGGAGAACAAGGTTCACGTCCACGATCTGCACGCCACGATTTTGCACCTGCTCGGGTTCGACCACGAAAAGTTCACTTACCGCTACGCCGGAAGAGATTTTCGACTGACCGATGTGCACGGAAAAGTGGTGAAGGGGATTCTGGCGTAGGCGCTCGGAAATTCTATTGCGTCGGCTGGGCCACCGGATCAAAATTATGCCTTCATGATTTCTCGATCTGGTGCGTCCATGCGAATCCCGCTGTTGCTCGTGTCGTTCGCCTTTCTCGCGGCGTCTGCTTCCGCAGAAGATATCAAGCCCGAGAAGATCACCGAGGTCAAGGCGGGCAGTGTCTTCATCCGCAACCAGATCGAAACGCACAAATTCTCAGGTTCGGGGTTCGTCATCTCCGCCGATGCCGATTCATTGCTCATCGCCACGAATGCCCACGTGATCTCCCCGGAAGAGTATGCCAAGTTGCCGCCGACGCAATTGCTTGGAAAACTCAAGCAAGCAAAAATCACAATTCTATTCGGAAGCGGATCCGCCACCGAGCAGAGCCTCCCAGCCGAGATTGTTTCGCTCGACCCCGTCGTGGATGTCGGCATCTTGAAAGTGAAACTGTCGGCCGTGAAAAACCCCCCGAAAGCTCTGAAACTCGGCGGGGGGAAGGCACTTGTTGAAACGAGCACGGTCTACAGTTTCGGCTACCCCTTCGGCGATGCGCTGGCGACTGGCAAAGGCCCGGCCGTCACGGTGGGGAAAGCGTCGATCTCGAGCCTTCGCACCGACGAGTCCGGCAAGCTGTCGACGATTCAGATCGACGGCAACTTGAACCCCGGCAACAGCGGCGGCCCCGTGATCGATACCGACGGCGCCGTGATTGGCGTGGCGACGGCAATCCTCCGCGAAGGTAAGGGGATCGGTTTCGTCGTCCCCGTCGCCGAAGTCGAATCGATGCTCGCCGGCAAAGTGAGCCTCTTGGGTGCCACCTACGCGAAGCAGCCCGATGGCAAATTGAAAGTGACGTTCGAAGCGCACGTGTCGAACC
>JAYSYJ010000099.1:0-18365 GCA_043727675.1 Fimbriiglobus sp.
CTTGAACCGAAACCGTTCATCCGTCGTGTCCGCGAGCCGATGCGGACACTCGCCGGGATTCGCGGGGCGCGGATCAAACGCCTGGCACTCAATCGATTCGGTCGAAAAGCGGCCAAACTCCAAGCGGCCGAAGGTTTCCCCGGCACCGAGTGGTTGCTCGGCATCACCGATCCGCCGTTCGTCCACCGGGATGAATTCTTCGCGGAATGGCTCGCCGCGGCACCGGGTGCGATGCTGGAATTGACATGCCATCCGGGCATTCTGGACGCGACACTCGAAGGCCGCGACGGCAGCTTGGTCGACGGTCAATTGCACCGCCGCCAACGCGAGTATCAGTTGCTCGGCCAGCCGGCGTTCGCCGACGCGGTCCGGGAAGCGGGATTCGAATTCCGTGAAGCGTCCGGGTTGATTCGCCCGCGCGAACTCGCCCGCTTGGCGGGTTAATAAGAAAACTGACCGCACCGCCACGTTACACATTTTCCTTCGTCGATTGCTTGGGCATCGGCGTTTCATCTGGCAGTGATGCACGATTCCTCTACCACCGACGGCGAACGGATGCGGCGTTGGGCCGCCGGGGATCGTGCGGCCTTCGAGGAAATTGTTCGCGCCTGGCAATCGTCCATCGGCCGATTTCTGATTCGGCTGACCGGTGATTGCGAAGACGCATCGGACTTGACCCAAGAGGTTTTCTTGCGGGTGTATCTGCGCGGTGCCCAATACCGTGAAGCGGGTAATTTCCGAACGTGGCTGTACCAAATCGCGCTGAACTTAGCGCGTGACACGGCTCGGCGGAAATCGCGCCGACCGGTGATTCCCTTGGTGGAATCCCACGATTCCCCGAGACTGGTCGAGTTGCACGATGGTGTCGAACGCGCGGCACTGGTGTCCGCGGCGCTCGCGGAATTGCCGGTGGCCCAGCGCGAAGTGGTGGTGCTGCGGCACTATGAAGAGTTGAGTTTCGAGGCGATGGCCAAGTTGCTCAGGACACCATCGACTACGCTGAAATCTCGTTTCGCCGTGGCGATGGCGAAGCTCGAATTGGCCCTGACCGCACGCGGATTGAAACCGGAGAACGCCCCATGACCGACGAACACAACACCGTGCGGAACGCTTTGGATTCGATCCCGACGCCGGCAGTCCGCCCCGTCGATTTGGCGGCCATTTATCAGATGGCCCACACGCAACAGTTACGCAGCGCGAGACGCTGGAAGCGGGTCGCTATCGGCATTGCGGCGCTAGCCGCAGGGGTCTTCGCTGTCGCACTCATTCCGAAACTCGAGGTACGTTTTAGCGGCGACGAGTTTGCGGTGCGTTGGGGTCAGCCGGCGGTTGCGGCCGTTGAAGTAGCAGCCGCCCCCATTCCGCAACCCGATCCGCGTTTATCGAGTGGAATCGACGATCAACAGATGCAAATTGCCGCGCTGCGGGCACTGAACTCGAAGTATGCCGACATGCAAGAATTGCTACTGGCTTTGACGACGGATGTCGTCGACCGCGACAAACTGCAACTGGCCCGCCTTGTGGAATTGACCCGGGAATTACGGGCCTTCCAACTCATGACGGCCAAGCAATTCGACCAGACCGAGAAGACCAACACCACCCTTTACAACGCGATGTTCACGACCAAACTCAAAACCGGAGATTGACCATGCGAATCCTGTTCACCTTGATGCTGCTGTTGGCCACGACCGGGACGACGCTGGCTCAGACGCCGGAGACAGCTGCGGAGGTCGAATCGCTGTTGCAAAAAGAACGCAAGTCGGTCGATGTGGAAGTACTTCGCCGACTGCTGAACCAGCGCTTCGGATTTGCGGATCAGGTTGAGTTTCAATTACCGGCACCGACTTCGTGGGTTCCCCAACTCCACAATCCGACTTTAGCAACGAATTCGTATCAAATGCCTTGGGTTAACCGATCATTGGACACCCCCTCAATTGCATGGACGCAAAACTACAAGCATTCGGGGGACACCCCCTTAAATGCATGGAGGCAAAACTACAAGCATTCGGGGCCGCAACTCAGCCAAGCCATCGGCCCATTCGATGGTACGGCGCTCCCCGGTGGTGGCATCGTTTACACCCTGCACATCCCGGCGGGCGTCGAGCTGACGTTCGATGCGAAAACGAACGTCGTCGGGTTGGGCAACAACTGCGCGAATTGCCATATGCCGGTTCCCAGCAACGCGGCGCGTTTCTCGTGTCCGGTCAAAGGTCAAGCGACGGCGACCAACTGCACGACTTGCCATGAAGGGGGAACTGTCAAGGGTGTCCAAGATGTCGCCCCGCTGAGCGATTGGGAGCGTGTGAAACGGCAAGTCGGTGTGGAGAAAGTGGAGAGCATCAGTAAGCCCACGACGAAGCTGAAACCGGAACGTTCGCCGATGTGCCAACCGGGCGACATTGCGGAGCAGATCATTCAAGTGCTCGCGGCTAACACCAAGAATCTGGGTCAACTCGTCAAGACGGAACGGGTGACGGTGGTGCTGACGTTCGATGAGTTGCCGACGGTGAAAGTCGAATTCGGTTCCAGCTTCAGACCCGAAGAAACACAGGCGTTCAATTTGGGGAAGCTCCACCTGAAGCAGCAGAAGTACAAGGAGGCGGCCGAATCATTTGAGAAAGGGTTGGCCCGATTTCAAACTGGTGTGATAAGAATGTCGATACCTGAGGGTACACAGAAGGAAGATCTTCGCAAGTTGGTCACCGACGCCGAGACCACCGTTCGGACGACGTTCGGGCAACTCGCCCTGGCTTATTTTGAAACCAGCGAGCCTGGCAAAGCGAAGGCGGCACTCGAGCGGGCCTTGAACTTCAAGATCGATGATTCACCACACCCTCGAGATGACAAACCGAAACCCAAACTTCCCGCCAAGCTGATTGTCAGTGTGCTGAAGGCGGAAATCGACTCCGCGAAGACGCTCGACGACTTCCGCAAGGTGGCCATGGTGGAACGGAGCGGTTTTCCGGCGCTGAAGAAGTAGCGGATCACGGAATCCCGTGGGGGTATTGTACCCATTCCCCCAGTTCCCTTGACCCCGTCGGCTAGGGCCGTATTCCATCAACGCCCTGTTCGGGTCGTCCGAATGGGGGTTCCCGTTGCCCTTGCCGATGAACGCACCCATGAGCCAGTCGACGATCCAGAAGATCCACGCCCGCGAAATCCTCGATAGCCGGGGCAACCCGACCATCGAAGTCGAAGTCGTGTTGAAGAACGGCCTGATGGGCCGGGCTGCGGTGCCGAGCGGGGCCAGCACCGGCGCCCACGAAGCCGTGGAACTGCGCGACGACGATAAAGAACGTTACCTCGGCAAAGGCACGCTCAAAGCCGTCGAGAACGTCAACAAGTCGATTGCCCCGGCGCTCATCGGCATGAGCGCGTTCGAGCAAGTCGCCATTGATGCGGCCATGGTCCTGCTCGATGGTACGCCGAACAAAGCCAAGTTCGGGGCGAATGCGATCCTCGGAGTCTCGATGGCCGTGGCCCACGCGGCGGCCAAGTGCGCCGGGTTACCGCTGTACCGCTACATCGGTGGCACCAACGCGACGGTGTTACCCGTACCCCTCATGAATGTACTCAACGGTGGGAAGCACGCCGATAGCACCGTCGATTTTCAAGAATTCATGATTGTGCCAGTCGGGGCGTCGACCTTCCGCGAAGGGCTGCGCATGGGCGCCGAAGTGTTCCACTCATTGAAAAAAGTGCTGCACGACAAGGGTTTGAATACCGCCGTGGGCGACGAAGGCGGCTTTGCCCCCAACATCCCGTCGGCCGACGAAGCGTTGGCGACCATCTCGCAAGCCATCGAAAAGGCAGGCTACAAAGTCGGCGAGCAAGTGGCGTTCGCACTCGATCCGGCCTGCACCGAACTGTACGAGGAAGCCAAGCACAAAGGCAAGGAAGGCTACTGTTTCTTCAAGAGTGCTCCGGATCGCGTGATTAGCACCGATGAAATGATCGACCTCTGGGCCGGGCTTTGCGCCAAGTACCCGATCCGTTCGATTGAAGACGGCTTGAGCGAAGACGACTGGGCGGGCTGGAAGAAACTCACCGCGAAACTCGGGCACAAGGTGCAACTCGTCGGCGACGATTTGTTTGTGACGAACACGGCCCGCCTCAAACGAGGCATCGCCGAGGGTTGCGGCAACAGCATCTTGGTGAAAGTGAACCAGATCGGCACTCTGACGGAAACTCTCGAAGCCGTGGAGACTGCGAAGCGGAACAAGTTCACGGCAATCCTCAGCCACCGCAGTGGCGAAACCGAGGACACGACCATCGCCGATCTCGCCGTGGCGACAAACTGCGGGCAAATTAAAACTGGTTCCGCCAGCCGAACGGATCGGATTGCAAAGTACAACCAACTGCTCCGGATCGAAGAGGAACTCGGCGCCGCCGCGATTTACGGCATCGAGATGAAGTGAACCATGACATTTTCATTCCCGAAGATCACGATCAGCGCTTCAAGGCGTTGATCCGTCTGTTCTTCGCGGAGTTTTTGGAACTGTTCTTCGAAAATTGGGCCAAGCGATTCGACCTCACCGCCATCGAATGGCTCGATTCGGAACTGCTGCACGATCCGCCCGCTGGGGATCGCCATGTCCTCGATCTCGTGGCGAAGCTTCGAGCCTTGGAACCGATTGCCGAAAATGCGACAGGCGATCCGCTGAGTTGGATCGCCTTGATTCACTTCGAAGTCGAATCTCCCGATCGTACGACTTCGATCAAACCCTGACTCCCGGCGTACGCCATCCATCTGGGCGACCGCTATGGGCTACCGGTCTTACCGATCGTGATTTACTTGAACGTGGCACTCGACGGGATCGGAATCGACTCGGCGTCGCGGATGTTTTGGGAACTCGAAGTGGTGCGCCTCCAATATTTGTACGTCGCGCTACCCGGCTTGGAGGCCGAGCATTACGCGCGAGGAGATAATTGGCTAGGAGTCGCTCTTTCGGCACTGATGAAGATTCCAAAGACGAGGGCCGTGGAACTTGGAACCATGGCCTTGAAACGTTTGAAAACCGCTGGACTCACCGATGAACAGCGGTACTTGCTCGAGGAATGCGTCGAAGCCTATCTACCGGTCGATAATGCGGCATTGGCTACGATCCGTGATACAATAAAGCCAATGCTACCCAGGGAGAAGATCATGGCTCGAAACTTAACGTCTTACGATTTGGGCCTAGCAGCTGGCCGTCAAGAAGGTCCTCAGGAAGGCCGTGAAGAAGGCCGTGAAGAAGGTATCCGCACGGTATTGGTTGAAAATCTCGAAGCGTATCTCGACACGAAATTTGGCCCACTGATCGAGTCGACCCTGTTGGGCTTGCGAGCCAAGTCGACGGAGGAACTCCGTACTCTCGCGTTGGCCTGGCCGAAAGCTCAATCCCTTGCCGAACTGGGCCTGTAACTTTTGGGAACTCTCTCCGATGCCGACGTTTTTCAGCGATCCTGCGGATAGCCTGTACATCACGCTGTTCATCGTGATGTTGGTGGGAGTGGGCATCTGGTACCGCTACCGCACACGTAAGACGCTCATCGCGGCCGGGATCGGAGTCGGACTCCTCGTCGCGCTGTTCCTCATCGACCGGTTGTTCGAGAGCCCACGCGAGATTGTCATCCGTACGGCCGGGGAATTCGAAGCCGATTTCAACACGGGTGAGTGGAACAAATTCGAGAAGCACATCGCCGAGAATTTCGACCGCAAGGGGAAGAAGAAAAAGGACGTGAAAGTTTCGTACGACTTTGCGAAAGCGTACAACGCCAAAGTGAGGCTATGGTCGTTCAACCGCGACGACGTCGTGGTGACGAGTGACACCATCACCGTCGGGTTCGATGCGAAGCCGGTCGGCCCGGAAGCCGAGGCGTTTCACCGATACGTCCGTGGTCGATTCGCCAAAGGGTCGAACGGCAAATGGCAACTGGTCAGCTACACGACTTACAAAGCCCTGAATCGAGATGTCGAAGAAGAAATTGTCGGCGGCTGGTGAACCATGCAACTCCATGGTGTGCCCATCGTCGATACCTTCGCGGAAGCCTTCCCGATGACGGCCGCACGCGTCGTGGTGACTGCGGCGACGCTTGAGTGGGCCAGAATTGGGGCCACGGCCGCGACGGGGTACGCCAGCAGCGTGATTGGCTGCGATGCCGAGGCGGGAATCGAACGAGAATGGCCGCCTGAAGAAACTGCCGATGGCCGGCCCGGGATCGCACTCCTCTTTTTCGCGTTCAGCCGAGATGCGTTGCAGAAAGCCCTGATTAACCGCGTCGGCCAGTGTTTGCTGACGTGCGCCACCACGGCGGTGACTAACGGTTTGGACGGTGATCCCGATAAGTCGATTCGCGTTGGCGGAAACCTCCGCTACTTCGGCGACGGCTGGCAGATCAGCAAACAAGTGGTCGGCAAGCGGTACTGGCGCGTCCCTACGATGGATGGCGAGTTCCTCTGCGAAGATACCTTCGGGACGACCAAGGGCGTCGCCGGTGGGAACATCATCATCATCGGGACATCGCAGCGGGAAACACTTGCCGCGGCGGAAGCCGCGGTGCGAGCCATGCGGGCAATCCCCGGTGTACTGCTACCATTCCCCGGCGGGATCGTGCGATCCGGAAGCAAGGTCGGCAGCAAATATGCAGCCCTGAAAGCGAGCACGAACGAAGCCTATTGCCCGACACTTCGAGGGGTGGTGAAAACGGAACTTCCCGACGGGGCGAACGCCGTTTACGAGATCGTGATCGACGGGCTTACACTCGCGCTCGTTGAACAAGCGATGCGTGCTGGAACAATCGCCGCGTGCCTGTGCCCCGGTGTGTTGCAGATCACCGCTGGGAATTACGGTGGTAAACTCGGCCCATTCCACATCCGCTTGCACTCTCTTTTCGAGGAGAGCAGCCGATGATGACCATCATCGTTCGCCACGATTCCACAATCCCGCTAGAGTTCCCAGGCATCACCCCGGATCGACTTGAAAAAATCTCCGTGGTGGACGCGGCAAAGTTACCCGTGCTGTTCGGTAATCGCTTCGTGGAACTCGGTGAAGTCGCGACAATCTCTGGAGAATGTTCGGATGGCCAACTCCGATTCGGCGGCAATACAGGCCGTGTGAAACAGATCGGCGCGAAGATGACTCAGGGCACGATCTGGGTCGAAGGGAACGCGGGCCTCCACGCGGGCTCACAGATGACCGGAGGATTGTTGTCGATCGACGGTGATGCCGCAGACTGGCTCGGGGCGGAAATGGGCGGCGGCCGGATCGAAGTTCATGGTGATGCGGGACACAACGTCGGCTCGGGATATCGTGGCTCTCGGCACGGCATGCGGGGCGGAATGATCCACGTGATGGGGAATGCCGGCGACGAACTCGGATTGCTGATGCGCCGGGGCACCATCGTCGCAAATGGAACTATCGGGGCGTATGCTGGGGCAGCAATGATCGCCGGCACCATCATCGGTAAAAAGGGATTCGGCCCGCGTGCCGGCAGTGGCATGAAACGCGGGACGTTGATCGCATGCGGACAAATCGAGCCCGTCGCACCGGGGTTTCGATACTGCTGCGACTATCAGCCCCAATACCTCGAATTGATCCGCGATCAACTCGGGCCAATTCGTAAGGTCCATAGTTATCGCGGCGACGTGCTCACCGGTGGTCGTGGTGAGTTGTTTTTGCTCGACGCCGCATCTTGAATCACTTCCCCTCGCGGCGTGGCGTCAGTGAGTCGATCCACGGCTTGGGCAGCACCAGCTGAGACCCTGGCTGGAGTCCCACTGCTTGGATCATGCCAGCCGGGCGAACTCCGGCGGTGAGCACACTCGCGGCTAAACCACCGGCGTAACCCGAGGCGACGGCCGTCCCCGAAAGACCAAATGCCTCTCCGGGAAGTAGTAAGTCTGGCTTGCCGATGAGGGCCACACCAGGGCCAGTGCCCGTCACCGAGATGGCTTTTGTAGGTTCGGCACCCGTCGATTGACCGATGGTGAGCACCGCGGAGGAATCGCCGGGGATGCCGACACCACCGCCAATTGGGGCGTACGTGTCGAAACGAACGCTGCCTTGAGCAGCTTGTGCCGTGTCGAGAATCTCGACCAAAATCCGTGGACGGATTTCGAGGCCTTGGCGTAGCGCTTTCACTTGGCTTTGAGATGCCAGACCACCTTCGACACGAAGGGCGTAACCACCGTCGGCGGGAATGATCACGTCGAACGAGGCTTCGTACGTTCCCGAGCCGTTTGACGAGGCGAGTCGCACCGGGGCTCCGACGCTCCGAGCCACTTCGATGAATTCGTCCGATGGGTAGGTTTTGGCATCGGCATCGACCTGCCGCAGGAGTCGCAATCGGAGGCTGAACGCCGGCTCGCTGACGAGGAACGCATCTTCGTTGTGTGGCTCGCGCCACTGAACGGAGACACGCACTTTCAAATCTTTTGGGAGTACCGCTTGAATTTTCCCATCGCCTGTGGTGTAGTTCAGAAAGTTCAATTCGGGCGTCCAACGCTTGGCCGGGATCGTCGGAGTGCTCGTGAATTCCATGACGCCGTTGCCGTCGCGATCGAGGAATGAGCCGGCCCAAATTTGACCAGTGGAAATGCTCCCGGCTTGAATCCACGCGGGTGTCGGTGGAAGTTTGCTCGCTCGAATCGCGCTGCGGTTCGCGCCGACGGCGAACTTCGCATCGAGATATTGGCTCAAGTCACTCAAGCCGTCGTGCGGATGCCCCGATTCCCACACCAGCGTATTGATCACCACGCCGGCACCTTTCATACTGACGAGGCCTGACTTCAACACGGCGAAGCGATCCGAAAGGGCCTTGAATTCTCCTTCTCGCTTCTGCACGCCAGTCAATTCCGCAGCGGCATCGTCCCGCTCTTTTTTGGCCTTCACGTCGTCGCCAATGTTGCTAATGGCTTTGCGATACCGCTCCACGGCACCGCGCCGTTCCGCCAACACACGATCCCCGAAGACGGTCAATTCCTCGGAACGAGTCACCAAGGCTTCGGAATATTCGAGTTCCCCGGTGACCGCTTTTGCCACCGTCAACGGTTGATGGAACGACGACGGATCGATGCGGACGCAGAGGATCTCCGCTTTCGGGGCAGCCGCAGCGGCGGCGAGCGCGGTGGCCGTACCGGTGCCGACCCGTCCTGGTAACGCGGGCAGGGGTTCGAGCGTCGGGCGGACTTCGCCAGTCAGATCGAAGAATATCAATTTTGAAGTGGGACTCAGATGTCTGGCCAGGTCGGGAAACTCGGATGCCAAGACGATGATTCGCACACCGGTGCCATCGAATCCGCGCTTGTGCATGTCGATTAAATTCGAGTCGGTGAGGAATTGCGTGGCCGGTGCTGGGTTGACAGTCGGCTTGGCCGTTTCACTGGCCAGGCGGGGTAACCGCACATGGCGAACTTCCGAATAGTCGGCAAGTTTGGTCACGTACGATGCCTTCGGCAAGCGAACGGTGGCCACGCGTCCCACAATCCCTTCGACCGTTGCCCCGCTGGCAATTGTCCGCAGGGCGATCCGTTCGCTTCTCGAGGTCACGCCGAGGTCGGCTTCGAAGATGGCTTCCACGACGAGTTCTTTTTCGGCGTGCATCGGATCGTCGACAATCGCTTTGAGTTCCGCTGTGAGCTTGCCCAAGTTCGTCGGCAACACGAGCGCTGGGGAATCGGCGGGCAAATCCGGAAGCAGTTCCACGTACTTTAATGGCACCACGGAATTGAACGGAGCAGGCAAGGCATCTTTGCTGTTGGCCCCGAACAGCCAGCCACCGGGAAGCGTCCGCAGATCTTTCAACAGTGTCAGGACGACACCGGCTGGCAAGGCCCCTCGGATGATACTGAACATATTATGATCATACCCGACCGATTCCACGAATCCGATTGATCCGAGGTGGGCCACGGTCTGCGTGTGCAACAATCGTTGCTCGCGAAGTTCCAAATTCTTCGGAATCAGAATACGGACTTGGACTGCTTTCTTTGGATCATCCGGCAGCTTATCGCCCGATTTTCGAACCAGCACCGTTTTGACGGCTTCTAATGTGAGAAGGTCTTTGGCATTCTTGGCCGGGATGCTGCCCGATTTGGTCTCCGCTAAGGCATCCAAGATTTCGAGGTCGTCGTTGGCGACACGAGTTTGCACGAATCCGAGTTTCTCGAGTTCGGCCGTCATCGCGCGGTATTGGCGGATGCGTTCGTCGCGGTCGGCCCGAATCCGGTAGCGGAATTCGACGTCGTAACGCTCGGGCGTGGGTGGATAAACCACTTGGGCCAGCCCGGACGACGACAGGACGCCCAACAGCATAAGAGTGGAGAAGATTCGAACCGACATGGGCGATCCTCGCAAACAGGGGACGCATTCCATTCAGAATGCTCTCCGGGGGCGGCCTTGCCAAGCGCAGATAAGAAAATATGCCTTGCCCGAAGCGATCGTGTCGCCGGAAATTCCGAGAAGTGGCGAAGTCGGTTCCGCAACGGTTCCGGGCGTCCGCAAGAAGTCGATTTGAGGAATTGCAATGAATTGGCAAGGGAAAACGGTCGTCATCACCGGTGCATCCAGTGGGATTGGCTCGGCTTTGGCGAAGGAACTGGCCGGGCGCGGTGCCCGCGTCGGTGTTTTGGCACGCCGGCAAGATTACCTTCAGAAACTCGTCATTGACGTCCGGGCCAGCGGCGGAACCATCGAAGCGGAACCCTGCGATGTGACCGACCGTTCCGGCCTCCGTGCGGCGATTGACACTCTCGAAGCCAAGCTCGGGCCAATCGACGTGCTGATTGCGAATGCGGGTGTCAGCTTCCCGAGTGGTGCCGACCCCGTGGCTTCCGAAGATGTCGAAACGATGATGCGTGTGAATTTTCTCGGCGTGGTGCATGCGTTTGAGGCCGTGCTGCCGGGGATGCTGAAGTCTGGAGCCGGCCACCTCGTGGCCATTTCGAGCTTGGCAGCCTACAAGGGGCTACCCGGTTCGGCGGGGTATTGTGCCAGCAAAGCGGCCGTGAATACCTTTTGCGAGTCGCTACGCATCGAGTTGGGGCCACGCGGCGTCGCGGTGACGGCCGTCTGCCCCGGATTCATCCGCACCCCGATGACGGCAGCCCAAACGCACCCGATGCCGTTCTTGATGGACGCCGATGAAGCCGCTCGCCGGATTGCCAATGCCCTGCCCCGTCGCCCGGCGGTGTACAACTTCCCCTGGCTGATGTTCCGTTTGATGCGGATGCTCCGGTGGCTGCCCGATCGGGTCATCCGCCGACGAGTGATGCCGGCCGCCGGACGATGATGGTTCGTTTTGCCCTGCCTTCAGAAAATTGCTCCACTTTCAACAGGCGAAGAGTGGTTGGCACACCCGTCGAGAACCCTACAACTACTCTTTGAGACCAATTGAGGTGCATCGAGGATTACCAGTGAGCGAAGTCGATCCGCAAGCGATGAAGGCGGCTATCCGCGAGCAAGCTCGCAAGAACCGCGTGGCGCAGAAGAACAAAGAAGAAATCAGCCGGCAGATCTGCGAAGAGTTCATGGCCATGCCGGTCTACGAGGCCGCGAAGACTGTGCTCTGGTACGTGGACGCCGGCAGCGAAGTGCGCACCCGGCATATGCTCCCGGAAGCCATGGCCAAAGCGGCGAAGGTGATCATTCCGTACTGCATCGTCGAAACGAACCAGTTGGAATTATTCTGGCTCGAAGACATGAGCGAGCTGGTAGAAGGGGCTTACAAAATCCTCGAACCCGCGACGGATCTGCGCGAACTGCCGTCTAAACGTGTCCAGCCCCACGAGATCGATCTGGTCGCCGTGCCCGGTACCGCTTTCGACGCCAGCGGCGGCCGTATGGGCCAGGGCAAAGGGTACTACGACCGGTTACTCGCGAGTATCCGACCGGAAGTTCCGCTGATCGCGCTTTCATTCGAGTGCCAGATTTTCCCGAGCATCCCCGTGGCCGCCCACGATGTGTTCATGGACTTGGTGCTAACGGAACAGAAGACGTATAAGGGACGCGGTCGGAAGGGTTGATTTCGGCAGTGGCCGACGCTTCCCAGAACTGCACCCATTCGTGCCAATTCAAACGGGGGTCGTCCGAGAGGACGGCCCCCATGGCGTTGAAGCCGAGCACGGCTCGACGCCAACATTCCACTTGTTCGGTCGTGGCACCGGCAAGAAACGCCGAATCGTCGCACCGACCGACGATGTCCGAATCGATCAATTCTAAATTGAGAATCGCCGGAGCCCCATCCGCCACCACTTCTACACGGATCTGTTGAAGTCCGAGATGAACGTTGCAGCCGAGGTTCACACCGGCCCAGGCTCGGGTGGTATTTAGGTACACGAGAAAATCTCGTTCGACGAAATGACGGATCGCCTCTTCGACGTGGTGCAAGGTTTCAAGCGGTTTATGCAACTGAGATGGGGCGTCCGCTTCCTCGGTTTTGGCCAACGCTCGGCGGATGGTCGCGAACGCTTTGGGCACCGTTCCCGAGTGGAACCCCGGTCGCAACAGCCCGCGTACCGTTTCGCCATGGTGCCCTAGTGCCAACGGCGATACGCGCTGCGGTCGGTTCGCGGAGTAGAGTCGCCAGTTTTCACGCAGCTCCCAGGCTAAAAATCCGAAGATCCCCGGTACACCCGTCATGATCCCGGTGACCCATTTCTTGGCAACGCCAGTCGCCGTGGAAATCGCTGGGATCATCGGCAGCAGCAGCTTGTGCGACACCGTGACCACGGGGAAATGCTTCAGCGGATTGATCTGCGGTTCAATGAGCAAATAGATGGCGAACCGCAACACGTAACGCACCGGGAACCAGATCAACCCGAGTACGACTTTGATCGCCAACGACGGTTTGGCTTGGCCTTCGCGAAAGCGGAACCACTCGTCGATGGTGTAAATCAGCCGATCCAGTCCACTCAACAACCCGCGGAAAATCCAGACGATCCACCCGAGCAGGCCGGGGAAGAAGTTCACCCGGATCTGACGCCAGAGCCACGCTAATCCCGCTTCTAAGCGGGACTGAAGGATGAGACCCGGTGGCGTGTTCACCAGAATTGCCAACAAGAGAAAGGCGCCAGCGAAGGCGTACCCCAGGATCTCGTGGGGCCAGTCGAGCGCGACCCCCGCCAGTGCAACCACTGCTGCACCGACGACGGGCACTGCCAAGCGCCGGTGAAACCAGCGCACCAATCGGTTTCGTCGGATGGCGCACAGGACGGTCGAGTTCCAAATCTCCGATGGCAACACCGCGAACGACCAATGAATGGAGCTCGCAATCGTGCCCAGAAGATGCCCCGCGATTTTTCTGAGCGTGGTCGAATGGATCAGCCCGAGGTAGACGCATCCCAGGCCGAACACGATCGCCATCGATTCCGGCGACATGGAGATCCCGTGCGATTTTGGGCGATGTCCCATCTCCGGTTCCGCAGCACCGAATAGTCCCGCTACAAATCTGGCGACGGCGCTGATTTCGAGAACGATGTACTTGGCGAATTCGACTGTCATGAACGCCGCGCCGAACGGCAACGCGACGAACAGCGTGAACCACCGGCCGACTTTGGTACCGAATGCGACGGCACTTCCGCGCTGGAACCATCGCAAGTAGATTTCGGCAGCGGTGTAAACACCGTCGAGTTGTTCCCCGAGTTGGCGATCCGCTTGCAGTAGCGGATCGCCGCGCAGCAATTGCGCCGGCCCGGCCAAGTCGGGCATCTTCAGTTGATTTCGGGAAAGGATGTCCCGTAAGTCGCCGAAGCGGAGGAACCCTTTGGCCACGGTTGCATCGAGCATTTCGTCCACGATTTTCGGCAAAGCGATCCGCTCGATGATGTTGCTCGGCACCAATCCGACACCGTGAAACGCACGGTGCACGATCGGCTTCATCGCTCCGCGCAACGCAAGCTCGGCCCGGTGCATTTCCGTGTCCACCAGAGTTTGCAACGCTTCGAATTCAGTCGGGGCAAGTCGGGCATAGGCAATCTGCTTTTTCACTTTTTGCAGGCGTTGGTGGAGCCAGGCCAGGCGTGCGAGTGACAGTTTGCGCAAAATTGGCTTGCGTCCGAAGCTAGTCACCCAACCGACGGGATCGACAGCGTACAAGTCGCCTTCCAGATCGACGGCGATCTTTTGCAATTCGTACAACGCTTTGGCCGCCGGTGACCAGTGCCCATCCGCCGCGGGAGCGAGCAATGCTTTCAGAGCCTGCTTCCATTCGATTTTGCGATGGGGCTCCCATTGAAGAATGACCGCGAGCCGCTCGACCAATCCTTGGCGAATCGCATTCTTGGCCTCGTTGCGGTACTTCGTCGAACCGGTCGAGCAAGCGGCGGATGCGGCGGCGAACAGAATGGCACCGCGTGCCAAGTTCCCGTGTGCGTTGGCCGCTTCCGCTCGCAGAGCCAGCTTCCGAGCACGGTTGGCATCTCGGGCGCTGACAACGGTGGACGTCGACAGCGGCGTTGTAGGAAGTGAATCCGGTTGAGGGTCGGACGCACCGTCAGGACGCGTGGAATTGAATACGGTCGTCTCGTCGAAACCATCGCAAAAACGTGCCCGCCATTCGGGCCAGTTGGCATAACTGGGATAGCGATATTCCAAAGTTTCGGAGGCGAATCGAGCGGTCGTCAATAGATCCGCTGCGAATGCGTTGGCAAGTTCTGCTTGGGTCGCATCGGTTGAAACCAGCTCGGACGCTATCAACACGGCCTCGGCTTCGCGCTGCAACACGTGTGGGATCGATTGCCAAACCTTCCGCATATTCACGGTGGGCAAACGAAGCGCATAGAGCACGCGCCAGTAGTGCGCCAGTTGCTGGCTCAGTGATTGATACCGAAGCCCACGATCATTCGGGAACGTGACCAAGACAAGTTGAGACTGCGCTTCAGCAAATACCGACGGCGGGAAGCAGTTGCATAACTCATCGTCGTTCGTGGCAAGAACCAGTGGCAAACGCAGCGATGGTGGAACTCGTTCACCGCGATCCCGAAGTAACCGATGCGCTTGGGCCAGCGCCAGTTCCTTCACGAAATGCCACCTCGGTTCGATCAACCTCAGCCGCGCTTCGAGATCGGCCTCGTCATTCATGGTTCGCTTTCAAACTTTGCGAGCGGGCAACACCGAACCCTGCAAAAAGACCCCGGCCAGCGGTGGCAGGGTCACCACGAACGAATACGGCTGACCGTGAAACGGTACCGCTTCCGCTTGCACGCCGCCACTGTTGCCGACGTTGCTGCCCCAGTACGGTGCGGCATCGGTGTTCATGATTTCTTTCCAGTAGCCGGGGCCGGGCACACCGACTCGGTAGCCCCCGCGAATGACGGGGGTGAAGTTGAGCAAACAGAGGACACGATCCTCGCCGGATTTCGGCTTTCGCAAGAAACAGTAAACGCTTCCTTGGGCATCGTTCGCATCGATCCACTCGAACCCGCCCGGTTGGGTATCGAGTTCGTGCAGTGCGGGTACCGCCACGTAGAGTCGGTTCAGATCCCCGACGAGTTGTTCAACACCCGCGTGCGGTTCGTGATCGAGCACGAACCAATCGAGCTGGCCGTCGTGTTTCCATTCCTGGCGTTGGGCGATTTCGGCGCCCATGAACAAGAGTTTCTTCCCGGGCATGGCGAACATATAGGCGTACAGAACCCGGAGGTTGGCGAACTTCTGCCATTCGTCGCCGGGCATTTTGTCCCAGAGTGGCCCCTTCCCATGGACGACTTCATCGTGTGACAACGGCAGCACGAAGTTCTCGTTCATCGCGTAAAGCATGCGGAACGTCAGCTCGCCGTGGTGATATTTCCGGTGCAACGGATCGCGTTGAGCGTACTGGAGCGTGTCGTGCATCCAGCCCATGTCCCACTTGTAACCGAAGCCGAGTCCACCCAAATAGGTCGGCCGACTGACCATCGGGAAGGAAGTCGATTCTTCGGCGTAGGTCTGCACGTCCGGGAAGTGTTTGTAAACTTCGAAGTTGAAGCGCCGCACGAATTCGATGGCTTCCAGATTTTCGCGGCCGCCGTATTGGTTCGGCACCCACTCCCCTTCTTTGCGGGAGTAATCGAGATAAAGCATGCTCGCCACGGCATCCACACGCAGACCGTCGATGTGGTACTTGTCGAGCCAAAAAAGTGCCGAGGAAAGTAAGAAACTCCGGACTTCATGCCGGCCGTAGTTGAAAACGTAGCTGCCCCAATCGGGGTGGTAGCCCTGCTTCGGATCGGCGTGCTCGAACAGGTGCGTCCCGTCGAAGAAGCCGAGGCCATGTTCGTCGGTGGTGAAGTGGCTCGGCACCCAATCGAGGATCACGGCGATCCCCGCTTGGTGCAATTCGTCGATTAAGAACATCAAATCTTGCGGGGTGCCGTAACGACTCGTCGCCGCGAAATAGCCGGTCGTTTGGTAACCCCACGAGCCGTAAAACGGATGCTCGGTGATGGGCATCAACTCGACGTGGGTGAAACCGAGATTCTTGACATGGGCGATCAACTTCGGTGCCAAATCGCGGTAGTTCAGCGAATGATGCTTCTCGTCGCGGATCCACGAGCCGACGTGAAGCTCGTAAATACTGATCGCCGCTTCCTGGGCACTTTTCGGTCCACGGCTCGCCATCCACGGGGTGTCGTTCCACTGGTAATCGAGATTCCAGACCACCGAAGCCGTTTTCGGGGACACTTCGCACAGCACCGCAAACGGATCGGTCTTATCGACGGTGTACCCGTTGAATTGGCTGGCAATATGGAACTTGTAACACTCGCCTACATGATCGCCGGGTACGAAGCATTCCCAAATGCCACCGGAACCGGTGAGCTGCAACGGATTGGCCCCGCGGTCCCAGCCGTTGAAATTGCCGACGACTGCGACGTATTGTGCTGCCGGTGCCCAGACGGCGAACTGCGTACCGACAATGCCATTGCGGACAATCGGGTGCGCCCCGAATTTGTCGTATAACCGAACGTGGCTTCCCTCGTTGAACAAAAAGAGATCTTGTTCCCCGATCCAAGTGGGTTGGGGTAAAACAACTTTGGCAGCGGTCATATCGGGCGGCTCGCTCTCAGTTTCTAGCTTTGAGTTTACAGATAATCTCGAATGACTGAGAAGCTACGGCCCATGAGTCGACATTGTTGGTTGAGACGACAAATCCGGCCGGATAACGTGAATCTCCAGCACGTTGCGATTTTCACACACCTGTCATGAGATCGTCCCAACCGCTGGCATCGAGAATGCGTTCGACAAGCAGCTCCAGTTGGCCCATGTTGGATTCGGCCTGTAATTCTTCGGCAATCGTTGCCGACGGCGGGCCAAATCGCTTGAGTCCTTGGCGGAGAATCACCGATCTGAGCCCGTCGCATCGACCCTGATTGAGACCCTGAGTCAACCCTTGAGTTAGACCCTGAGTCAAGCCTTTGGAATGGCCTTCTTCAAGGATCGCCTGGTACGTTGTCGATTCTTCCATCAACATGTTCAACCTCCGGTAAGTTTCCGCGACCCGTGCTTTCTCATAACGCAGTCCGCACAGAACATACGACGAACCTAACAACACTTTCGCAACTGATTCTTCGGTAACGGTATCCCTCAAACGATTTCGGAACCGATCCAACGCGTCCTCGAGCCTGATACTCGCTTCATCCGTCAGCATCGACAGCGGACTCAGGGACAGCCCGCTTGCGAGCCAAAAGTCGACCGACCGCTCCCAAACTTTTTCGACCCGGTAGTGGAACTCGGCAATCAAACCGCCATTCACATCGTGTCGCTGATAAATCCCCGTTTGATCACTCGCCAACGCCTTGGGTCGCAACAGGATCAAGACCGACACGACGGGCAAACTATGCTGGTGATCGATTAGGGTATTGTAACGCATCAAATCGCGAGGAATACCCGTTCGAGGATTGGCTTCGAGTTCCAAATGGAGCAGACTCGGTCGAATTCCGTCGATCCGGAACAGTTTGTCGGCCTGGAGCGTAGTGGCGAGGTCGGTGTCCAAAACGACACTGGGGCCGGGAGGAATTCCAACCAATCGGGCAAACCCGTCGGCCCAATCGCCCGGTCTCAGGTCGATGAGCGCATTCAGCGTGGCATCGAATGGCTTAGCCAAAAGGAGGTCCTCGGATGTTGGGATCAACTTGTCACAGCACCCTGGGACGCACTCACCACGAGGCGGGTTATATCTATTATTGGGTTTCGATTTCGCCAAAGGTCGTTGCAAATAACGGAGCGATCTGGTTTCGGATTTCTGAAACGAATGCAAATAAGCTTGGGCAGACCGATCCGGCTGTTTCTAGGCCGTGTTGACGTATTGAGACCTAAGTCCCATCCACACATAGACTTAAGTCATTATAAACGTATCCCTGCAGTTCGCAGCGCAAACCTTTATATGACATGGCCTTATGGCTTGATACGTCA